>NZ_JAMQQF010000439.1 GCF_023716945.1 Frankia sp. AiPs1 | reverse complement strand
GTCCGGCCGCACCCGGCGGGGGCGCCGCTGCTCGACGTCGACGCGATGCTCGACACCGAGCGCATCATCGTCTGCTGCGGCTCGGGCGGTGTCGGCAAGACCACCACGGCCGCGGCCCTGGCGCTGCGCGCCGCCGAGCGTGGGCGCGACGTGGTGGTCCTGACCATCGACCCGGCCCGCCGGCTCGCCCAGTCGCTGGGCCTGACCGCGCTCGACAACACCCCGCGCGAGGTGGCCGGAGTCGACGGCGCCGCCGGCGGTCGCCTCGACGCGATGATGCTCGACATGAAGCGGACGTTCGACGAGATCGTCCTGGCGCACAGCACGCCCGAGCGGGCCGAGGCACTGCTGGCGAACCCGTTCTACCAGTCGCTGTCGTCCTCGTTCTCCGGGACGCAGGAGTACATGGCGATGGAGAAGCTCGGCCAGCTCGACGCGAGCGGCGAGTGGGATCTGATCGTCGTCGACACGCCGCCCACCCGGTCGGCCCTGGACTTTCTCGACGCGCCGACGCGGCTGGGCACCTTCCTCGACGGACGGCTGCTGCGCCTGCTGCTCGCGCCGGCCAAGGCCGGCGGCCGGGCCTACGCGAAGGTGCTCGGCGCCGGTCTCGGCATGTTCACCAAGGTGATCACGAAGGTACTCGGCGCCCAGCTGCTGATGGACGTCAGCCAGTTCGTCGCCGCACTGGAGACGATGTTCGGGGGCTTCCGGGCCCGGGCGGATGAGACCTACCGCCTACTCGGCGATCCCGGCACCTCGTTCGTCGTCGTCGCCGCGCCCGAGGCGGCGGCGTTGCGCGAGGCGTCGTACTTCGTCGATCGGCTCGACGCGGAGGGGATGCCGTTGGCCGGGCTGGTGGTCAACCGGATGCACCACAGCGACGCGACGGCGCTCACCGTCGAGCGCAGCCTCGCGGCCGCCGAGAACCTCGATGAGCACGGGGAGCATCCACTCGCGGCGGCGGTGCTGCGGATCCACGCCGAGCGGGCCCGGCTGGCCAGCCGGGAGGCGCGGCTGCGAGAGCGGTTCACCAGCGCCCATCCCGACACCCCGCTGGTGGAGGTGGAGGCGCTGTCCGAGGATGTGCACGACCTGGCGGGTCTGCGTGAGATCGGCAGCGCGTTGGCTCGGGTCGAGCGGCTGGAGCAGGCCGGCTGACCCAGGGCGTGCGGCCGGCGGGGGTACGGCGCCAGCTGGCCGTAGGGCCGGCGGAAGTGCGGCCGTCGGACGCGGGGCCCGCGGAAGTGCGGCCAGCTGGACGTGGGGCCCGCGGAAGTGCGGTCGGCGGGCGGGGCCGGCGGACGTGGGGCCGGCGGAAGAGGCTGCGTTCCGAACCGGGACGACGCTGTCCTCGGGCGGAATCGGGTGCGGGTCACGGACTGGTGGGTCCGCGCCGGTCATGCGGTGGTCGGGCGGGCGTGTCGCCGCGCGATGTCGGGCCGGACGGTGGACCGGGCCGGCTCGGCGGGCGGGGCATCCCCGTCCGGGCTATCCGGCGGACGCTGATCGATGATCAGCCTGGGCGTCGGCGAGCAGCTTGCGCCAGGACGTGACGTCCGGGCGGCGACGCAGCAGCGCGCGGCGCTCCCGCTCGGTCATGCCGCCCCAGACGCCGAACTCGACGTGGTTGTCGAGGGCGTCGGCGAGGCACTCGGTGCGGACGGCGCAGCCGAAACACCGGGTCTTCACCCGGTTCTGGGCGGCGCCCTGGACGAACAGCTCATCCGGGTCGAGGTCGCGACAGGCGGCGTGCGCCGTCCAGTCGCCGTCGACGGTGGAATCCACGAGGTGGGTCGTGTTGGCGTGCAGGGTCGTGCTGACGGCGGGGGCCAGGCTTCTGGTCATGCCACCTGCCTTTCTTCTCGAGTCCGGGTCAGGGGGCCCGTGCGGGTGGTGACGTGGCGTTGACCCGAAACCGTACGGAGTGGCGTGGCCACGGCACAGACCCCACACGGGTGGTTGTCCAAATGACTAGTCCGGGCCATTGATCCGGATCGCCTCAGTAGTGCGGTCTGTGACAACCGTATGTCGGATGGGTGACATTCCTGTATCGCGGCGGAGGTCGAGTAGTTCTTCCATGGTCCCGTTGTCCGGCTGACATGGGAACCGGCCGCCGAGGCCCCCTCCGATCCGGTAGCCCGTTGGTGGGCATGGCGGGACCGCCTCGGGCGTGGTGATGTGGAGGTCGTCACGCTCGTCCAGGGCTCGCCGTCGGCGGCCTGCCGCGCCACCCGCCGTCGGAATTGCGGTGTCCCAGGTCACGGCGTTTTCGACTCGCTTGGGTGGCCTTCCAAGCCTCGTTGTACCGGCCTGCCCCGTCGGGGGGGAGAGGGTTGATCAGATGTTGGCCCGTATGCTCCGACTGGTGTCCCAGCCTGGCTGGACGGAGGTCCGTCGATGACCACGCCCTCTGGGTTCCCGATACCCCCTGGGCAGCCACCCTCGGGGCGCCGGCCGAGGCCGGCCGGCCCGGTGTCCACCGCTGCCGCCCGGGACCGCGAGATCGGCAACCTCTACCGGCCGGGCTTCGCCACGGGCGGCCCAAGCGGTTCTGGCGGGCGGGGCGGTTCCGGCGGCCAAGGCGGTTCTGGCGGCCAAGGCGGTTCTGGCGGGCGGGGCGGTTCTGGCGGCCCAAGCGGCTCGGGCGGCGCGAGCGGCACCGGAGGCCGTCGGGCGTGGCGGACGGCTCGCCGGTTGGCCATCGCGGGCGTGCTCAGCGTGGTGGCCGGCGTGCTGGTCGGCATGCTCGCGCTGCCGATGGTCGGCGCGGTGGGGTTGACCGTCAAGGACAGCGCCGACGACTTCATGGATCTGCCGGCAAACCTCACGGTTCCCCCGCCCGCGCAGGCGTCGCGGATTCTCGATGCGCGCGGAAACCAGATCGCCACGCTGTCCGGCGAGCAGAACCGCGAGGTCGTCCCGCTGAGTCGGGTTCCCCAGGTGATGCGCCAGGCCGTCGTCGACATCGAGGACTCGCGTTTCTACGAACACGACGGGCTGGACTACAAGGGCCTCGCCCGCGCCTATCTGACCAACCGGGAGAACGGCGAGGTGACCCAGGGCGGGTCCACGCTGACCCAGCAGTACGTCAAGAACGTTCTGCTGATGTCGGCCAGCACGCCGGCGGAGAAGAAGGCTGCCACCGAGCAGACGGTGCGGCGCAAGCTGCGGGAGGCGCGTTACGCGCTCTACCTCGAGGCGCATCTGAGCAAGGACGAGATCCTCGAGCGCTACCTGAACATCGCCTACTTCGGTGACGGCGCCTACGGCATCGAGGTCGCGTCGAAACACTACTTCAACGTCGGCGTGGAGCGGCTCACCCTGCCGCAGGCGGCGACCCTGGCCGGGCTGGTGAAGAACCCGACCGCCTTCAACCCGGTGCTGCACCCGCAGGCGGCCCAGGAGCGGCGCAACGTCGTGCTCGACCGGATGTTGGAGTTGCACCACCTCAGCCAGGCCGACTTCCGCCAGGCGCACGACGGGAAGCTGGTGCTCGACCGCGCCGTGCGGTCGGCCGACGCGTGCGCCGACTCGGGCGCGCCGTTCTTCTGCGCGCTGGTCCGCCAGCAGCTCCTCAACGACAGAACCTTCGCCCCCACCGAGGCGGACGCCCGCAGACTGCTGTTCGAAGGCGGCCTGACGATCAGAACGACGCTGGACCCGGTCGCGCAGCAGGCCGCGCAGTCGGCCGCCACGGAGGTCATCCCGATCGGCAACCGGGTGGCGGCGAGCGTCGCGATGATGCAGCCAGGCACCGGCCAGGTGCTCGCCATCGCGATCAACCGGGAGTACGGGGCGACGGACGACGACAAGCCGGCGAGCCAGTCGACGGATTTCGTGCACACGAAGGAGGTCTACCCGGCCGACGAGGACTCCTTCTCGCCCGGATCGACCTTCAAGGTGTTCACTCTGATCTCCGCCCTGGAGTCCGGCCTGCCGCTGTCCACGACGCTGCACGCCCCCGTCTGCTATCACTCCAACGTCTTCCCGAACCCGGATCCGCAGGGCAAGAACTGCTACGGCAACGCCGATCCGAGCGAGGACGGCTTCTATTCACTGACGACCGCGACCTGGGGTTCGGTCAACACTTACTACATCCAGCTCGCCGAGCGGCTGGGCGTGTTGAAGACGGCCGAGGTCGCCCGCCGGATGGGCGTCTCCTCCTGCCGGATCCGTCCGGCCAGAAACGACGATCCGGAATGTAAGGGAATAGACGGGATCAGTCGCGTCGACGGCTCGTCGATTCTCGGCTCCAACGAAATCAGCACGATGGACCTGGCCACCGCCTATTCGACGCTGGCGGCGCGGGGACGCCGGTGCGACCCGCGCACCGTTCTCGCGATCACGCAGCGGGTCGGTGGCGCCGACCGGCCGCTGCCGTTCAACGCCGGCGCGCCCTGCGAGCAGGTGCTCGACCCGAAGATCGCGGACACGGTCAGTGCCGTGCTGCAAGGCGTCATCAACCACGGGACCGCCAGCGGGAACGGGCAGATCGGCCGGCCGGCGGCGGGCAAGACGGGTACCGCCGAGGGCTTCAGCACCGCCTCGTTCGCGGGGTACATCCCGCAGCTTGCCACGGCGGTCACCCTCGCCGACCCGCGCGGGCCGACCTCGCATCCGCTGACCAACGTGCTCGGCCGCAACGTCTTCGGCGGCGGATACCCGGCGCAGGTGTGGTCCCGGACCATGATCCGTACGATCAACGGCCTGGGCCTGCCGGTCGAGCCGCTGCCGGCGCCGGACGACACCCAGCCGCAGGTGCCGATGAAGGTTCTGCCGAACGTGGTCGGCCAGTCGCAGCAGGCGGCCGAGCAGATGCTTGCCCAGCTCGGGTTCCACGTCACGTCGCAGCCGGTCCCCGCGCCGGTCGCCCCCGGGATCGTGGTGTACATGTCGCCGGGGCCCGGTGGCCCGGTCTCCATCAACACGGAGATCAAGTTGTCGGTCTCCGGTGGGTTGACCGGTGTTCCGGTGCTGCCCGGCGTTTCCCCGCCGCCGGGGCTGGGTCAGCCCCTTCCACCGGGCGTGTTCGGGGTGAACCCGCGCGAGCAGCTCGGCGCGCCCACCGGGGCTCGGACCGGCCCGATGACCTGGCGCGGCAACCGCGCGCAGCGCCGCGGGGCCTGACCCACCC
>NZ_JAMQQF010000438.1 GCF_023716945.1 Frankia sp. AiPs1 | reverse complement strand
GTCCGGCGCGGCCGCCGTTGGCCGCGTGGGCCGCGAACAGCGTCGCGCCGGCGCTCGGGGATGCCCTCGACCGACGCCGGCCCCGGCCGAAGCTGGTCGTGACGATCCACGACGCGGTGCCCTGGACCCATCCCGAGACGTTGACCCCGCACGGGGCGCGCTGGCACCGGCTGATGGGCGAGCGCGCCGTCCGGTACGCCGACGCGGTGATCGTACCCACTCTGGCTGTCGCCGCCGAGGTGGCCCGGCACCTACCGATCCCCCCCGAGCGGCTGCACGCCATCGGCGAGGGGGTGGCCGAGGCGGTCGTCCGGGTGCCGGCCGACGCCGATGCCCGCGCGGCTCGGCTGGGTCTGCCCCCGCCGGGTGGTTACCTGCTCACCCTGGCCACGCTGGAGCCGCGCAAGGGGCTGGAGACCGCGCTCGCCGCGCTGCGCCGGCCGGACGATCCGGGCCTGCCGCTGGTGCACGTCGGCGCGGCCGGCTGGGGCGGACTCGACGTGCGCACCGAGGCGGCGCGGCACGGTCTGGACGGATCGCGGGTCCGCACTCTTGGGCGGATCAGTGACGAGGATCTCGCGGTCGTGCTCTCGCGCGCCGGGGTGCTGCTGGCGCCGAGTCGATCGGAGGGCTTCGGCCTGCCCGTGGTGGAGGCGATGGCGCACGGGGTGCCGGTGGTGATCTCCGATGCCCCGGCGCTGGTCGAGGTCGCGGGGGACGCCGCGCTGGTGGCCGGCGTCGGCGACGCCGCCGCGCTGTCGTCCGCGGTGGCGCGGATCGTCGGCGATTCGGGTCTGCGGGGACGGCTGTCGGACGCCGGACGCGTCCGTGCGCAGGCATTTACCTGGAATGCGGCGGCGGAGGCGACGTGGGCGCTCTACCGTCGAGTCGGCGGCCCCCCTGCCGTGTCCGTCGCCGCTGACGGGCGGGCGTAGTGTTGCCCCCGTTGGGAAGCAAGCGGTCACCGTGAAGCAAGCGGCCACCCCTGCCAGGGTGGCGCGTCAGGGAAGGAGCGCCGTGGGACCCCGGGTGCTCGTCGACGCGACTTCGGTCCCGGCCGACCGTGGTGGCGTTGGGCGTTATGTCGACGGGCTGGTCGCGGCGCTGGGCGCGGCCGGTGCGGACATGGCGCTGGTCTGCCAGCGGTCGGACGAGGAACGCTACAGCCGGATGGCTCCGCATGCCACCGTTCTGTCCGGGCCGGCGGCCATCGCCCACCGGCCGGCGCGGCTGGCGTGGGAGCAGACCGGGCTGCCACTGGTCGCGGAGCAGGTGAATGCCGACGTTATCCATTCACCGCACTACACGATGCCGCTACGGGCCCAGCAGCCCGTCTGCGTGACCATCCACGACGTCACCTTCTTCACCGAGCCGGACATGCACACGGCGGTGAAGGGGACGTTCTTCCGCTCGGCGATGCGCACCGCGGTGCGCCGCGCCGCCCGGATCATCGTCCCGTCGAAGGCGACCCGGGACGAGCTCATCCGCGTGCTCGACGGGGAGTCGACCACGACCGACGTCGCTTACCACGGCGTCGACACGTCGACCTTCCACCCGCCGACCGAGGAGGACAAGCAGCGGGTGCGCCGCCGCCTCGGCCTGGGCGACGCGCGCTACGTGGCCTTCCTCGGCATGCTGGAGCCGCGCAAGAACGTCCCGAACCTGATCCGCGGCTGGGCCGAGGCGGTGCACTGGCGGGACGAGCCGCCCGCCCTCGTGCTGGCCGGCGGTTCGGGCTGGGACGACGACGTCGACGCCGCCGTCGCCTCGGTGCCCAGCCACCTGCGGGTGATTCGGCCCGGCTATCTGCGGTTCTCCGACCTGCCGGGGTACCTGGGTGGGTCGTCGCTGGTGGCCTACCCCTCGCACGGCGAGGGGTTCGGGCTGCCGGTGCTGGAGGCGATGGCCTGCGGCGCGCCGGTGCTGACCACCCCGCGGCTGTCGCTGCCGGAGGTCGGCGGGGACGCTGTCGCCTACACCCAGCCGGACCCGGACTCCATCGCCCGCGAGATGGGCGCCCTGCTCGACGATGCCGAGCGGCGCGACCAGCTCGGGCAGGCGGGCCTCGCCCGCGCCCGGGAGTTCACCTGGGCGGCAAGCGCCGAGGCCCACCTGGCGAGCTACGCGCGGGCTGTCGCCGAGCGCTGAGCCGCCCGCGGGCGGCTCGCGTCCGGCCTCGACCGCCGACTGACGGCGGTCCAGGCGCGCGAGCCTGCCCGCCGACACCGGCCCTCGTGATCGGCTTCTCATGGGCGGGGCCGGCCCCTGGGCAAAGACCGCCGCAAAGGGCGCGCTACGGTCTTGTCGGCACGGATGCCACTCGCCGTCACCGCCGCGGCGCGGGCCGCGCCGGTCGGACGGCGGGCTGGCGGAGGCGGCCGGGTTGGCGAAGCGGCGGCCCGGCGAGGCGGGCGAGCTGGTGAGGCGGGCGGCCCGGTGAGACGGGTGCCGCCGGTGGAGACGGGTGGGCCGGTGAGACGGGTGGGCGAGGACATGGGTGTGGAACCGGAGTTGCGGGTCGTCGTCGTGACCTTCCGGTCCGGGGAGATCATCGGCGCGTTCCTCGACTCCCTGGCGAAGGCGACGACCCGGGCGTACGAGGTCGTCATCGTCGACAACTCCCCGAAGCTCGATGCGGGTACCCGCGCGGCGGGGGAGCGCCCCGAGGTGCGCCTGCTGCGCCCCGGCCGCAACCTCGGCTACGGCAGCGCCGTCAACCGGGGGGCCGTCGGCGCCGCCGCACCCTGGCTGGTGATCTCCAATGCCGACATCTCGTTCCAGCCGGGCGCGCTGGACGAGCTGATCGGCGCGGCGCGGCGCTGGCCCGGCGGGGGTGCCTTCGGGCCCGGGATCACCAACCCGGACGGCGCCCTGTATCCCTCGGCCCGCGACCTGCCGTCGTTGGGGCGGGGGATCGGCCACGCGCTGTTCGGCTGGTGCTGGCCGACGAACCCGTGGACCGCCTCCTACCGTCGCGAGCGGGGCGCCCCGCGGGAGATGACCGCCGGCTGGCTGTCCGGCTCCTGCCAGTTGCTGCGCCGGGAGGCGTTCGAGTCGGTCGGCGGTTTCGACGAGTCGTACTTCATGTTCATGGAGGATGTCGATCTGGGCCGGCGGATCGGGGCGGCATCCTGGCAGTCGGTGTATGTGCCCATCGCGGTCGTCGAACATCTCGGCGGGCACTCGACGAAGCGGTCGTCCCGGCGGATGGTGGTGGCCCACCACCGCAGCATGTTCCGCTACCTGTCCCGGCAGTACCCGGGGCCGGCGCGGGCCCCCCTGCGGCTGCTGCTGGGCGCCGGGCTCGGCGCCCGACTGCTGCTTGCCCTCGCCTTCGCCAAGGACAGCGCCGGGGCGAAGGCGACCCGGTCCGCGGAGCTGCTCACGGGTCGCGGGACCACCGCCGAGGAATGAGCCGCGGCGGCGGCCGGGTGCGTGCGGTAACGGAGCGTTGAACAGAAAGTAACTGGTTCATGGCGGCACGTTCGGGTAGTGGTCTCGTTGCCCATCCGTCTCCAAGAGCTACCCCATGCCCTGCGACACTGACTGTCCATGGACGCAGTGATGCTTGTCGGCGGTCAGGGGACCCGTCTACGACCACTCACGATGTCGGCCCCCAAGCCGATGTTGCCGGTCGCAGGGGTGCCGGTCACCGCGCACATGTTGGCCCGGGCGCGCGACGCCGGTATCGACCGGGTGGTGCTTGCCACCTCCTACCGGGCGGAGGTCTTCGAGGAGTACTTCGGGGACGGGTCCGCCCACGGCCTCGAGCTGGAGTACGTGACCGAGACGGAGCCGCTGGGTACGGGCGGCGCCATCCGCAACGTCGCCGGGCGGCTGCGCGGCGGTCCGGACGACCCGGTCGTGATCTTCAACGGTGACATCCTGTCCGGCCTGGACATCAGGGCCCTGATCCGCCGGCACACCGCGGCGGACGCGGCGGTCACCCTGCACCTGACCGAGGTGTCCGATCCGCGGGCGTTCGGCGTGGTGCCCGTGGACGGGGACGGCCGCGTCACCGAGTTCCTGGAGAAGACGCCCGACCCACCCACCAACCTCATCAACGCGGGCTGCTACGTGTTCCGCCGTTCGGTGATCGACACCATCGCCGTGGGCCGGCCGGTGTCGGTCGAACGGGAGACGTTCCCCGCCCTGCTGACCGCCGGCACACCGGTCATGGGATACCCGGACAGCACCTACTGGCTCGACCTCGGCACGCCGGCGGCGTTCGTTCAGGGCAGCCGCGACCTGGTGACCGGCCGGATGGTCTCCTCGGCGCTGCCCGGACCGGTCGGGGACTGCCTGGTCCTGGCCGGCGCCGACGTGGCCGCCGACGCCAAGATCGGCGGCGGCGCCACCGTGGGGGCCGGCGCCCGGGTGGGCGCGGGCGCCGCGATCGACGGCGCCGTGCTCTTCGACGGCGCGGTCGTCGAAGCGGGAGCCACTGTGCGGGACAGCGTGATCGGCCGCGATGCCGTGATCGGTTCCGGTGTCGTGCTCGACGGCGTCGTTGTCGGCGACGGCGCCGTCATCGAGCGGGGCAACGAGCTGCGGGCCGGTGCGCGGGTGTTCCCGGGCGCGGTCCTCACCGCCGGTGCGGTGCGGTTCAGCTCCGACCGCACCTGATCCGGGCGATCCCGGCCCACCATTGCGGCCGATCGGCGGATGAGTCCTGATCCGACCGGCCAGACTGATGTCCGTGCCGGTCAGCGCCTCACTCGGCGCCTCACTCAGCGCATCGGACGCGCTCACCGCCGTCGTCGTGCGTACCTTCGCCGTGCTGCGGGTGCTCGGCCTCGTCACGACGGCGCTGTACCTGGCGGTCTGGTGGTCCTGGTACGGCCGGCACCCGCTGGGGCTCGCCGTCACCCTGCTGGAGCTCACGTGGGGGCTCGGCTACGTGGCGCTGAGCCTTCGCCGTGGCCTCGGCCCCTGGCTTGTCCTCGCCAACGTCGGCGCGGGCGCGGCCGGAGCGCTCGCGGCCGGCGCCGCTGTTCCGGCGGTGTCCGTCGGCGGCGCGGGGACCTGGGTCTACCTCGGCTGCGCCCACGCGGCCCTGGTCGCGGGCGCGATGACCAGCCGGCGGGTGTTCGCCGGCGTCCTGGCCACGCTGTGCGCCGCCCTGGCGGGCGGGGTGGGCGTGGCCGGGCGGCTCGCCTCGGT
>NZ_JAMQQF010000437.1 GCF_023716945.1 Frankia sp. AiPs1 | reverse complement strand
CCCGGCGGGAGCCCGCGCAAGCTGCGGCCCGGCGGGAGTCGGCGGTCCGACGGGGACGGGGGGCCCGGTGGGGATGCGCCCGAGGGCGTCGACAGCGAGGCACCGCGTGCCGCGGAGGGGCACCGGCCGGGCCTGACCGCGTTCCCGGTCAACCCCGGCGGCGTGTCGTGACCGCGCTGCTGTCCGTTGACATGCTTGCTGCCGGGCAGGGCGGCGGTACCCGCATCGTCGACGGCGTCTCCTTCGGCCTCGAGGCGGGCAGCGTCACCGGCCTCATCGGGCCGAACGGGGCCGGCAAGACGACGCTGATCGATGCGCTCACCGGCTTCGCGACGATCCTCGCCGGCAGCGTGAACCTGGCCGGCACCGCGCTGACCGGGCTGCCGGCGCACGAGCGGCAGCGACTCGGGCTCGCCCGCACCTTCCAGGCCCTGGAGCTGTTCGACAGCCTGGCGGTCGCGGAGAACATCGCCGTGGTGGCGCGCCCGGCGGCCGGTCCGATGGATGCGGGTCGGCTGGGACTCACGGCGATCGCCGACCGCCTGCCCGCGACGCTCAGCCACGACGAGCGAGCCGCGGTGGCCCTCGGCCGTGCACTCGCGGCCACGCCGAAGGTCCTGCTGCTCGACGAGCCGGCCGCCGGGCTCGATCCCGCCGACCGGCGCGAGCTCGCCGCGCGTATCCGGCGCATCGCCGGCCGCGGCGTCGCCGTCCTGCTGGTCGATCATGACGTGCAGCTTGTCTTCGACGTCTGCGACCGGGTTCTCGTCCTGGACGGCGGTCGGATCGTCGCCCGCGGGCTCCCCGCGCAGGTCCGGGCGGATCCGGCCGTTCGCGCGGCCTACCTGGGTGGCTCCGACGGCCCCGAGTCCGCCTCGCCGGCCGAGCCCGTTTCGCTAGCCGAGTCCGCCTCGCCGGCCGAGTCCGCCTCGCTAGCCGAGTCTGTTTCGTCGGCTGAGTCCGTACCAGCGGCTGAGTCCGTTTCGCCGGCGACCTCCTCGTCACCCAGGCTGCCGCCCACCACCGCATCCACGAGGCCGGCGGCGGGCACCGAGCTGCTCGAGTTCGAGCGGGTGAGCAGCGGCTACAACGAGGGACCGGTGCTGCGCGAGGTGTCGCTGGTCGTCCGTGCCGGCGAGATCGTGGCGCTGCTGGGGGCGAACGGAGCCGGCAAGACGACCCTGATCCGCACGGCCGCCGGCCTGTTGCCGGCGAGTGCGGGCCGGGTCGGGGTGTTCGGCGAGTGGGTTCGGCGTCCCGCGCCGAGCACGCTCGCCCGGCGGGGGCTGGCCGTCGTCCCGCAGGGGCGGGGGGCGCTGGGTCGGCTGACCGTCCGGGAGAACCTGCGCCTGGCGGCCGGCCGCAGCCATCGCGGCGAGATCGAGCGGGTCCTGGGCTGGTTCCCGGCGCTCGGTGGCCTGCTCGACCGGGCGGCCGGAGAACTTTCCGGTGGCGAGCGTCAGCGGCTCGCGTTGGCCGTCGCCCTCGTGCGCCGGCCGCGGTTGCTGCTGGTGGACGAGCTGTCGTTCGGCCTGGCGCCCGGCGTCGCGCCGCGGCTGCTCGAGCTGCTGCGCGGGATCGCGGCCGAGACGTCGACCGGTGTGCTGCTCGTCGAGCAGTTCGCCGCTCTCGCGCTGCGAGTGGCCGACCGCGGCTACGTTCTCGACCGCGGCCGAGTCGCGCTCGCCGCACCCGCCGCGCAACTCGCCGCCCGCCCCGACCTCATCGAGGCGAGCTACCTCGGCCAGGCACCCGCCGACAACGGCTGAGATCAGCGCCCCGATCGGGCCGTTCGACCCGCCCAGCACCGGTGCGATGGCAGCAATCGACTGACGGCCGATAGTCGAGTGGTTTATGGTAACGATGCGCGAATTGATCGCGGGAGCTCCACCGAGGGGCTGAGAGGGTGGCTAGGGCCGCCGACCGCAGAACCTGTCCGGGTAATGCCGGCGTAGGGAGTTCAACTGATGTCGCCAATCGACCGTAATTTTTCGTCCCCTTCTTCCGAGACGATTCCCGGCCTCGGTGAGCCGGATTCCGAACCGGCACCAGAGGCTATCCCGGGGGAAATTCCGAACGGTATTCCGGCGGCGTCGCCGGACGGCACGGCGCACCGGCCCGCGGCCCAGAGCTCGCCTGCCGCGCCCCGGGCCACGGCCGTCTCGACCGGGCCGCTGGCGGGCAGTCGCAAGACCTGGCTCGTCGGTGCGGATCCCGACCTGCGGGTGCCGATGCGGGAGGTCGTCCTCACCACCGGGGACAGCGTCGTGCTCTACGACACCTCCGGGCCGTACACGGATCCGGCGGCGGACGTCGACGTGCGCCGGGGCCTGCCGCCGCTGCGGGCTGGATGGGTCGCCGAGCGCGGGAACACTGTTACGGCCGGCGGGCGGGGCGCGCTACGGACCCGGCCCGGCGGGGGGGCCGTCACCCAGCTCGCCCATGCGCGCCGGGGCGAGATCACCCGGGAGATGGAGTTCGCCGCCCTGCGCGAGGGGCTGCCCGTCGAGACCATGCGGGCCGAGATCGCCGCCGGGCGCGCCGTCCTGCCGGCGAATGTGAACCATCCCGAGTCCGAGCCGATGGTGATCGGCCGGTCCTTCCTGGTAAAGATCAACGCGAATCTCGGCAACTCGGCCGTGACCTCCTCGATCGAGGAAGAGGTCGAGAAGATGGTCTGGGCGACCCGGTGGGGCGCCGACACCGTCATGGACCTGTCCACCGGCGCGGACATTCACCGGACCCGCGAGTGGATCCTGCGCAACTCCCCGGTCCCGGTTGGCACGGTGCCCATCTACGAGGCCCTGGAGCAGGTCGGCGGTCGGCCCGAGGCGCTGACCTGGGAGGCCTACCGGGACACCGTCATCCGCCAGTGCGAGCAGGGGGTGGACTACATGACGGTCCACGCCGGCGTGCTGCTGCGCTACGTGCCGCTGACCGCGCGACGCCGGACCGGGATCGTCTCGCGCGGCGGTTCGATCCTGGCCGCCTGGTGCCTCGCCCACCACGAGGAGAACTTTCTCTACACCCACTTCGCCGAGCTGTGCGAGATCCTTGCCGCCTACGACGTGACGTTCTCGCTCGGCGACGGCCTGCGGCCCGGCTCGATCTCCGACGCCAACGACGACGCCCAACTCGCCGAGCTCGCGACCCTGGGGGAGCTGACCCGGGTCGCGTGGGAGCACGACGTGCAGGTGATGGTGGAGGGGCCCGGCCACGTCCCGCTGCACCGGGTCGAGGAGAACGTCCGGCTGCAGCGGGAGATCTGCCACGACGCGCCGTTCTACACGCTCGGGCCGCTCACCACCGACGTCGCGCCCGGCTACGACCACATCACCTCGGCGATCGGCGCCGCGGTGATCGGCTGGCACGGTACCGCGATGCTCTGCTACGTCACCCCGAAGGAGCATCTCGGTCTGCCCGACCGCGACGACGTCAAGGCCGGCGTCATCGCCTACAAGATCGCGGCCCATGCGGCGGACCTCGCCAAGGGGCATCCCGGCGCCCGGGCCTGGGACGACGCGCTGTCCGACGCCCGGTTCGAGTTCCGCTGGGCCGACCAGTTCCACCTGGCGATGGACCCGGACACCGCCCGGTCCTACCACGACGAGACCCTGCCGGCCCCCGCGGCGAAGACGGCCCACTTCTGCTCGATGTGCGGACCGCACTTCTGCTCGATGAAGATCTCCCACCAGGTGCGGGCCGCCGGGGACGGCACCGCCCCGACCGTTCCGACCGACTCGACCGTTCCGACCGCCTCGGTTCCGCTGGCGAGCACGGGGGACGAGGCGGTCGCCGCGGGGCTGCGGGCCAAGGCCGCGGAGTTCGCCGCCGCCGGCAACCGGATCCATCTTCCGATCGCCGGCCCCTGAGCCCCGCGGCCGCGAGCCAGGCCCGCGGGTCGTCACCGCGGGTCAGGTTCGCGCGGGAGAGCCGGGGAAGGGCGGCGGCTCGCTCGGCCGGTAGCCGCCCTGGACCGCCCGGTTGATCCCCTCGACGAAGGCGCGCCGCGCCTCGTCACCGTCGAGGTCGACGAGGTCGATGTGGCTGATGCCGTGCAGCAGGCCCGCCGTCTCCGGGCGGCACACGGCGACCCGCACCGGAATCAGGCGCCGCATCATTCCGGTCGGGTCCGCCAACCATGCCGCGTGCCACTCGGCCTGGACCTTCTCCGAGGCCAGGTAGTTCTCGGAGAGGATGACGAGGGTCCGCTTCGAGTGGGACACCGCCTCGTGGAGACGTCCCACCAGGTGATCCCCGGCGACGACGTCCCAGGTGTCGAGATGCACCTGGAAGCCTTGTTGTTCGAGCAGCCAGGCACACCACTGACCCCAGGCGCTGTCCTCCTCCGCGGCGGAGACGAGAAAGTCCCACCCGGCCGCGGTGCTCGGCTCCTCGGCGACGATCGGCGCCACCGACGGTGGCATCGACCGCTGATCCGCGCCGGGCACCCGCGGGCCGTCGGGCGGCCCCTCGCCTGCCGCGGGCACCTGGATCCAGGCAGGCCCGGCGAGGCCGGGGACGCCCGTCTCGACCCGTCGGAACGAGCCGGGCTCCAGGTTGCGCCGCCGGTCGACGGCGGCCGCGAACAGCGGGCCCGAGATGATGACGACCATCTCCGCGGCGGGAAACTCCCCGAGCAGGTGGCTGAGGGCGGGCGTGTCGACGAGACGAGAAGCCGCCTGGGCGGCGTCACCCCAGGCGGCGTGACCTCGGGCAGTGTCATCCCGGGCGGTGTCATCCCGGGCGGCGTGACCTCGGGCGGTGTCACCCCGGGCGGCGTGACCTCGGGCGGTGTCATCCCGGGCGGCGGCAGCGCCGTCGGCGGCGACGGCCTGTCCCTGGTGCAACGCGACCCGTAACCGGACCCGATCGCTCTCGCTGCGCGGCCGGTTGTAGGCGTGCAACACTCCCCGCAGCTCCCGCACGAGATCCGCGACCACGCGCTGCGCCGGCACGTCGTCGCGGACCACGCCGAGCAGCCCGCCGCCCCGGTCCTGGACGCTCACCGCGTCGGCCGGCAGCTCGCAGCGGCGCGCGGCGAGGCCCAGGAGCTGGCGCAGGCCATCGCGCCAGGCGACCGGCACCCCCACCCCCGCCGGGCCGAACCGAACTGGATCGATGGCGAACAGGACACCGCCCGCCGGCGCCCGCACCCCCTCGGAACCCGTCC
>NZ_JAMQQF010000436.1 GCF_023716945.1 Frankia sp. AiPs1 | reverse complement strand
AGATCGCGCGGCGGTCGGCGGCCCTGCGCAGCCTGTCCGCGGCGGTGCGGCGCGCCTACGAGGCCGCCTACGACGCGTTCGACCCGTCCTGCGCGACGGTGCCGCCGCCGCACTGAACCGGCTCGGGCCCGGCCGGACGGGCATTGGGGTGCACAACGGCGGGTGGATCGGTGGGGCTGGTTCAGTTCAGCCGGGGGCAGAAGTGGCCCGCGGGGTCGTCGGGGCGACCGCACAGGACACACGCCGGGCGACCGGCGGCGACGATCGTGCGGGCCCGCTCGATGAAGGCCCGGGCCTGCCGGATCGACAGGCCGACCCGCAGCGAGTCGAGCTCGTCCTCGCTCTCGGGCAGCCGGATCTCCCCGGGCGAGATTCCGGCCGCCTCGACGAACACCCGGTGGCCGTCCCAGGAGACGGTGAGCTGCCCCAGGTGGAAGTCCTCCTGGAAAGGCGCGTCCAGCGGAGCGAGGTCGATCTCGACCTCCGATGCGGCCGGAAGCGGTATCCCCTGGGTCTGACCGACCTGGCCAAGCAGCGTGTGCAGCCCCTCGGCGAGCGCTGTGACCTCGGTTTTCTCCAGGCCCACGGTCACGACCTGCCCCCGGCCGGCGGCCTGCAGGAAAAAGACCCTTTCACCGGGTTGGCCCACCGTTCCCACCACGAACCGCTCCGGGGTTTCGAACACGTAGCGCTGCATAGCTCCGATCGCTCCGTTACCGTCGTTCGCCTCGTCGTCCGGTGCTGGTTGCGTCGTTCCCCATCAGTATCGCCGCATCCGCATGCCGTCCACCCTCCGCGGCGCCCTGAATGGCGGCTTGTGACCGCGGCGACGGCATGCAGCAGCCCGGGGCGCAGCTCTGCGGCCACGGTCCGAACTCGGTCAGCGCCCGGCGAGGCAGGTCCGGATTCCGAATCTCCTCGACGAGCTCCCGCACCATCGCGACGAACCGCGGGTCGGTGCCCACCGTGCCGGCGCGCGCCACCGGCAGCCCGACCTGCGCCGCCCGCCGCGCGGCGAGCACGTCGAGATCGTAGACGACCTCCATGTGATCGCTGACGAAGCCGAGTGGCACGACCACGGCGCTCACCGCCCCGGCGCCGGCGAGCTCGGCCAGCCGATCGCCCACATCCGGCTCCAGCCAGGGCACCGTCGGCGGTCCGCTGCGGCTGCAGAATGCCAGCTCGACGGGATGACGGACCCCGGTGACACGCTCGACCCCGGCGGCGATCACTCCCGCCACAGCGCGCAGCTGGCGCGGGTAGGCGTCACCGCGCGGGCCGCTGGCCCGCGCCTGCGACAGCGGCAGGGAATGCGCCGTGAACAGCAGATGCGCGTCGGCCCGCGCCTTCTCGGGCAGCTCGGCCAACGCGGCGACGCACCGGTCGACCATCGGCTCCACGAAGCCGGGATGGTCGAAGAACAGGCGCAACGTGACCAGTTCCGGGGCCGCGGTGGCCGGCGGGAGCGCAGCGAGCGCCGCGGCCAGGTTCTCCCGGTACTGACGGCAACCCGAGTACGACGAGAACGCCGAGGTGATGAAGCAGGCCGCCCGGCGGATCCCGGCGGCGGCCATCTCGGCGACCGTGTCGGTCAGATAGGGCGCCCAGTTGCGGTTGCCCCAGTAGACGGGCAGGCCGGGCAGCTCCGCCCGCAGGGCCTCGGCCAGCGCCCGGTTCTGGTCGTTGAGCGGGCTGCGTCCGCCGAACATCCGGTACTGCTCGGCGACGACCTCGAGCCGCGACCGCGGGACATCCCGCCCGGCCGTCACATTGCGCAGAAACGGCAGCACGTCGTCGGGACCCTCGGGGCCGCCGAAGGAGACCAGCAACAGCGCGTCGACGTCGCTGACGGCAGCCGGCATCGCCGGTGTCGCCGGTGTCTCGGGTGTCGCGGTCATCGCGGCACGCGGTTGGCGAGGTCGGCCGGATAGGTCGGGAAGTAGCGGCCGATGGTCGACAGCTCGAACTCCGGCAGGATCTGCCCCGCCGGCTCTCGGGCCAGCAGGTACTCGAACGACGCGCGGACCAGGGCGATCATCCCCGGCTCGTCACCGACCTTCGTCCCACTCGCGGCGAGCACCGCGTCGTCGGCGGTGACCCGGAACGAGAAGGAGAGCCCGGGCACGCCCGGCGAGGTTTCCTCGGCGACCTCCACGTCGAAGTCGCGGCCACCGCGCGGTTCCACCCGGATCACGCTCATCGGACCCACCCCTTTGTGGCTGTGGCGGCCTCGGCACCACCACCCGGGACGGGGGCAGTTAGGCCAGGACCGGCGCCGTCCGACGCCGGCCGCCACGCACGGCCACGGCTCGACGGCGCGCGGCAAGACTCCGCCGCCCACGATATCCGTCGACGACGCCCCTCACCCACCCGCAGGCTCCGTCGGCGTACGCCGACGGAGCCGGGCTCGCGTGGGCCGGGCCTCGGGGTGCGGCCACGCGAGTACGTGACTGCCGGGACGGACTGGTCCTGTCGAGCGTCGGAACTGCCATCATCATGATCACCGGGCCCGGGGTGTCGTCGATCATCGGACCCGGGCATCGTCCCATCGCCCACCGACAGAAACCGCCCTGTCTGGCGGCGGCCGGACCCCCGCCGCGCAGCGCCCCGACACCGACAGATGGGTCAGGTCACGCCGCCCCGTGGGGCACCGCCGATCGACTCGCCGAGCTGACGGAGCTGCTCCACCAGCGACTCGCCGGCCGCGACGCGGACGAACGGGAAGCGGACGGAACGGGAGTCAGTGCCCCATGCCCAGGCCGCCGTCGACCGGGATCAACGCACCGCTGATGTACCCGGCCTGGGGCGAGGCCAGGAAGGCGACGAGGGCGGCGACGTCCGCCGGCTCACCCATCCGCCCGCCCGGCACCTGGGCGGTCAGCGCGGCCCGCTGGGCCTCGGTCAGCGCGTCGGTCATGTCCGTGCGAATCGGGCCGGGGGCGACGACGTTGGCGGTGATGTTGCGGGGCGCCAGCTCCCGGGCGAGGGACCGGGCGAAGCCGATCAGGCCGGCCTTGGAGGCGGCGTAGTTGGACTGCCCGGGACCGCCGGTGGACGCGACGACGGAGGAGACGAAGATGAGCCGCCCGCGGCGCATCCGCATCATCGGCCGCGCTGCCCGCTTGGCCACCCGGTAGGCGCCGAGCAGGTTCGTGTCGACGACCTCCTGGAAGGCGTCCTCGCTCATGGTGGCCAGCAGGGTGTCGCGCACGATGCCCGCGTTCGACACGACGATCTCGACCGGGCCGAGCTCGGCCTCGACCTCCGCGAACGCCTTGTCGACGCTCTCGGTGTTGGCGACGTCCATCCGGACGCCGAACATGCCCTCGGGGGCGGAACCGCCGCGGCTGGCGACCGCGACCCGGTTCCCCGCGGCGGCGAGCGCGACCGCGCAGGCAGCACCGATGCCGCGGTTACCACCTGTCACCAGGGCAACGCGACCCTCGTTTTCGACCATGGCCGGATAGTAGCCGGCCGACACGCCGTCCCCGGACCGTCCCGGCCGACGACACACACATCCCGGAGGACCGCGGGGAAACATCGCTCCTACAGTCACCCCTTGGTGGCACTGCGCCCGCGCCGGCGCCGCAGACGTGCGGCGTCCGGATCACCCTTGTCGTCACACCGTGACACGAGCTCGCGCGGGGCGGCCGGCGGTTGGGCGGCGGTGCCGGCGGTGCGGCGGTGCGGCGGTGCGGCGGTGCGAGACGATAGCGGGCATGCGGGTGACGATCCGGGTCCAACCGGGCGCCGGACGAGCCAACGTGGGCGGGCGCTGGACCGATCCGCGGGCGGGTTCCACGTTGATCGTCCGAGTGACCGAGCGGGCCGTCGACGGCCGGGCGACCGAGGCCGCCCTGCGCGCCCTGGCCGGGGCGCTCAGCCTGCGCCCCACCCAGGTGCGGCTCCTCCGCGGGGCCACCAGCCGGGTCAAGACCGTGGAGCTCACCACGCCCGCGGCGGACGAACCGGCCCTTCGTGCCCGCCTCGACCGTCTGCTCGCCGCCGATGACCTGGATGGGACGGCCAGCGCCACGACGGGCTGACGGGTCTCGCCCGGCCGCACGGCGGAGCCGGGGCGTTGCCGGTGGGGCGCGCAGCGGCGCCGCGGGGTTGGCGGAGTCCGGCCCGCGGCACCGCAACCGCCCACGGATGCTGAAATGGTGCGACCACCATGAAACGGGACGCCGGACGGGGGTGCCGCGCGTAGTCGTCGGGTGTCGCCGATCCGGCCGGCGGCACAACCTCCGGCCCGCACCGCACGTCCGGACATTGGGAGGTCGGTGTCATGGGACGAAGGCCGGTCATGCGCAGGTCGGAAGTCAGACCGGCGGTCGCCCCGCGAGCACAGGCGGGTCGGGGGGAGCTGATCATGGGGCCAGACATCCCCGGCACCTCCGCCATCCGGAGCAGCGCAGAGCTCGACACCCCGGACACCCCGGGCGTCCCCGACACCCCGAGCGTCCCCGACATCCCGAGCGTCCCCGACATCCCGAGCGTCCCCGACATCCCGAGCGTCCCCGACATCCCGAGCGTCCCCGAAGGCGCAGACGTTCACGACACTCCGAGGGTCGCCGATGCTCCGTACGTCGCCGAGACCTCGGACAACGCCGATCCTCCGGTGATCGCCGACACCCTGGACATCGCCGCGCCGGACGCCGCTCCCCAACCGGGCCAGGCCGACGGCGCGATTGCCCCGGCCCGTCCGCCCCTGCGATCCGGCTCGAACATCCAGCAAGATCGAAACGAGGACTCGATGGTGACGTCGCCGGCCGCCGCTCGCCGCCCCTGGCCCGCCGACGCCGGGGAGCCCGCGGGATCCCTGACGGTGTCGGGCGCCGTGGTTCCGGCCGGGCCCCCCGGATCGGCCGGGCCCGGTAGACCCGACCCGCTCGCCGACAGCGTCCCGGAACCGGTCACACCGGGCCCACCCGGTGGGGTGCTCGATCTCGCCGCGTTGGCCGCGGTGGAGCGTCGGCTGCGTGCCACCGCCACCGCGGCCGTCGAGGACGCCGTGCGCTCCGGGCGGCATTCCCCGGCCGTCGCCCGCAGCGAGCGGGCGGGAGTGGCCGCAGCCTCGAGCATCGCCACCGTCCTGTGGTTCGACTCGCTGCGCGCCGAGGACCGGGTCAGCGTGACACCTCGGGCCGCCGCGCTGGTCCACGCCGTCCACCACGTGCTCGAGGAC
>NZ_JAMQQF010000435.1 GCF_023716945.1 Frankia sp. AiPs1 | reverse complement strand
GAGGAGCTGTGCGGGGCGCCGGCGAGCACCCTGCACCGCCTGCTCGGCGCGCAGGGCCGCGGCGGCGGCTTCGCCCGCGGCGAGCACAACCCGATCGACGCCGATCTCGTCGTCGTCGACGAGGCCTCGATGCTCGACGCGGAACTCGCCGCCGCGCTGCTCGACGCCTGCGCCGAGGGCACCCATCTGATGTTCGTCGGGGACCCCGCCCAGTTGCCGAGCATCGGCCCCGGCCAGGTCCTCACCGATCTGCTGGAGTCCGGCGAGATCCCGGTGACGGAGCTGCGCCGGCTCTACCGGCAGGTCGAGGGCGGCGCGATCGCGATGATGGCCGCCGCGGTGCGCGGCGGGGAGCTGCCGCCGCCCGGCCCCGGCCGCGAGGTGGTCGTCGTTCCCTCGACCAGCTCCGGGGAGGCGGCGCACCGCGCCGTGCAGCTCGTCACCGATTCGATTCCGCGGGCGTTGGGAATCCCCGTCGCCGACATCCAGGTCGTCACGCCGGTGCATGCCGGGCCCGCCGGCACGGGGGCGCTGAACGCGGCGCTCAAACGCGTCCTCAACCCGGGCGCGGGCGCGGTGTCGGGGTTCGACGTCGGAGACCGGGTGGTGGCGACGGCCAACCACATCGACGTGGGGTTCGCCAACGGCGAGATCGGCACCGTTGTCGCCGCGGGCGAACGGGGGGCGTTGCGGGTCGCCTTCCCGGGCGGGGTCGTCGAGGTGCCCGCGGGAATCCTCGGCGATCTTCGCCACGGCTGGGCGGTGACGGTGCACCGGGCGCAGGGCAGCGAGTGGCCCGCGGTCGTCGCCGTCTTCCCGCCGGAGGCCGGCCGGATGCTGACCCGCCCGCTGATCTACACCGCGCTCACCCGGGCCGCGGCGCACCTGTCGATCGTCGCCGTGAACGGCCCCGCGGTGCGCAACGCCGTGCGCAACGCGGGCGGCCGGCGCCGCCTGACGTCGCTCGCTCCCCTGCTCGCCGGCGAGATCGCCGGCGAACTCGCCGAGGACGACGAGGACGACGACGGCCTCGACGGCGCGGGCCTCGACGGCGCGAACCTGGACGGTCAGGATCTGAGTGGTCAGGACCTGGGTGGTCAGAACCTGGGTGGTCGGAGCCCGCAGCGCGAAGGCCCTGACAGCGGCGTCGTGCACTCCGGCGGCGGCGGGTCTGGCAGCGGCGGGCCTGGCAGCGGCGGGCCTGGCAGCGGCGGGCCTGGCAGCGGCGGGTCTGACGGGGGGATCGACGCCGGCGGCGTGGGGCCGGGGGGCGAAGCCGAACGTCTCGTGGCCCGTGCGGAAGCGATGCGGGCACGCGCTTCCGGTGCCGGGGTGAAGCGTGGATGACAGGCTGATGGCCGGGCAGTGGCCGGCAGCCGTCGCTGCCGTGGGCCACTGTGCCACCCCCGACGCGTCGGGGGCCCCCGACGGGAGGCAAGATCGTGCAACATGAGGATGGGTAGCGTTCCCGTCGTGGACGCAGACGCACCCGGGACGGCCGCGACCGGCCGGGAGTCCGGGTCCGGACCGACTGTCCTGCCTGGTCCGCGCTCGCCCCGGCAGGCACCGGACGGCAACCCGTCCGACGGCCTCCCGGACGACGCCGCCCTGCCAGCCGTTCCCACCACGGTCGTCCCGGCCAGCACCGCCACCACGGCCAGCACCGCCGTCCCGGCCAGCACCGCCCATCCGGTAGGCCAGCCGGGCGCGAGCCTGCCCTGGACGAGGGGACTGTCCCGGCGCAGCGGGTTGATCCGGTCGGTGTCGAGTCCGGCGACGGCGTCGAGCAGACGGCCGAACACCGACACCAGCACCCCGGCGACGACGAGCAGCAGCACCGCACCGACCCGGCGATCCGTCACCGCGAGGCCGCCGGCGGCGAACGGGACGGCGTCGGCCAGCGCGGATCCCGGCCGGGTCATCGCCCGGACATCGGCCAGGCGGCGGGCGGTGGTCCGCCGCCGTCGCGCCGTGGCTGCCCGGCCCGCCGGCTGTCCGGCGGCACGGCTTCCCATCCGACCTCACGACCGTTCCTCGCGTCCTCCGAGCACTGCGCTCACGGGCGATCGCAGCCTGTCGAGAAAAACCCATTCGGGACACCGATAAAAGGCGGTCGCGCATCGCCGTACAAGGTCGTACAGACAGCGGCGAGTACGCACTGCGACACCCGTTGTATTCCTGACCGGAAGCGACGACGGGGCAAGCCGTATGGCAGTAAGATGACGGCTACGATCTGCGCCGCCGACCGTCCGCCGGCTTCGGAGGTGCGACCCGAAGAACCGCGAGTATTGCGGTAATGCCCCGGCGGCACGTCATGATGGAAGGCCCGCGGCCACGGCGCGCATTTACCGACCGCCGGAGCGGGCCTCCCCCCGATGGCAGGTCCGCTCCGGCGGCAGACCGAGGGCGCGACCGTCGACCAGCCACCTCCGATGCCACGGAGGTGCAGATCATGCGGCTGCGGCGGCAGCGACCCTTCGGCGGCTCCCAGATAACCGCGTGCCGGACTAACCGGAAAGACCCGGACGGCAAATCCGTACAACTTCGTACGCGATGGTCCGATGTTTCGCCCGGCAGGCCAGCAGGACAGCCGGCCGGCGGGACGGCCGGTCGGCTGTCACCCGCCACCGGAACAACGGCCAGCGGCCACGTCCGCGATTAGCACCGAATCAGTCAGGTCGCCGATCCCGGGGCGGCAACCCGGATTCCGAGCGGTATTCTCGGCCCGTCGCCAGGAAGCAATCCCGCAATCCGCGAACACGTGTTCCCAGGAGTCATGGTGTCCTCCCATTGGCTGGACGAGCCCCTGCAGGCCGAGCTGGACGACGCCGCCGTGACCGCGCTGCGGCAGTGGTGCTCCCAGACCGAAACCACCATTCGGCTGGTCCGCTGGCTCATCGGCGGCCGGTCCGCCGCCCGGGTCGCCGCCGTTCTGGCGGACGACCCCCACGAGGGTGCCCGTCAACTGATCATGAAGCTGGACCGGGCACCGGGCGGCGCGGAGGATCCCCAGCCCGGCGAGTACGCCCGCCACCGGCGGGCACTGACCGAGTCCCGGGACTTCGCCAGACAGCACCTCACCAGGCCGGTCCACCAGCCCATTCCGGTCGGCGACGGACGGTGGTTCGTCTTCCAGCGGGTGGCCGGCGGCAGCCTGCGTGACCCGATCACCCTGCACACACTGCTCGACGTCGTCCTGCATCCGCCCCGCCCGATCCGCGGGAGGCAGCCGGCCCGCGCTCAGGGCCCGCAGTCCGCCTTCTCGCAGTCCGCCTTCTCGCAGCCCGCCTTCCCCCGGCCGGCCGCCGATGCCACCGTCTTCGCCGACGTCAGCGCCGCGGTCGTCGGGTCCGTGCTCGGCGAGTGGGCGGGGCGGACCCGGCTGCCCTCGATGGGCGTGCCGGCGATCCTCGGCCGCCAACTCGGCGACCGGCTCGCCCCCGGCAGCCGGCTGGACCGCCTCGCCGCCGCGAATCCCGGCCGCCTCATCACCGTCGAGGAGGAGGACCGTCCCCTGGCCAACCCGTTCGCGCTGGTCCTGGACCCCAGCCGAACCGCCGGCCTGCGGCTGCCCACGTTCGTCGGACGCGCCCACGGGGACCTGCACGTCGAGAACATCCTCATCCCGACCGATCTGCGCGACGCGAGCGCGGCCTTCCAGCTCATCGACCTGTCGCGCTACACCGCCGACGCCGTGCTCACCCGCGATCCCACCCATCTCGTGCTGCACGTCCTCGCCCGGACGTTGGTCGAGCTCTCCCCGGCCCAGCGCACCGCCACGATCGACGTGCTGCTCGACCCGGGCCTCGACGGGGCGCTGCTGCCCCAGTGGCTGTGGCTGTTCATCGACCGGGTCCGCCGCGCCGGACAGCAGTGGGCACGCGCGGCCGACCTCGTCGAACAGTGGCGCGACCAGCTACCGCTGTCGCTGCTGGCCTGCTCGCTGACCTGCCTCGGCCGGGCGTCGACCCGCGAGGAGGACCGAGGCTGGTTCCTACGCCTCGCCGCGAACGCCGCCGCCGCCTTCCTCGACCAGCACGACCTTGACCCGCACGACCTTGACCCGCACAGCAGCCTTGACCCGCAGGGCAGCCTTGACCCGCAGGGCAGCCTTGACCAACACGGCAGCCCCGACCCGCACGATCTCGACTGCCGCGCCTCCCCACTCGGCGTGGCCAGTGTCGCGGGCGGCGTGCCTGTCCGTGGTTCGTCGGTGCACCCCGCGGCCGACGGGTCCGCGGCCGACCTGCTCCTCTCCCATGCGCGGGCCGACGCCGCCTGGGCGGACTGGATCGGCTGGCATCTCGAGGCCGCTGGCTGGCGAATTCTGCCGCACCCCGACCCCGATGACACCGACGCCGATGAGACCGACCCTGATCACGCCAATCGCGATGACGCCGGCCCCGACAACCACGGCAACCCGGACGGCGCCGGGGCAACCCTCGGGCCGCGGACGGTCATCGCCCTGACGGACGCAGTCGCCCAGGTGCCGTGGACACTCGTCGTGCTCTCCCCCGCTTTCCTGAGCGAGGTGCAGGGCAGCGCCGAGTGGCGGGAGGCCTTCCCGGCGGCGACCGCGGCCCGCGGCGGCCGGCTGGTCACCGTCCGGGTCGAGCGCTGCGATCCGCCCGGCTGGCTGGGCCTCGTCGGGTCGATGGACCTTGTCGCGTCGATGGACCTTGTCGGGCTCGGTGCGGATGAGGCCCGCGCGACGCTCGTTGACCGGATGGCGGCCCTGCGCGACGGCGACGAAAGTACCGGACGCCGGGCAAGCTGATGGGGAAGTCGGGGAGCCGGCCCGCGGGCGTCAGCTCGTGACCGCGCACCCCTGCCACGCGGGCGAGTCAGCCCCGATGCCAGCGGTCAGGCAACCGCGGCGGTCGGGCCGGGGAGATCCGGCGGCGAGACGACCGCCAGGACCTGGTCGAGGGTCACCAGGTCGCCGGGGCGGACCAGCACCCTGGCGATGACGCCGGCGGCCGGCGCCGAGACGGGATGCTCCATCTTCATCGCCTCGACGACGATCAGTGACTGCCCGGCGGTGACGGACATGCCGGGCTCGACGAGCACGGCGATCACCGTGCCGGGCATGGGGCTGCGCGCCTGGCCGCCCGCGGCCGAGGCCGCCTCCGCGCCGGCGACGGGTACCGCTTCGGCCAACTCCCAGGCCCGCCCCTCCCGCCCCAGCCAGAGT
>NZ_JAMQQF010000434.1 GCF_023716945.1 Frankia sp. AiPs1 | reverse complement strand
CGAACCGCTGACGGCCGACGCGGTGATCCTGGCCGTGCCCGCCGGGGTCGCGCGGGCGCTGCTGAGCCCGCTGGCCCCGCACGCGGCGGCCCCACTCGCGGGCGTTCCCTACGCCTCGGTCGGCCTGGTCACGCTGGTCTACCAGGACATCACCCCCCCGCCGGGCAGCGGCTTCCTGGTGCCGGCGCGGGCGGGTACGTCGGTGAAGGCCGCCACCTTCCTGACCACGAAGTGGCCGCACGTCCGCGCCGGCCGGTTCACGGTGGTCCGGGCCAGCATCGGGCGCGCCGGCGCCGAGCACGACCTGCAGCGCGGCGACACCGAGCTCGCCGGTGTGGCTGCGGCGGAGATCGCCCAGATCACCGGGCTGACGGCGCGCCCCATCGCGACGAGGGTGAGCCGGTGGGGCGGCGCGCTGCCGCAGTACCTCCCGGGCCACCTGAACCGGATCGCCAGCGTGCGCCGGGCGCTGCCCGCGGGGCTCGCGCTCGCCGGCGCCGGCTACGACGGCGTCGGCATCCCGGCCTGCATCCGCTCCGGGGAGGCCGCCGCCGCCGCGGTGCTGCGCGCAGCCCGGACGACTCAGGGCAGTCCGGCCGATCAGGATAGTCCGGCTGATCAGGGTAGTCCGGCCGATCCGGTGGGTCCGGCCGATCCGGTGGGGCCGGTGGGCCCGCTGGGCCCGGGAGTCTGAGGAACGACCCGCACCGGCCGGTCCGGTCGGCGCGGGGTGATGGAGGAGACGGGTATGCCGGAGTCCACGAAGTCCGTTCAGGAGCTCAACGCCGAGCTCCTCTACACCGGGTGGTCGGTCTTCGCCACCGACCGCCCGCTGCCCGCCGATCGAACTCCCCTGATCGACGAGGCCGACGCCCTGCTCGAAGGGGCCCTGGCGAAGGACGTCTACACCCGTGGGACGTACGAGATCTCGGGCTACCGGGCCGACGCCGACCTGATGGTCTGGTGGACCAGCCCGGATCCCGACCTGCTGCAGGAGACCTACCAGCGGTTCCGCCAGACGACGCTGGGCGGCCACCTGCGGCCCGTGTGGTCGGCGATCGGGCTGCACCGCCCGGCGGAGTTCAACCGCAACCACATCCCGGCGTTCGTCCGCCGGGAGGACCCACGCGGGTACATCTGCGTGTATCCGTTCAACCGGTCTCTTGAGTGGTACCTGCTGCCGGACTACGAGCGACGCGGACTGCTCGCCGAGCACGGGATCATGGGCCGCGAGTTCGAGGACGTCCGGGCCAACACGGTCGCCGCGTTCGGCCTGGGCGACTACGAGTGGCTGCTTGCGTTCGAGGCTGACGATCTGCACCGCATCGTCGACTGCGTCCGCCATCTGCGGGGGAGCGCAACCCGTCGGCACACCCGGCTGGAGACCCCGTTCTACAGCGGCGCCCGCAAGTCGCTCGCCGACATCGTCGCCGCCCTGCCCTGACCGGTAGCGGCGCGCTGTGCCTGCACGGCGTCCCCCCGCCACAGTGCTGCGGGGGCGCGCCGGCATGGCTCGGTTGGATGGTCACGCGGGGTCGTGCCGTGTGGTCCCGTCACGGGGCCCGGTCGCGGCCCCGCCGCCATGTCCGGTCGCGGCCCCGCCGCCATGTCCGGTCGCGGCGTGCGCCGGCGGCCGACTGACACCCGCAGCCGGCGCCTGCCTGGGCGCCCCCACCCGTCCGGCAGGCGCCGACCGTCCCGTATCCGTGCCCTCCGGCGTCGCGTAGGCGCGAGCCGGACCGCACAGTTCCCACCCCGACGGCGCCCGTACGGGCCGGGCAGCCGACAGCTCCCCGGCCGGAGCCGAAGAGCCATGACGCACAGTAGCAGTCCAGCCGCCTCTTGTATACGCAGCGTGCGGCCGGTGGGTGCTGTCCGGAATATCGGTATCCACGATTGAACGCGGGAATTTCGCTACGGCGGGTTACCGGCGATCGACGTCATCTCTGCTACCTTGAGTCGCCACAAACGGACGGATGACGCCGCCGCAACAGTCGGCGGTCACGGCGCCACCCCGCACCTGCTCCGCGGGCCCCCGGTAGATCGGCTGAGGAGAGCCGGTAACGTTGCTCGTGACCAGGAGTGCCGGCCGCGTCGGTGGTCAGCGGTCCGGTTCGTTCCGGTGTGCACCCCGGCGCAACGCCGGGCAGTGCGCGAACAGCCGGCCCGCCGTCCGCGGTGGCCCACAGTCAGTGGCGGGGGAAGATCGCTGGAGGTTCGGTCGATGCATCACCGATGGTTGAGCTCTCGGCCGTCCAAGCGAGGCATACCGCGAACCGCAACAGGATGGGGTGGAACCGGATCACGTCCGAGGTTCGACGCGTTGCGGCGACCATGGAGCGGTCGACGATCGGCGCAGTGCGGGGCATCTTCATGACCGGCGCAATCCGACCAGGACTGACGATCCGTACAGATCGAACGATTCGTACAACTCGGGCATTTGCCGCAGTGGAGCCAATGGTGCGGCGCTCCCGCGGGCCACATCCCCGTGGCGGATCGGGCGGGCGGCGTCGTCCCGCGGGTCACGCTCCTGGAGAGGGCCACGCGTGACGGAGACGATGTCGGGGGACGCCCGCGCCTCCGCCGGGTCGAACTTCGTCCAGCGATCCCGGCCCGGCCCCGCGCCCTACCCGCCGCAGACCCGGCCCGGAGCTACCGGACCGTCGGGCCCCGTCGGACCGTCGGCCCCCACCGGACCATCGGGCCCCGCCGGCCCGGCCCCGGGCGGGCAGCCCGGCTGGACCGGGACCGGCGGCCGTCACAGCGTCGCCCGCGCACACTCGGTCGCGGCGCTCGAGAACGTCGCCTACCGGGCGCAGGTCACCTGGGAGCGCCGCTACGTGCGGCTGCTGATCCTGTTCGACGCGGCGGCCTGCGTGGTCGCCGCGGGGCTGGCGTTCTTCGTGCGGTTCGGCGACCTCGTCGACTTCGAGACCAAGCCGGTGTCGATCAAGCCGTACATCCTCATGACGGTGCTGCTGCCGGTGGCGTGGGTGCTGGCCATGTCGCTGAACCGGGCCTACGAGACCAGGTTCCTCGGCGGCGGGTCGGAGGAGTTCCGCCGGGTGGTCAACGCCGCGGCCAGGTTCACGGCGGCGCTCGCCATCATCTCGTATGCGACCAAGGCCGAGATCGCCCGCAGCTACGTCCTCATCGCGTTCCCCGCGGCGACCCTGCTGTCGGTGGCCGGCCGGGT
This sequence comes from Frankia sp. AiPs1, assembly GCF_023716945.1. Lineage (GTDB taxonomy): Bacteria > Actinomycetota > Actinomycetes > Frankiales > Frankiaceae > Frankia. The sequence continues at coordinate 2,038 of NZ_JAMQQF010000434.1, read as the reverse complement.
CATCGGGCGCGGCATCCTGCACCGGATGCGCCGCGCCGGGCGCTGCCTGCACCGGGTCCTCGTGGTCGGTGCCGGTGAGTCCGCCGCCACGCTGGTCCGTCTCGCCCAGCGGGACCCGACGTCGGGCTGGTCCGTGGTCGGCGTCGTGCTCGACCGCTCACCGGGCCGACACAGCCACGACCGGCCGGAACGCAGCGGGTTCGATCTGCTCGGGGTGCCGATCGTGGGCACCTCGGAGACCCTGCACACCGCGATCACGGCCACCCACGCCACCACCGTCGCGATCTGCCCGCAGATGGACGGCGAGACCCTGCGCCGGGTGCTGTGGACGCTTGAGGGCAGCGACGTCGACGTGCTGGTCTCCTCGGCGCTGACCGACGTGACCGGCCCGCGGATCTCGATCCGTCCGGTGGCCGGGCTGCCCCTGCTGCACATCGAGGAGCCGGAGCTCACCGGTACCCGCCGAGTCATGAAGGGCGTTTTCGACCGCTGCGTCGCCGGCATGGTGATCCTGCTGTTCCTGCCAGTCCTGGTCGGCCTCGGGATCGCGGTCCGGCTGACCAGCCGCGGCCCGGCGCTGTTCAAGCAGACCCGGGTCGGCCGGAGCGGCGAGCACTTCACGATGTTCAAGTTCCGGTCCATGTACGTGGACGCGGAGGCACGCAAGGCCGAGCTGGAGTCGCGCAACGAGCGGGCCGAGGGCCTGCTGTTCAAGATGCGCGACGACCCCAGGATCACCCGCGTCGGGAAGTTCCTGCGCAAGTGGTCGCTCGACGAGCTGCCACAGTTGATCAATGTGCTCAACGGCAGCATGTCGCTGGTCGGGCCGCGCCCGCCGCTGCCCTCGGAGGTCGCCCGCTACGAGGACGACGTGCACCGCCGGTTGATGGTGAAGCCCGGCCTGACCGGCTTGTGGCAGATCAGCGGACGCTCGGACCTGGAGTGGGACGAGTCGGTCCGCCTCGACCTGCGCTACGTGGAGAACTGGTCGCTGGCGATGGACTTCGTCATCCTCTGGCGCACCGTCTTCGCCGTCCTGCGCCGCGAAGGCGCCTACTGAGCAGCAGGTCGGTCTACTGAGCAGCAGGTCGGTCGGGCGGTGTCGCCGGCCTGGTGATCCTTTCGTCCCTGGACCGCGAGCGTCACCGGTGACAGTCGGGGTGGGAAGCCGAGTGCGGTGCGGTGAGCGGTCTGCGGGCTCAGACCGTACAGAACGCGCCGCAACCGGCCCGCCCTGGTTTGGACCTCCTCGTCTGCGGGCCGGCATGGAACGAGCGAGTCGCTGCCCTACGCGGGGGCGAGCCAGCCGGCGACGCGCAGGTGATCGAGGATGCGGTCGACGGCCTCGTCCCCGGAGAGTTTCGCCGTGTCCGCTGTGACGTCGGCGTCGGCGGGTTGCTCGTACGGGTCCGACACCCCGGTGAAAGCGGGGATCACACCGGCACGGGCCTTGGCGTAGAGGCCCTTGCGGTCGCGCGCCTCGCAGACCTCGAGCGGCGTCGAGACGTGGACCAGGACGAAGCCGCCGCCGGCCGCGTGGACCATCTCACGGACCTGCGCGCGAACCTCCGCGTAGGGCGCGATCGGCGCGCAGACCGCGGTGCCGCCCGCCCCGGCCACCTGCGCGGCGACGAACCCGATCCGGCGCACGTTGGTGTCCCGGTCGGCGCGGGAGAAGCCCAGGCCCTCGGACAGATGGGTGCGCACGACGTCCCCGTCGAGCAGGGTGATCCGCCGTCCGCCCTGCTCGAGCAGCCGACAGACCAGCAGCCCGGCCAGGGTTGACTTGCCGGAACCGGACAGCCCCGTGAAGAAGATGGTCAGCCCGCGCTGGGACCGCGGGGGGATGGCCCGGGCGAGCTCCGCGGCGACCGTGGGCGGGGTCAGCTCGGCGGGGATCGGCCCCCCGGCGTCGAGCAGTGAGGCCAGCTCCTGGCGGCCGGGCGCGCCGATGGCCGGGCCGATCAGGCTGCCGGACAGGCCGTAGCTGCTGGCCAGGTGCGCGCGTTGGGCGGTGAGCCGGGCCAGCCCCTCGACG
>NZ_JAMQQF010000433.1 GCF_023716945.1 Frankia sp. AiPs1 | reverse complement strand
GGCCGGCCCGGGCCGCGGCGAGCCGGCGGGCCGCTGGGCCTTCCTGTTCACCGGGCAGGGCAGCCAGCACCCGGGCATGGGCCGACAGCTCCACGCCGCTCTGCCCGCCTTCGCCGCCGCCTTCGACGAGCTGTGCGCGGCGTTCGACCCCCATCTCGACCGACCGCTGCGCGACGTCGTGTTCGCCGCCGAGGGCAGCCCCGAGGCGGCGCTGCTCGGCGAGACCCGCTACACCCAGCCGGCGCTGTTCGCCGTGGAGGTGGCCCTGTTCCGGCTGGTGACCGGCCGGGGGCTGCACCCCGCCCTGCTCGCCGGCCATTCGATCGGCGAACTGGCCGCCGCACACGTCGCCGGCGTGTTCGATCTCGCCGACGCGGCGAAGCTCATCGCCGCCCGCGGCCGGCTGATGGGCGAGCTCCCGGGCGGCGGCGCGATGGTCGCCGTCGAGGCGGACGAGCCGGAGGTCCTGGAACTGCTCGCCGGCAACGCCGGGCGGGTGGCCATCGCCGCGGTGAACGGCCCCCGGGCGGTCGTCATCTCCGGAGACGAGGGGCCCACCCTCGAGGTGGCCGCCGTGCTGGCCCAGCGCGGTCGGCGCACCCGCCGGCTGACCGTCAGCCACGCCTTCCACTCCCCGCGCATGGACGGCATGCTCGCCGCCTTCCGGGAGGTCGCCGGCTCGGTGACGCTGCGCCCGCCCGCCGTCGCGCTGGTCAGCAATGTCACCGGGACGCTGGCCACCGCCGAGCAGGTGACCTCACCCGACTACTGGGCACGGCACGTCCGCGAGACGGTGCGCTTCGCCGCCGGCGCCCAGGCCCTGGCCGCGGCGGGCCCGATCGGCCTGCTCGAACTCGGTCCCGACGCGGTGCTCAGCGCGCTGGTGCCCGGCGCGGTCCCCACGCTGCGCCGGGGCCGACCGGAGGTGGCGACGCTGCTGACGGCGCTCGCCACCGCCCACGTGCGCGGCGCCGAGGTGGACTGGGCGGGCCCCCTGGCCGCCGCCGGCGGGCGAGCCGTGAACCTGCCCACCTATGCCTTCCAGCGCGGCCGGCACTGGCTGGCCGACGCCCCGAGCGGTCCCGACGGCGGCGCTGGGGGCGCGGACGGACAGGAAGCCGACGGACAGGAAGCGATCGGACAGGAAGCCGACGGACGGGACACCGACGGACGGGACGCGGTCGGCCTTCCGCCCGCCCGGCCAGCCGGCCACGGGTTCACCGAGCCAGCCGAGCCGACCGAGCCGACCGGGCCCGTCGACCCGGACCGGGCGCGGGAGCTGCTCGCCCTCGTCCTCGACCGGACCGCGGTGGTGCTGGGTCACGACTCGGCGGCCGGCATCGACCGCCGTCGGACGTTTCGCGACCTCGGCTTCGACTCGCTGGCCGGGGTCGAGCTGCGCGACCGGCTGGCGGAGGCGACCGGCCTCGCGCTGCCGGCGGGGGTCGTCTACGACCATCCCACCGTGGCGGCCCTGGCTGGCTTCCTCGACCGGCTGGTCGCGGGCGAGCCGGCCGGCGCGGGCGCGCACCGGCAGCGGGCTGCGCGCACCGCCGACGCGGACGATCCGATCGTCATCGTCGCCATGGCGTGCCGCTACCCCGGCGGCGTCGCGTCCCCGGCGGACCTGTGGGAGCTCGTCGCCCGCGGCGGCGACGCCATCGGCCCGTTCCCCACCAACCGCGGGTGGGACCTCGACGCGCTCTACGACCCCGACCCCGACCATGTCGGGACCACATACTCCCGCCGAGGCGGATTCCTCGACGGCGCCGGGGACTTCGATCCCGGCCTGTTCGGCATCAGCCCGCGTGAGGCGACCGCGATGGACCCGCAGCAGCGCCTGCTGCTGGAGACCGCGTGGGAGGCGTTCGAGCGGGCGACGATCGCGCCGGACTCGCTGCGCGGCTCACGCACCGGCGTGTTCGTCGGCGCGACCGCGATGGACTACGGCCCCCGGTTGGACGAGCCGGCGGGCGGTGGCGACGGGTACCTGCTGACCGGTACGACGTCGAGCGTCATCTCCGGCCGGGTGGCGTACACGTTCGGGTTGGAGGGGCCGGCGGTCACCGTCGACACCGCCTGCTCCTCCTCCCTCGTCGCCCTGCACCTGGCCACCCAGGCACTACGCCGCGGCGAATGCGACCTGGCCCTGGCCGGCGGCGTGACGGTGATGTCGACGCCGGGCATGTTCCTGGAGTTCAGCCGACAGCGCGGACTCGCCCCCGACGGCCGCTGCAAGCCGTTCGCCGCCGCCGCCGACGGCACCGGCTGGGCCGAGGGCATTGGCATCCTGCTGATCGAGCGTCGCTCCGACGCCCTCCGCCACGGCCACCCCGTCCTCGCCGTCGTCCGCGGCAGCGCCGTCAACTCCGACGGTGCCAGCAACGGCCTCACCGCCCCCAACGGCCCCAGCCAGCAACGGGTCATCCAGGCCGCCCTGGCACAGGCCGACCTCTCCCCCGGCGACATCGACGCCGTCGAAGCCCACGGCACCGGCACCCGCCTCGGCGACCCCATCGAAGCCCAGGCCCTACTCACCGTCTACGGCCAGCACCGACCCGCCGACCGCCCCCTCTACCTCGGCAGCCTCAAATCCAACATCGGCCACACCCAAGCCGCCGCCGGCGCCGCCGGCATCATCAAAATCGTCGAAGCCCTCCACCACCACACCCTCCCCCGCACCCTCCACATCGACGCCCCCACCCCCCACGTCGACTGGGACAGCGGCACCATCACCCTGCTCACCGAAGAACAACCCTGGGAACCCAGCCAACGCCCCCGCCGCGCCGCCATCTCCTCCTTCGGCATCAGCGGCACCAACGCCCACATCATCATCGAAGAAGCCCCCCCGGCAGCCGCGGACAGCTCACAGACGGCCGGACGCGAATCCGGACCGGCTCGGGCGGCGGTCGGCCGGTCACCCTCGCGGCCCCTGCTGTGGGCGTTGTCGGGGCACGGTGAGCAGGCGCTACGCGCCCAGGCCGGCGAACTACTCACCTACCTACACACCCACCCCGACACCCACCCCGCCGCCATCGCCGCCACCCTCGCCCGCCACCGCACCCACCACCCCCACCGCGCCGTCATCCTCGTCCACCCCAACGACACCCACCCCACCGACACCACCCTGATCCCACCCGACACACTCGCCGCCCTCACCGCCCTCCACAACAACACCGACCACCCCCACCTCACCCGCCACCACACACCACCCACCCCCCGCCTCGCCTACCTCTTCACCGGCCAAGGCAGCCAACGACCCGGCATGGGCCGCCAACTCTACGAAACCTTCCCCGTCTTCGCCGACGCCCTCGACACCCTCTGCACCGCCTTCACCCCCCACCTCCAACACCCCCTCCGCGACATCATCTTCGCCACCCCCCACACCCCCCAAGCCCACCTCCTCCACCAAACCCACTACACCCAACCCGCCCTCTTCACCCTCGAAACCGCCCTCTACCACCTCCTCACCCACCACGGCCTCACCCCCGACTACCTCACCGGCCACTCCATCGGCGAAATCACCGCCGCCCACCTCGCCGGCATCCTCACCCTCCCCGACGCCGCCACCCTCGTCGCCACCCGCGGCCACCTCATGCACACCGCCCCACCCGGCGGCGCCATGATCGCCATCGAAACCACCGAAACCGACATCACCCCCCACCTCACCCCCACCGTCTCCATCGCCGCCATCAACAGCCCCACCAGCCTCGTCATCGCCGGCGACCACACCACCACCCACACCATCGCCCACCACTACCAACAAACCGGCCACCGCACCCGCACCCTCCACGTCAGCCACGCCTTCCACTCCCCCCACATGGACCCCATCCTCGACCAACTCCACACCACCCTCACCACCCTCACCCTCCACCCACCCCGCATCCCCATCATCAGCACCCTCACCGGCACCCTCGCCGACCACACCATCACCACCCCCGACTACTGGACCCGCCACACCCGCCACACCGTCCGCTACCACGACGCCACCCACACCCTCACCACCCTCAACACCACCCTCCACCTCGAACTCGGACCCGACCCCACCCTCACCACCCACACCCCCCACACCACCCCCACCCTGCGCACCAACCACCCCGAAACCCACACCCTCACCACCGCCCTCGCCACCGCCCACACCCACGGCTTCCCCGTCACCTGGCAGGACCTCCTTCCCCCGGCCGTCCCGGCGCGCCTGCCCACCTACCCCTTCCAGCGGCGGTGGTTCTGGTTCCGCGCACCGACCGACACGGCGCGGGAGTCCGGTCTGCTCGGCACCGCGGTGGAACGCGCCGACGACGGCGGCCTGCTGTTCACCGGCACCCTCGACACCGCCCGCCACCCCTGGCTCGCCGACCACGTCATCGGCGGAGTTCCGCTCGTGCCCGGCAGCCTGTTCGTCGACCTCGCGCTACGCGCCGGGCTGCGCGCAGATGCCCCCGTGCTCGACGAGCTCACCCTGCAGGCGCCGCTGGTCCTGCCGACTCACGGGCGAGTCGACCTGCAGGTCTCGGTCGGCGGCGCCGACGAGCACGGCCGCCGCGCGCTCGCCGTGCACTCCCGGGCCGGCGAGGAGGCTCCGTGGGCGGAACACGCCACCGGCACCCTGCGGCGGGAGAGCATCTCCGGTGACGACGCCCCCGGGCCGCTCGCGGATGGTGCGAGCTGGCCGCCGGTCGAGGCGGATCCGCTCGACGTCGACACCGTGTACGAGCAGCTGCGCGAGCTCGGTTACGACTACGGCAGCAGCTTCCGCAACCTCACCGCGGCCTGGCGGGCCGGCGAAACCCTGCTCGCCGAGATCCGCCTGGGCGCCGGCGACTCCCGCGACTCCGGCGACTCCGGCGACTCCGGGGACTCCCGCGGCTCCGGGGACTCGGCCGGTGCGGATGCGGAGCCGTTCGCGTTGCACCCGGCCCTGTTGGACGCGGCGCTGCACCTGCTGCCACTCGCCGGCTCCGGCGCCGGCAGCGGCGTCCGGATCCCGTTCGCCTGGTCGGGTGTCCGGCTCACCACCACCGACGTGACCGTGCTGCGGGTACGGCTCACCCCCTCCGGCGCCGACACCGTCTCGATCCTGTTGACCGGCGTCGACGGCGAGCCGGTGGCCTGGGCGCGCTCGCTGGCGCTGCGGGCCCTGCCGGCGAACGCCCTCCAGCCGGCGACCGACGCCCTGCACACCCTCGAATGGCGTCCCGTCGGGACCAGCGGGCCGACCGCCGGCGCGGCCGACCCGTTCGACCCGTC
>NZ_JAMQQF010000432.1:2510-5253 GCF_023716945.1 Frankia sp. AiPs1 | reverse complement strand
CGGTCGCCCACGCCGCGGCCGCGGCCTCGGCCGGCGCGGAGCCGGAGCCCTCGGCCGACGTGGCTGGGGCCGCGAAGGACGGGATCGATTCCGCCGACTAGGGCGTGTCTTTACGTGTGATCAAGGGTGGGGCCCGCTGCGGCTCCCGCATCCCACCTGGATGATCGTCACGTCCGCGGGACCGTGCCCCGCGGCGGGACCGGCCACCACGAGGGTCTGGCGCGGTCCTGACGGTTCCGCGGAACCGCGCCGGCGCGAGCGACTCCTCGGTGACCCGTCGCCGGAGGCTCCGACTCGGTGACCCGGGAGGCGGCCGCGCCCCGGACGCGGAGCGACGCTGGGATCGTCCGGCGTCCGGTCGTCCGACAGTCGTGTCCATGGTCAGCTCAGGGGGCCGCCGGCCTCCAGAGTGCCGTCGGGGCGTTCCACATAGATGCACGTCCCGGGGCACTCGTCGGCCGCGTCGACGACCGCGTCCACGACGGGCAGGGGCACCGGCACGTACGCACCGTCGCTCGTCTGGAGCTCGCCGGCGTCGTCCTTGACGTAGGCCAGCCCGTCGACGTCGAACTCGAAGATGCTGGGCGCGAGCTGGACGCACAGACCGTCGCCGGTGCAGGCGTTCTGGTCGACCCGCACACGCAGGCCCGCCGAAACGCCCGGCTTCGCAGGAGTTGCCACAGGGCTCCGATCTTCTGTCACCATGGCACCGTAACCCGCTGTTTACGGCAAAGCCCGGTCGTCCTTGCGTGACCGGCCTGCCAGCGGCGGTCACAACGGTAGTGTGGGTGCGTCCCGGTCAGCACGGGGGAGGTGGAGGCGCAGTGTCCGGTCCCCGTTCGGGCTCTGGCTCCGGTGGGAGCACGGGTCGTCCAGGTGATGCCGAATCACGGCGGTCGGCGTACGAGAAGGAAGCACACGAGCTCACGACGCAGGTCGCCTTCCTGGAAGAGGAAGTGGCCATGCTGCGGCGTAGGTTGTCCGAATCGCCCAGGCAGGTCAGGGTGCTGGAGGAACGCCTCACGGAGATTCAGGCCGAGCTGTCGTCCGCCACGGGACAGAACGACAGACTCGTCGCCACCCTCCGCGAGGCGCGCGACCAGATCATCACCCTGAAGGAGGAGGTCGACAGACTCGCGCAGCCGCCAAGCGGCTACGGGATCTTCGTCTCCAAGTATGACGACGGCACGGTCGACGTGTTCACTCAGGGCAGAAAGCTCCGAGTGACCGTGTCGCCGAGTGTCGACGTCGGCTCGCTCTCGCCCGGCCAGGAGGTCATGCTCAACGAGGCCCTCAACGTGGTCGAGGCACGCTCCTTCGAGCGGCAGGGTGAGATCGTCCTGCTCAAGGAAGTTCTCGAAAGCGGTGACCGAGCACTGGTGATCGGTCACACCGACGAGGAGCGGGTGGTCATGTTGGCCCAACCGCTGCTCGACGGCCCGATCCGCGCGGGGGACTCGTTGTTGATCGAGCCCCGGTCCGGGTACGCGTTCGAGCGGGTCCCGAAGTCCGAGGTCGAGGAGCTTGTCCTCGAAGAGGTCCCGGACATCGGGTACGAGCAGATCGGCGGACTGAAGAGTCAGATCGAGTCGATCCGCGACTCGGTGGAGCTGCCGTTCCTGTACAAGGATCTCTACCGGGAGCATCAGCTCAAGCCGCCGAAGGGTGTGCTGCTCTACGGCCCGCCCGGCTGCGGCAAGACGCTGATCGCGAAGGCGGTCGCCAACTCGTTGGCCAAGAAGGTCGAGGCGATCACCGGCCAGGGCAACGGCCGCGCCTTCTTCCTCAACATCAAGGGCCCCGAGCTGCTCAACAAGTTCGTCGGTGAGACCGAGCGGCAGATCCGGCTGGTGTTCCAGCGGGCGCGCGAGAAGGCGTCCGAGGGGATGCCGGTGATCGTGTTCTTCGATGAGATGGACTCGATCTTCCGGACCCGCGGCTCGGGTGTGTCCTCGGACGTGGAGAACACGATCGTCCCGCAGCTGCTCAGCGAGATCGACGGCGTCGAGCAGCTCGAGAACGTCATCGTGATCGGCGCGTCCAACCGCGAGGACATGATCGACCCGGCGATCCTGCGGCCGGGACGGCTCGACGTCAAGATCAAGGTGGAGCGGCCCGACGCCGAAGCGGCCCGCGACATCTTCGCCAAGTACGTCCTGCCCGGCCTGCCGCTCTACCCGGACGACCTCGCCGAGTTCGACGGCAACCGGGAGGCCACGGTTGCCGCGATGATCCAGCGGGTCGTCGAGCGGATGTACGCGGAGAGCGAGGAGAACCGCTTCCTCGAGGTGACCTACGCCAACGGCGACAAGGAGGTCCTGTACTTCAAGGACTTCAACTCGGGCGCGATGATCGAGAACATCGTCGCTCGCGCCAAGAAGATGTCGGTCAAGGCGCACATCGAGGGCGGCCTCAAGGGTCTGCGCATGCAGTACCTGCTCGCCGCGTGCTTGGACGAGTTCAAGGAGAACGAGGACCTGCCGAACACGACCAACCCGGACGACTGGGCCCGGATCTCCGGCAAGAAGGGCGAGCGGATCGTCTACATCCGCACGCTCGTCACCGGGACGAAGGGCACCGAGGCCGGACGCTCCATCGACACCATCGCAAACACCGGCCAGTACCTGTAACGGTCGGCGGAAGCACTCGCCGTGGCTCCGCCGCGGTCGCCCTGGTAAGGCGACCGCGGCGGGGACGGCCTGTTCCGTACCGCGGCGCCCGGGACCGAAGTAGGTCCCGGGGG
>NZ_JAMQQF010000432.1:0-2500 GCF_023716945.1 Frankia sp. AiPs1 | reverse complement strand
CGCGGCGCCCCCCGCGGCCCCCCCCCCCCCCCCCCCCCCCCCCCCCCCCCCCCCCCCCCCCCCCCCCCCCCCCCCCGCGGCATGCGCGCGCCACCCATGCGCACGCCGAAGGTCGCCCCCCGCCCCGTCCGCGGGGCCTGCGACCCACCATGAGGGCCTTCACCCAGGTCGGCCGGTCACCGGCCCGTGGGCGACCCGCGCGTGCCGGTCGCGCCGCGACCCGCCCGGCGCAGGGTGCCCCCGACCGGGGGATCCCCGGCCTCCGACGGGTCCGGCTCGGGGTTCGCCGCGCCGATCCGCGTCGAACGGAACGGGTCCGTGCGCACCGCTCAGAACAAACAAGGCGGACGTCCGGCCAACCGACCGCCCGCGCAGCACCTACGCTTGCAGAGTGAGCGCGCGCCGGATCATGGGAATCGAGACCGAGTACGGGGTGTCGGTGCCCGGTCAGCCGAACACCAACCAGATGTTGGCCTCGTCGTTGGTGGTGAACTCCTATGCCAACAGAACGTCGTCCTCGGGTAGCCGTGCCCGGTGGGACTTCGAGGAGGAGTCACCGCTGCGGGACGCGCGAGGCTTCGAGCTCCCCCGGGAGCCCGCGGTCGACCCCAGCGCGCCGGCCAACGAGGACGACCTTGGCCTCGCCAACGTCATCCTGACCAACGGGGCACGGCTCTACGTCGACCACGCCCATCCGGAGTTCTCCTCGCCCGAGGTCACCAACCCGCGTGACGTCGTGCTGTGGGACAAGGCCGGTGAACGGGTGATGGCGGAGGCGGCGCGGCGCGCCCTGACGGTGCCCGGGTCCAAGCCCGTGAACCTTTACAAGAACAACACCGACAACAAGGGCGTCTCCTACGGCTGCCACGAGAACTACCTCATGGCCAGGTCGACCCCGTTCGGGGAGATCGTCCGCAACCTCACCCCGTTCTTCGTCTCCCGCCAGGTCGTCTGCGGCGCCGGCCGGGTCGGCCTCGGCGTGGACAGCCGCGAGGCCGGCTTCCAGATCAGCCAGCGGGCGGACTTCTTCGAGGTCGAGGTGGGCCTCGAGACGACGCTGAAGCGTCCGATCATCAACACCCGCGACGAGCCGCACGCCGATCCGGAGAAGTACCGCCGGCTGCACGTCATCATCGGCGACGCGAACATGAGCGAGGTCGCGACCTACCTGAAGGTGGGGACGACGTCGCTGGTCCTCGCCATGATCGAGGATGGCTGGTTCAGCGTCGACCTGTCCGTGGACGGCCCGGTGGCCGCGCTGCGGGCGATCTCGCACGATCCCTCGCTCAAGCACCTTGTGACCCTGCGCGACGGTCGGAAGATGACCGCCGTGCAGTTGCAGATGGAGTACTTCGAGCAGGCCCGCAAGTACGTGGAGAACCGGTTCGGTTCCGACGTCGACCCGCAGACCGCCGACATCCTGTCCCGCTGGGAGTCGGTCCTCGGCCGGCTCGAGGTCGACCCGATGAGCCTGGCCCGGGAGCTCGACTGGGTCGCCAAGCTGGCGATCCTGGAGGGCTACCGCTCGCGTGACGGCCTGAACTGGGACTCGCCCCGCCTGGAGCTCGTCGACCTGCAGTACCACGACGTGCGGCCGGACAAGGGCCTGTACAACCGCCTCGTCGAGCGCGGCCGGTTCGATCTGGTCGTCAGCGAGGACGAGGTCACCAGGGCGATGACGGAGCCGCCGGAGGACACCCGGGCGTTCTTCCGGGGGCGCTGCCTCGCCCGCTACCCGCAGCAGGTCGCCGCGGCGTCGTGGGACTCGGTGATCTTCGACATCGGCCGGGACTCCCTGCAGCGGGTACCCACCCTGGAGCCGTTGCGGGGGACCAAGGCGCACGTGGGCGAGCTGCTCGACCGCTGCGCCACCGCCGCGGACCTCGTCGATGCGCTGGCCGGCCGCTGAGTCCGCGGCTGGCGGGCCCATCGTTGCCCGTCGGCGGGCCGGGTAGGTCTCCGGCTGACCTGCGTGCGTTGCGCCCTGGGCGGACGTCGCGACGAGACGGTCAGTTCGTGATGGAGTGGACCTCTCACCGATCCGACCGATGGTGTCGGTGAGGCGGGATAGTGTCGCGCCAGGCGATCGAAGGAGGGCTTCATGGCCACCAGGGACAGCGGCGGCGGGCAGCAGCACACCAATCGGCAGGCCGACGAGGTCGAGGAGGTCGTGGCCGAGGGCAACGAGGCCAGCGACCTCAAGGAGCGGCACGAGAAGCTGTCCGAGGACGTCGACTCGCTCCTCGACGAGATCGACGACGTCCTCGAGGAGAACGCCGAGGAGTTCGTGAAGGGCTACGTCCAGAAGGGCGGCGAGTGATCGCGCAACTCCGGCGTCGGCGGGGCTGAGCCCGCGCCGCGCGTCGGCTGCGGTCGCGCCCGGGGCGCCGTAAGGTGCCTCTCGATCGTGGCGGTCGCCCTGTGTCGCCTGACCGCCGCCGGCCGGGTCGCCCATCCGCAGTCCGCGTGTCACCCGCCGGTTCCGCCGGCGGGTGAGGCG
>NZ_JAMQQF010000431.1 GCF_023716945.1 Frankia sp. AiPs1 | reverse complement strand
GGCCGGGCCGCTCCACGCCGCGGCGACCGCGACGGCGAGCAGCCCGGCGACGAGGGCGGCGGTCACCGCCCGCCCGATGTAAAGGGCGCCGAGCGCCGTGTGGGTGCGTGCCATCGCCGCGCCGGGGACGGCGTAGACATAGGGCTCGTAGGTCCCGACATAGCTCAGGGCCCGCGTCGCCGTCGGGCGGGGATGCGGCCGGTCCAGGCAGCTCACCGACAGCCAGTTGCGGAACAGGTTGCAGGGGAAGCCGGCCCGACCCGGGTCGAGACCGGTCGGCAACCGGAAGACCCGGCTGTTGCGGTTGATCCAGTCGATTCGCTCCGGGGCCCCGGGCTGCGCGCCGAACGCCGGATGCGCGAGCTGCCCTGGCGTGCCCGACCACTGGCCGGTGCCGGCGCCGACCTCCTTGACGAAGTTCGCCGGCTCGTCCGGCCCGAAGCCCGGCGCGTTGCTGCCGACCCACGCCGCGAGCAGCAGGCCGAACGCCGCCACGAGCAGGAGCCGGGCGAGCCGGCCACGACGATGCATGCTCGACGTCCCCCGCCCGCGCCCCGGCGGGCGCGCAGACTGCCGTCCGGGGCGGGCGTTCTCACCCCATGTCACGACAAGTATGGGCGACAGCGACGGATCGGTCGCCGGGTGGCGCCCGGATCCGCCCATTCCGGGCGGCGCGAACCCGCCGAAGGGGGCGGTTTCTATAGCCTTCTGTCCTAGATGTTCCCTACATCCATACCTGGGCTATATGTACCCGATGTCCTGCGACGGCGGTCCGCCCGATCCCTGGGGCAGCGCCGGGCGTTGCTGTCCAATGGTTACGCGTGACTGGGTGGACCATCACAGAAAGAAACTCGTCCGCCGTCCGGATCGTTGGGTTCAGTGCAAAGCCCGTCACCATCCGCGGTAGACCAGGTGGGCGTCGCGTGCCGCCGACTGCTGGTAGTGACCAGGACGAGAACCATCGTCTACGACGCCACCCTCGGACCACCCGTTCGGGTGACCCCCAGCCATCGCGCCGATCCTCGAGGAGTTGGACATGACCCCACCGGTCACCCCACCGTCGCCGTCTCGGCACAGCCACTCGCCGCCCATCGAGGCAAGCCGAACCAGCCAGCCGCGCGGCTCGCGCCGGTCGCGGCGGGCGGCCGCCCCCCGCCCGGGGTGGCGCCCCGACCTGCAGGCCTCCCTCGTCGTCTTCGTCGTCGCCCTGCCGCTGTCGCTGGGCATCGCCGTCGCCTCCGGTGCCCCGGTCGCGGCCGGCCTGCTCGCCGCGGTGGTCGGCGGCATCGTCGCGGGATCCCTCGGTGGCGCCCCGTTGCAGGTCAGTGGCCCCGCCGCGGGTCTGACCGTGATCGTCGCCGATCTCGTCAACACCTACGGGTGGCGGGTCACCTGCATGATCACGGCGGCCGCCGGCCTGCTGCAGATCCTGCTCGGCCTGTGCCGCGTCGCCCGAGCCTCTCTCGCCGTCTCACCCGCCATCGTCCACGGCATGCTCGGCGGCATCGGCCTCACCATCGTCCTCGGCCAGATCCACGTCGTGCTCGGCGGGAAGGCCGACAGCCACGCCCTGGAGAACATCCGGGCAATACCCGAGGCGATCACGAGCCCGCACGGTCCGGCGACCGTCGTCGGCCTGGTCACGATCGCGACGATCCTGCTCTGGCCGCGGCTGCCGCAGTCCGTCCCGGGGGCCGTCCGCCGCCTCCCGGCCTACCTCATCGCCGTCGTCGTGGGCACCGCGTTCGCCGCCACCGTCGGTTTCGACGTCCCGCGCGTCGACCTGCCCGCCTCGCTGTTCGACTCGATCGCCCTGCCCGAGTTCCCCCACGGCGACTGGTCCGGCATCGCGCTGGGGATCTTCACCGTGGCGATCGTCGCCAGCGTGGAGTCGCTGCTGTCCGCCGTCGCCGTCGACCAGCTCGCGACCTCGAAGGGCTGGCGGGGGCCGCGGGCCGACCTGGACCGTGAGCTGCTGGGCCAGGGCTCGGCCAACCTGATCTCCGGCCTCATCGGCGGTCTGCCGGTCACCGGCGTCATCGTGCGCAGCTCGACCAATGTCATCTCCGGCGGGCGCACCCGTGCCTCGGCGATCCTGCACGGCGTCTGGGTGCTGGCGTTCGCGCTGTTCCTCGGGTTCGCCGTGGAGTGGATTCCGCTGGCGGCCCTGGCCGGCCTGCTCGTCGTCGTCGGGCTGCGGCTGGTCGACGTGGCCCATCTGCGCCATGTCCGCCGGCACGGCGAACTGCCCGTCTACCTGGTGACGCTGGTCGGCGTCGTCTCCCTGGACCTGCTGCAGGGCGTCGCGCTGGGGCTGGTCACCGCGCTCGGCCTGGTCCTGCGTCGGGTCCTGTGGTCCAGCATTCACCTGGTGCGCTCCGGCGAGCTGTGGCAGGTCGAGGTCGAGGGGACGCTGAGCTTCCTGTCGCTGCCGCGCCTGGCCCGCGTCCTCGGCCGGATCCCGCGCGGCGCGCCCGTCTCGATCGAGCTCATCGTCGACTACCTCGACCACGCCGCCTTCGACCATCTGCGCGGCTGGTGCGCCAACCACGAGGCGTCCGGTGGGGCGGTCAGCGTCGACGAGATCGGCCAGGTCTGGTTCCGCCGGACCAACCACTCCGAACGCCGCCGCTCGGTGACCCCGGACCTGCCGCGCTGGTTCGCCCCCTGGTCGCAGTGGCAGGAGCTGGAGCAGCTCGCCGACCCGCTGGCCGGGACGACCGACAGCGCGGCACCGGCCGCCGTCCAGGTCGACCACGTGGGGACGCTGCTCGTCGGCGTCAACGAGTTCCACCGCCGCGCCGCGCCGCTGCTGCGCGGCACCTTCGACGGTCTCGCCGGCGGCCAGCAGCCCTCCGCGCTGTTCCTCACCTGCGCCGACTCGCGGATCGTCCCCAACATCATCACCAGTAGCGGCCCGGGTGACCTGTTCACCGTCCGCAACGTCGGCAACATCGTCCCGCGCCACGGCGATCATCGTCCGCCGCTGGGCCGGCCGCTGGCTCGCGACCTCGGCCGTCTTCTGGCGGCCGGGCCGGGCGGCACCGGCGTCGGGATGGCCTCAGGCGTCGGCATGGCTGCCGGCGTGAGCATCGCTCCCGGGGTCGAGCTGCCACCCGGCGCCGCCTCGGGGACGCGCTTCGGGCTGCCGGCAACCGGCGACCTGTCCGTCACCGCCGCGGTGGACTACGCCGTCGACGTGCTGCGGGTGCCGGCGATCGTCGTCTGTGGCCACTCCGGCTGCGGCGCCATGAACGCGCTGCTCAGCGGCGCGCTGCAGGGTCAGCCGGAGTCGGCGCTCGCCGGCTGGCTGTCCCACGCTGCCGCGTCGCTCACCCGCACGCCCCCGCCGGGCACGGAGGATCTTGCGCCGGTCGAACGCCTCGGCCGGGCCAATGTCGCCCAGCAGCTGGACAACCTGCGCGAGCACCCGGCCGTGCGCCGGGCCCTCGAGGACGGCACCCTCGAGCTCGTCGGCATGTACTTCGACATCGGCGCCGCACAGATCTCGGTCCTTGACGAGGCGACCGGACGCTTCATCGACCCGGCGGATGCCCGGGCCAAGGCCCCCGCCGACCAGGGCCCGGGCCGGCGTTGGGACACGCCGGCACGCGGACTGGCGGCGGTCGCGGGCTCGCGGACCACTGCCGGCCCCGCCGAGCAGGCAGCGCCGTCCGCATCGGGCGGACGACGCGGGCGGAAGCTGCACTCGCCGGACTAGCCTCGGCGGCGGCCGCGTCCCGCCGCCTCCGAGCCTCCGCCTGCGGGCCTGCGGGGCTTGGGGCCGAGTGAATCCCAGCCAGGGTGGCGGATTGCGGTGCGTTGTGTTCGGTTCAGGGCGGTAAACCGTACCAATCGCACCGCAATGCGTGCCGCCCGCGGCAGTGGGCCGTCGTCGGGCCGCTGCCCGTCCCGGTCAGCGCGGGTGGCCCGGCGGCGCCGGCGATGCAGGTACCGCAGATCGCGAACAGAAGCGCGCTGAAGCCCGATCACGCGTTCGCGTCACCGCGGCCCGGGACCGCCCTCGGCTCCGGCGGCGCGACCACCGGCGAGAGGGGAGAGGCGGTCGAGCATCGCCGGCAGCTCGCCGGTGTGCAGGACGCCGAGGGACCGCGTCGCCCGGGTCAGCGCGACGTAGAGGTCGTGCGCGCCGCGCGGGGACTCGGCGAGGACCCGGTCCGGATCCACCACGAGCACCGTGTCGAACTCCAGCCCCTTGGCCTCCCGGATCCCGAGCACGACGACCGGCGCGGACAGCCGGGCGCCACCGCCGGTCTCGGCGGTCGGCACAGCGGCCCGTACCGCGGCGGTCAGCTCGGCGAGCCGCCCCGCCGGCACCAACACGGCCAGCTGACCGGCGCTGCGCCGGTCCAGCTCGGCCAGGACCGTCCGGGCGAGCACCGGGCCGAGCTCACCCTCGGTCACCCGAAGCCGCCACGGCTCGACGCCGAGCGTCCGCACCGACCGCGGCGGCTCCTGCGGCGGTTGCAGCGTCGCGAGCACGTCGGCGGCCACCGCCATGATCTCCGCGGGGGTGCGGTAGTTCACCGTGAGTGACTCCTGCCGCGGCCGTGGGCCCGACGCCGTGTAGGGGGCGAGGACACGCTCCCACGACGTCGTGCCGGCCGGGTCGCCGGTCTGGGCGATGTCCCCGACGATCGTCATCGACCGGGTCGGGCAGCGGCGCATCACCATCCGCCAGGCCATCTCCGAGAGCTCCTGCGCCTCGTCGACGACGACGTGACCGAAGGTCCACGTCCGGTCGGCGAGCGCCCGTTCGGCGATGGTCCGAAGGTCGACGTCCTCGTGCCGGTCGGCGAGCCGGCCCGCGTCGATCAGGTCGGTCGCCATCATGATCTCGGGGTCGTCCTCGACGTCGCGGGAGATGATGTCGAGGACGCCCTGGGCGTAGGCGACCCGGGCCAGCCGGTCGCGCAGCGCCGCGGCGCGGGCCGCGCGGTCGTCCTCACCGAGCAGCTCGGCCGCCTCGTCGAGCAGCGGAATATCCGCCGCGGTCCAGCCGCCGGCCGGTCGTGGCCGCCCAGCAATGCTGGCTGCGTCGCCGTCGCCGTCGCCGCCGCCATCGCCGTCGCTGTCGCTGTCGCGGCGACCGTCGCCGTCGTCGTCGGCCGAACCGTCATGGTCACCGTCCGTACCGGTCTCGTGCCCGCCGTTCGCGCCGGCGCGGCCGTCCACCTTCGTGCCGCCGTCGTCGCCGGGGCCGGATGACGCCGCGGTGCCGGCGGTGGCGTCGCGC
>NZ_JAMQQF010000430.1 GCF_023716945.1 Frankia sp. AiPs1 | reverse complement strand
GGCCGGGCGCGGCCGACGAGCCCGGCAGCGGCGTCGAGATCGGCGGCGGCACCGAGATCGGCGGCGGCGCGGGCGGTTGCCCACACCCGTTCAGGATGCAGCGGCAGCTCGTGGACGTGTCGGCCGAGCGCCTCGGCGACCGCATTGCCGATCGCGGCGGGCACCGCCGGGGAGCCGGTCTCACCGAGGCCGTGGATGCGCGCCCCCTCGGGACCGTCCGGATCCTCGGTCATCCCGACGCTGAAGGTGTCTGGCAGGTCCCGGACCGACGGGATGCGGTAGTCGAGCAGGCTGTCGGTGAGCAGGGCACCGGTCTCGCCGCCCCAGCGCATCACCTCGGACAGGGCCTGACCGACCCCGAACGCCACGTTTCCCTCGCACTGCAGCTCGGCGAACGTCGGGTGGATGACCCGCCCGGCGTAGCTCTCCACGTGCAGGTCGACGACGCGCACGGCGCCGGTCTCCAGGTCGACCTCGACCTCGGCGCCGGCCGCGGCGTGAAAGAAGTGCGGCGTGACGACGCCCTGGCCGGTGTCCGGGTCGAGGCCGCCGTCGCTCGCGTGCACCTCGGAGACGGTCAGGCCGCCGGCCTTCGCCCGGTCGAGCACCTCGGCATAGCTGAGTCCCCCGATCGGAGCAGGCACGCCGGTCAGCGCCGGGCCGCCGATCGGAGCGACCCCCCCGATCGGAGCAGGCGCGCCGGTCGGGCCTGCTGTTGTCCGTACCCGTCCATCGCGCGCCTCGACCGCGTCCTCGGCGACCCCCAGCAACGGCGCGGCCAGCGCGGCGAGACGGGCCCGCAGGGCGGCGCCGGCCCGCTCGACCGCGACGCCCATCATCAGCGTCGACCTCGACGAACTGGTGGTCTGGTCCCACGCGGTCGTCGCCGAGTCCGGGTAGGTGACGTGGACGCGCTCCAGTGCTACGCCGGTGGCGTCGGCGGCGATCTGGGCCAGCACGGTGCGGGCACCCTGGCCGATCTCCACGGTCGAGCAGATCACCGTGAGGTTGGCCTGCTCGTCGAGTTTCAGCGCGACGGTGGACGTCGACGGGGTCACCGTCGTCTTGAGGATGGTCGCCACGCCGCGCCCGCGGACGATCCCGGGGGCGACCTCGCGGCGGCGGGTGCCGGCGGGGCCCGCCTCCCAGCCGATCCGCCGGGTGACGGTGCCGAGCAGGTCGGTGAGGTGGAAATCCTCGATCGGCTGGCCGGTGGCGAACGCGTCGCCGGGGGTCAGCAGGGTGCGCCGGCGCAGCTCGACCGGGTCGAGGCCGAGATGCTCGGCGATCAGGTCGGTGTGGTTCTCGTACGCCCAGGCGACCTGCGGGATGGCATAGCCGCGGAACCCGCCGGCCGGGGTGGTGTTCGTGTAGACGGCGTAGGAGTCGATCGACACGTTCGGGATGCGGTAGGGGCCGGCAGCGCTGTAGCCGCCGTTCTTGATCGTGCGCGGGGAGATGTCGGCGTAGGCGCCGGCGCCCCAGAGGATCTCCACCCGGCGGGCGAGCAGGGTGCCGTCGCCGGTGAACCCGGTGCGGATGCGGACCAGCGAGCTGTGCCGGGCGACGGTGGCGAACTCCTCCGCGCGGGTCAGTTCGACGCGCACCGGACGGCCGTCGGCGACCCAGGCGAGCACCGCGACCAGCGGTTCCAGCCGCGGGTAGGTCTTCGCCCCGTATGCCCCCCCGACGTTGAGGATGCGTACCCGTACTCGACTCTCCGGCAACCGCAGCGTCTCGGCCACCTGCGAGCGCACCGTGAACGGGGACGCCGCCGACGTCCAGAGATCAGCCGACCCGCCGCGCACCGTCGCGATCGTGACGTGTGGTTCGAGCGGCACGTGCTGCTGCTGCGGGGTACGGAACTCGTGCGCGAGCACGTGGTCGGCGGCGGCCAGGGCATCGTCGGCGTCGCCGCGCCGCAGCCGGAAGTGGTTGCAGACGTTGCCGCCGTCCTCGGTGTGCAGGACCAGGTCGGGGAAGGTCATGACGTCCCGGGTCGGCACGTGGTCGTGCAGCCTGGGCGCGTCGGGCGCCATCGCGGCGTCCGGGGTGAACACGGCGGGCAGCGGGTCGTAGTCGACCCGGATGGCGGCGGCGGCCTGGCGGGCCGTGTCCAGGTCGCGGGCGATCACGGCCGCCACCGGCTCGCCGGCGAAGCGGACCCGGCCGATCGCGAGCACCGGCCGGTCGGGCAGCACCGGCCCGAAGTACGGGTACGGCGCGTCCGCGGACATCGCCCACTTCTCCAGGTCGGCGCCCGTGACGACGGCGACGACGCCGCGCTGGCGACGGGCCGCGGCGACGTCGACGGCACGCAGGGTGGCGTGCGCGTACGGGCTGCGCACCAGCGCCGCGTGCAGGCACCCCGACGGCGTCAGGTCGATCGCGTACGGGAACCGGCCGACGACCCGGTCCGGGCCGTCGCTGGCCGGCACCCGCCGACCGGCCGCCCTCACCGCCAACCCTCGACCTCTGGCCGCCCCTGCACCACGGCCTCGGCCTCGGCCTGGGACTTGCTCTGGGACTTGGCCTGGGACTTGCGCCGGGGCCCGGCCTGCGGCGGCGAGACGGCGGGCGGGTAGCCGCGCAGCCGGTCACGGGCGTCCAGGACGGCCTCGAGGATCTTGACGTAGCTGCCGCACCGGCACAGGTTGCCGGCGAGTTCGGTGCGGATGCGCTCGCGGTCGGCGTCCGGCTCGGCGGCGAGCAGCGCCACCGCGGTGAGGATGAACCCGGGCGTGCAGTAGGAGCACTGAAACGCGGTGTGGTCGATGAACGCCTGCTGCACCGGGTGCAGCTGCCCGTCGCGGGCCAGATCCTCGATCGTGCGCACGGCCCGCGTGCCGACCTGTTCCACCGGCAGCAGGCAGGAGCTGACCGGCGCGCCGTCGAGCAGGACCGTGCACGACCCGCACACCCCGGCCGTGCAGCCCGGTCGAGCGCCGAAGAGGGCCAGCTCCCGGCGCAGCACGTCGAGCAGGGTGTGATGACCCCGCACGGACACCTCGACCACGTCCCCGTTGACCTCCAGGGCGAGTGTGTGCCGGTCCTCCGGGGTCATCGGGCCTCCTCATGGCCGGGGATCGTGCGGGCGGCGCGCCCCGAGGCCGCGACCGCGGCTCGAACCGGGTCCTCAGCTCGAACCGGGCCTCCAGCTCGAACCGGGCCTCCAGCTCGAACCGGGCCTCCAGCTCGAACCGGGTCTCCAGCTCTAACCAGGCTAACGGCGGGGGTCTGGCCCGTCGCGGGGGTACGCAGCCCGGCGAGCAGCCGCTCGGGGCGCAACGGCAGGTCGGTGACGACGACGCCGGTGGCGTCGGCAACCGCGGCGGCGACGGCTGGCGCGACCGGGGGGACGGCGGTCTCCCCCAGCCCGTAGATCGGGTCGGTCGGCCGGCCAAGCAGCTCGACGGTGATCCGCGGCGTGTCGGTGAGCGCGGGCAGGCGGTAGTCGAGCAGGTCGCGGGTCACCTGGCGGCCGTCGACGAGGCGCAGTTCCTCACCGAGCACGGAGCCGAGGCCGAGCAGGACCGCGCCCTCGACCTGCATCCGGGCCTCCACCGGGTTGACGACCCGGCCCGCCCAGACCACGGCGTGGTAACTCAGCACCCGGACCTGGCCGGTGTCCAGGTCGACCTCGACCTCGGCGGTGCCCGTCGCCTGGTGCCAGTGGGACGAGGCGACGCCCTGCCCGGTGTCGTGGTCGAGGCCGCCCACCGAGGCGTAGGACCCCTCGCACCGAAGCTGCCCCGCCCGCACGGCGGTGACCAGCTCGCCGTAGCCGAACCGGGCGGTGCCGGCCCGCACCTCGCCGCCCCCCGCGTGGGCCGCCTCTCGGGGCACCCCGCAGTGCTGCGCGGCGAGGTCGGCGAGTCGGTCCAGCAGGGTCCGGCAGGCGTCCTGCACGGCGGCGCCCATCGCGATCGTCGAACGACTGGAGCTGGTCTGCTGGTCGTAGGGGGTGACGTCGGTGTCGGGCAGGCTGACCGAGACGAGGGCGATGTCGATCCCCAGCGCCTCGGCCGCGAGGCGGGCGAGGGCGAGATGCGCCCCCTGCCCCATCTCGACGGTGCTGGTAAGCACGTGGACGCTGCCGTCACGGTTGAGCGCGACCGCCGCCTGTGACGCCGACGGGGTGTTCGTCCCCTTCACCGTGACCGCGACCCCCCGCCCGCGCACCCTTCGCGCCCCGCTCCCGTCCGCCCCGCTCCCGTCCGGCCCGGTCTCGGCCGGCCCACCCCTCACTGGCCCTCCCCCAGTCGGGCCAGGCCCGCGGATCGCGGCGTCGAGCAGCTCGTCGTAGTGGCAGTCCGTCATCAACTCGCCGGTGACGTTGCGGGAACCGTCGCGCAGCAGGTTGAGCCGGCGCATCGCCAGCGGGTCCAGTCCGAGCCGGCGGGCGATCAGCTCCACCTGGGCCTCGTAGGCGAACGCCGCCTGGGGCGAGGCGTACCCGCGAAACGCCCCGGCCGGCGGCCGGTTGGTGTAGACCGCGTAGACGTCGACGGACATGTCCGCGACGTCGTAGGGACCGCCGTAGCCGTAGGCCCCGTTCTTGATCACCCGAGGGCTGATGTCCGCGTACGCACCGGCGTCGAACCAGGCGGTCACCCGGCGGGCGGTGATCCGGCCGTCGGCGCGTACCCCCGTCACCAGCAGGCTCTCGGTCGCGTGCCGGGTCACCGTGGTGAACGCCTGCGCCCGGTCCAGGCAGACCCGCACCGGGCGGTCGGTGATCCGAGCCAGGCACGCCGCCAGCGGCTCGATCTTGGCGTAGCACTTCGAACCGAACGCCCCGCCGAGATGGAGCACCCGCACCTGGACCCGGTCGAGGGCGACGCCGAGCATCTCCGCGAGCTGGACCCGCAGCTTGTAGGGCGTCTGGCTGGCGGCCCACACCACCATCCGCTCGGCACTGGGCACGGCGACGGCGACGTGCGTCTCCAGCGCCGCATGGTGCATCGCGGGGGTGGTGAACCGATCGACGAACACGTGCTCCGCGCGGGCCATCGCCGCGTCGGCGTCGCCCTTGCGGATGACGAAATGGTTGACCAGGTTGCTGCCGGGATGTCGGCGCAGGCGCAGGTCGGGGAAGGCCTCCGAGGCGGCCGCGTCCCCTGGGTGCAGCACCGCGTCGGCGGTGGCCGCCAACGCGGTGCGCGCCTCGGTGACGACGGGCAGCGGCCGGTAGCTCGTCCGGACCCTGGTGAGCGCCGCGTCGGCGGCGTCCGGGTCGGCGGCGAGCGCCACCGCGATC
>NZ_JAMQQF010000042.1 GCF_023716945.1 Frankia sp. AiPs1 | reverse complement strand
GGCATGACCGGCGCCGCGGACGACCCGGCGGGCGCCGTGCCCGGGGTGGACCTCGGGCGGCTGGCCGCGTGGATGGACGGTCAGGGCCTGCCGCCGGGGCCGATCACCGCCGTCGAGCGGCTCGCCGGCGGCACCCAGAACGTGCTCGTCCGCTTCGACCGCGGTGGGCTGCGGTTCGTGCTGCGCCGCCCACCCGTGCACAAGCGGCCCGACAGCGATCGGACGATGCGCCGGGAGGCGCGCGTGCTCGCCGCGTTGGCGTCCACGGCTGTGCCGCATCCCCGGCTGATCGCCGCCTGCTCCGACGAGACCGTCCTGGGCGCGGCGTTCTACCTGATGGAACCGGTCGACGGTGCCAACCCGACGGTCGAGCTGCCCGCCGGCTACCGGACCTCGGCCGGCTGGCGGCATCGGCTGGGCCTCGCGATGGCCGAGGGGGCCGCCGCGATCGCCGCCGTCGACCACACCGCCGCCGGCCTCGCCGACCTGGGCCGGCCCGACGGCTACCTGGAACGGCAGGTCGGCCGCTGGCGCGGTCAGCTCGAGGGCTACCACGCGCTGGCGGGCTACCCGGGGCCCGAGGCTCCCGAGCTGGACGCGATCGGCTCCTGGCTGGACGACCACCGGCCCGACGACTTCCGCCCCGGGCTGGTGCACGGCGACTACCATTTCGCCAACGTGCTCGTGACGGCGGACCGCCCGGCGCTCGCCGCGATCATCGACTGGGAGCTGGCGACCATCGGCGATCCCCTGCTCGACCTCGGCGGCCTGCTCAGCAGCTGGCCCGGTCCCGAGGGGCCACCGTCCGGGGCGCCGGGCGTGCGTCCCTGGGACGGGTTCCCCACGGCCGCCGAGCTCGTCGCCCGCTACGGCGAGATCAGTGGCCGGGACCTGCGTTCGCTGCCCTGGTACGAGGTCCTCGCCGGCTACAAGATCGGCATCATCCTGGAGGGGACCTACGCCCGCGCCTGCGCCGGCCAGGCCGACCCCGCCGTCGGCCGGCAGCTGCGCGCGACCGCCCGGCGGCTGTTCGCCCGGGCGAGCGCGCGGATCGCGACGGTATGAGCGGCGAGCACACCCGCCGCGAC
Source organism: Frankia sp. AiPs1 (assembly GCF_023716945.1). Classification (GTDB taxonomy): domain Bacteria; phylum Actinomycetota; class Actinomycetes; order Frankiales; family Frankiaceae; genus Frankia. Next base: position 23,485 of record NZ_JAMQQF010000042.1, on the reverse strand, counting down.
CTGCTGCTGGCCGCCGAGCGGCTGTTCGCCGCCGATGGCATCGACGGCCCCAGCATGCGCGAGATCAGCAAGGCCGCCGGGCAGCTCAACACCAGCGCGCTGCAATACCACTTCGGCGACCGGCAGGCCGTCCTCGCCGCGATCATCGCCCGGCATCACCGGGACATCGAGACCCACCGGCTCGGCCTGCTCGACGCCCTGTTGCTCGACGGGGAGCCCACCGTGGAGCCCCCCGGGGAACTCGACGGGGAGCCCGCCGGCGAACCCGGGCTGCGCGGGCTGGCCGCGGCCCTCGTGCTCCCCCAGGCGGCCCGCCTCGACCACGACGACGGCGGACCCGAATACCTGCAGATCATCGCCGAGGTGACCGCACGCCCGGAACGCTTCGCCGCCACCTTCGCGGCGGCGTCGGCGGCGTCGAGCATGGTCCGCTGGCGCGCCCTGGTCACGCCGTTCCTGCCGCCCGCCGCGATCGGCCCGCCGCTGCACCGCCGGTTCGCGGCGATCCGTTTCCTCAACGGCGAGCTGGCCACCCGCGCCCGGGAGCACCACCGCCCGGACCACCGCCTGTTCGCCAGTCACCTCGTCGATCTGGTGACGGCGATCCTCGCCGCCCCGGTCTCGGCGCAGACAAGCCGGCACATCCACTCCGGCACATCCCGCTCCGGCGCATCCCACTCCGGCACACCGAGCCCCGCCGACCGGTAGGGTCGGAATGCGGCACGACGCCGGATGAGGGCCGAACTCGCAGCTCACCGGTTCGAGCCGAGGCGGGTCGGGCAACCGAGGCGACCCGGGTTCGGTAGCGCCCGCGGCCGTGCCGCGCGGCCTTCAGGGGGAGCGAGGCACCGCCGGCGATGCTGCGGTACATGCTGCCGGTGACGCACCGGCCGGATCGCGACGGCGTGCTGAGCCAGCACCGCCACGTGCCCTTCTTCCTGGCTCTGGAGATCGCCGCACAGGCCTGGGCGCGAGCGCTCGCGACGACCTGCGAGGGGCTGCTCGCCCCCGCCGACCTCGCCGTCGTCGACGTGGCCAGCACCTTCCGCCGGGAGCTGTTCACCGGCGATGTCCTGTTCGACGTCGCCCTGTCGAAGTTCGGCACCAGCTCGCTGACCTTCGCCCTGGAACTCACCCAACACGATCACCCGGCGGCGAACCTGACCGCGACCCTGGTCAAGGTCGACGCCGCCCGGCTGCACTCGATGCCGTTCACCCCCGAGCAGCGCGCCGGCCTGGAGCGGCTCCTGCTCGCCTGAGCGCGTATGGACCGCCGCCCGCAGCGGCCCGGGATCAGGCGGCGCCTACCAGGGGAGGTCGGCGAGGAGCGCCTCGACGCGCGCCCGCACCCCCGCGGCCGTCTCCGGGTTGGTGAGGATGTGGACCAGGTCCGCCTCGATGCCCTCGATCGCGATCCGGGCGACGTCCGCGGGAAGCAGGACGGAGCCGCCGCGCTGCGCCGCCCGGTCTTCGAGGGTGTCCGCCGGGTCGGGGGTCTGCGCGCCCACCGGCTGGTTCGCCCGCGACGTCTCGCTGAGCGCGGTCGCCACCGGCCCCGGGCACAGCACGCTCGCGCCGAGGGTCGGGGCGAGCGCCCGAAGCTCCAGGTCGAGCGTCTCGGTCAGCCCGATGACGGCGTGCTTGACGGCGTTGTACGGCGTCAGCGTCGGCAGCGGCATGAGGCCGCCGACGGAGGCGGTGTTCAGGACATGGCCACCGCCCTGACGGATCAGGTGCGGCACGAAGTGGTGCACGCCGTGGACGACCCCGAGCAGCGCCACGTCGATCAGCCAGCGCCAGCTGGCCAGGCTCTGCTCCCACATCGGCGCCGGCCGGCTCACCACGCCGGCGTTGTTGCACACCAGGTCCACCCGGCCAAACCGGTCGATCGTGGCCGCGGCGAGGGCGCCCACCTGATCGGCGTCGCCGACGTCGGCCGCGACCGCGAGCGTCGTGGCCCCGGTCTCGGCGAGCGTGGCCGCGGCCCGTTCGACGGCGCCGACCTGCACGTCGGACAGGACAACGTGAACGCCCCGGGCCGCGAGCGCCTCGGCCAGTCCGTACCCGATGCCGCTGGCCGCCCCGGTCACCACCGCGACCTGCCCCTGCGCGATCCTCATGACCCCATCCTGCCGGGAAACGGTCCCCGACGCCGCCATCACGGCGAGCCGGACACGGCAGACGTGCTGCGCCGTCCGGTCATTGCGCCCGCGCCGGGTACAATGCGGACAGATCACTTCATGGGTGACGCTGTCCGGTGGGGTAAGGACTCCGACATCCGGGTTCGCGGCGGCCCGTGGGTCATGGGTTGGGGGACCCTGTGAGCGATTCCGGTGGTTCCGGCGGCCTGCTCGGCAACAGGGCCGTCGCCTTCTGGACGGTGGTCGCGGGCATTATCGCGGCGGTAACGTTCAGCGTAAGTGTCGTGACCCGGCTGACGAACGGACCGGACAGGCCCATCCCGAGCCCGCCCATCTCCGGCCCCGTTTCCTCGTCGCCCGGAGTAGTCGTCGGACCGACTCCGTCCCCCACCTACCCCGTGCGGACCCGTTCCCCGAAGCCGTATGTCCTCGCCGACAGCACGCCAGCCTCGTCGCTCCGGCCACCCGCGGCGACGACACCGGCCGGTCCCAGACCGCTGCGTTACACCTTTGCCGGGGCGAGTCAGTATCCGTGTTCGTCGGAAGGCCATATCCGGTCCCTTTTCCAGGCCCCGGTGCAACTCTTGGTGGAAAACGGCAGCTCCCAGCTCATTCAGCTCTACTACCTCGACGCCGCGGGAAACCGGATCGCGCAGACCACCATTGCGTCGGGCCGCAGCGTTTCCGTGTCGAGCCACCTGGGTGACGCCTGGCTGCCCGCCACCAGCCAGGCGGATTGCATCGGCATCTTCGCGTTGCGCGCAAACAGCCGCCTCCAGTTCCTCGACGCCCGATAGCCTCGCCACGCCCGGAAGTCGCGTGGTCAGCCCAGCGACGCGCTCGCTGCCCGCAGTCCGTCCACGGCCGCCAAGGTGTACTGCGCGAGCTCACCTCAACGTCATGGTCGCCCGCTGACCACTCGGCGTAGCCCCGCCTGCGCGCGAGGACACCCAGCTCACCCGCGAGATGCGCGGTCGGGTCGGGCGCGCCGCGGGCGGTGAAGGCGGCTGTCATGGCGGTCGCAAGACCGACGCTCTTGGCATTTGCCCGGCGAGGGTATAAGGGCACCGCGGGACCAACCGAAAACTGTCAGATCGGGGTGTTCGCCGCCTACGTGTCCGGGAAGGGACGGGCGTTCGTCGACCGGGAGCTTTTATCTTCCCGCGAGCTGGATGGATGATCGGGTGTGGTGCGCGGCGGCGGGCGTGCCAGCGAGGGTGGGGTTCGCGACCAAGCCGCTGCTGGCGCTGGACATGATCCGCCGGTTCTGGGTGACGGACGCACCGGTAGATCTGCGGGTCGCCGGCGATGAGGTGTACGGCGTGGACCCCGAACTACGCGACTGGCTGGAAGAACACCGGGTCGTCGACGCTCTCGCCGAAAAATTACCGCGCGCCGCCGCGCATCTGGAAGAGGCGAGAGCGGATCTGCTCGCGTTCACTTCCTACCCCGCGGGAGATCTGGCGGCAGATCTGGTCGTCGAATCCGCAGGAGCGACTGAACAAGGTTCTGGAGCCCGGCCGACGGAGGCGAATCGAGCCCTCGGCATCGTTCACCTGGGCGATCCGCCGGACATCCTCCCCCGTGTCCGTGCGATCACATAAATACGTTGTAAACCGGCTTTCCTCACCGGGCCGCCGGCAACCGATAGCATTGCGCATCATTCGGGGAAGGTATGCCTTTAGCTGGTGCCGCGACGAAGCGCCACACCCAGCGGGCTGCAGGTCTTTCTTCTGACTCGTCGGCACGCCGCCGATCCGGCGGCACGTCGCCCTCTGTTTCCCATCTTCCGGGAAGCCTTCCGATGCCTTTTGCCTGGACACAATCCCGGAACTCCGGCGGTTGGGGGGCCAAAAAGTGAACCGTCCAATGTCTATGGAGATTCGACTCCGTCAGCTGTCCCGCGGGTAACCCGTTCGGCCGGCTGCGCCGATTCAGTAGATCGATCAGCTAGGTTGCTGCTCGCAGTAGTGGGGTCAATTGAAGTTGCGAGAAAGGGTACGGAATGAAGAACAGGACCGGACGTTACGCCGCTCTTCTTACAATGTCTGGTGTCGCGACCGGCGTCGTCTTGCTTGGTCCGGGCGTGGCCATGGCACAGGCTGCTGAGCCGACCGTGGCCGCTCCCATCGCAGGCACTGCCGAGGCCGCCGGAATCCAGGACCCATGGTTGACGGCCGACTGGCACGGATGGGACCCGAACAAGGGCAAGTGGGACCACAAGAAGCAGCACGTCATCAAGAAGAAGGAGAAGGCGACCTTCGAGCGGGTGACCTGGTACGAAAAGAAGGACCACCACAAGAAGTGGGACGACAAGTGGGACGACAAGAAGGGGCCGGGCGACGACCAGAACTGGAGTGACGACGGCCCGAACTGGAGTGACGACAGCCCGAACTGGAGTGACGACGACCCGACGTGGACCGGCAATGATCCGACGGAGGACGACGCGGATCAGGCGAACCTCGTGGCGTGGGACCCGAACAGGGACAAGTGGGACCACAAGAAGCAGCACGTCATCAAGAAGAAGGAGAAGGCGACCTTCGAGCGGGTGACCTGGTTCGAAAAGAAGCACAAGAAGGACCACCACAAGAAGTGGGACGACTGGTCGGAGCAGCACGATTCAAGCTCAAACGGTCCCGCGGATGACGCGGAGGACGTCGACCTCGCTGGCTAGTAGGCAGCCGTTGGCGGGTAGTCGGCCGAGTGGGGCGCCTGCATGCGGTGTTCCGCTCGGCATACGCCGCCCGGCGGTCGCGGGCGATGCGGCCACCGGCCGGTCATCACGGGTCGGACGACTCGTGGAGATCGGCCGGTGGCCGCGTGTCCCAGGTCCGCTGGCTGAGAACGAGCCCGCCCGGCCGCCCGTGTCGACTTGGCCCTCCGCGCCTGCCACGCCACTCTGTGTCCATGTCCTGCGACCGACAGATAGGGCAACCCCCACGTTCACGGGGCCAACCTTGTCGGCGCCCTTGTCAACCTCGGTGTCCAACTGGGTGCCGTGGGGGCCGGCGGCACGGTGAAGGTCACCGGTTTCGGGATCGCCGACGACGCCGCGCGCCGCGACCGGCACCGCCCTGACGCCCGCGGACCTGACCCCGCGCGAACGGGAAGTCCTCACCCTAATCGGCGAAGGACTGTCCAACCGGGCGATCGCCCGCCAGCTGTTCGTCAGCGGACGTCGCCGAGCATCCACCCGTGTCCCCGGCCAGATCAGCGGGTAATCAGGGTCGTTGCGGAATGCTGTCCAGATAGCCTCCGGCGCCGGAGGCAGTCCGGTCGCTCAGGCCGACAGGCTCAGCGGCAGTGTCCGCACACCGCGGATGACGATCTGGTCCCGGTAGACGACAGCCTGCTCGGCCAGCGTGAACGACGGGACCCGGCGCAGCAGCGCGCGGAAGGCGAGCTCGGCCTCAATGCGGGCGAGCGGGGCGCCGAGGCAGTAGTGGATGCCCGTGCCGAAGCCCAGGTGACGCGGCGTCCGGCCGGCTCCGGCGTAGCGGTCGGCGAGGAAGCGGTCGGGCTGGTCGAACGCCTCGGGATCCCGGTTGGCCGCGCCGATCATCATGATCACCCCGTCGCCGCCGGTGAACGCGTGGCCGCCGATCTCGGCGTCGGCGAGCACGGTTCGGGCGATGAACTGCACCGGCGGGTCGTAGCGGAGCATCTCCTCGACGGCGGGCCCGACCAGCGCGGGATCGGCGCGCAGGGCAGCGAGCTGGTCGGGATGGGCGAGCAGCGCGAGGATGCCGCCGCTGATGAGGTTGACGGTCGTCTCGTACCCGGCGACGAGCAGCAGGGTGCACAGTTCGAGCAGCTCGCGCTCGGAGAGCACGTCACCGTCGTCGTGGCGGGCGACGAGCCGGCTGAGCAGGTCCTCGCGCGGCGCACGACGACGCTGCGCGATCAGCTCACGGAAGTACTCGTCGAAGGCCACCGTGGCGTGCGCCCGGGCCGACTTCTCCGCCGCGGTCAGCAGGAGCGGCGGGTCGAGTCCCCGGGTCAGCGCATCCGCCCAGCCGCCGAACTCCTGCTCGTCCGCGGCGGGGACGCCGAGCAGCCGGCACATCGCCCGCAGGGGCAGCGGGCGGGCAAGGGCCTCGACCGCATCGACCTCGCCGCGGTCGATCGCGGCGTCGAGCAGGTCGTCGACCAGGGCGGTGAGCTCCGGGACCAGATCGGCGATGACGGCGGGGGTGAACGCCTTGCCCACCAGGCGACGCAGGCGGGCGTGGTCGGGCGGGTCGGCGCGCAGCAACGACCCGAGCCCGTCGTCGGCGCCACCTCGGTAGCTGACACCGTCCCGGTATCCGTGCCCGATCGCCGGATGGGCCAGCACCGCCGTGGCCCCCGCGAGCGTGGTGACGACCGTGACCGTGGCGCCGGCGAGGTCGGCGGGCAGGAAGGCGCCGAGCTGCTGGATCTCCCGGTAACGGGGATAGGGATCCGGCAGTCGTGACGCCGCCAGAGCGGCCATGAGTCCGGTGAATCGTCCCTCGGACGTGCTCGCCTCGTCCAGCGCGGTCATCCACACCCCTTCACGGACTCCTGCCGACCGGCTATCGGACGCTTTCACAGGGCGAGGTGCACGGGTCGCACAGCAGGTGAACAGCAGACGAAAGCTGTCCGCGACCGCAATCCGCGCCACCACCCGGCTCCGCAGTGGGCGCCCGGGGCCGGCCGACTTACCAGCTGACTGCCCGGCTCCCTATGACACGTTTGGAAACCCTGATTCGCAGCGGGCGGCCGTGGCGCCGGGTCGTAGCGTCGTGGCGTGCCGACCGACCGGCCGCGCGTGCCGCACTCGGCACGTCCGGCCGGCACGCGGGCGGTGCGCTGCCGCACGCAATCCGGCGAAGGGGTACATCGTGGGCCATGCTCTTCACCACGCCCTGGAAACGAGCGCCGAATACGACCTCGACCTGACCGTGACGGCGGGGCGATGGCCCGACGGCCTCGCCGGGCATCTTTACCTGATCGGCCCTGCGCAGCCGACCGAGGTCAACTTCATGTTCGCCGGGCCGGGGATTCTCACCCATGTCGATCTCGGGGCCCGGCACTGGCGGACGAGCCGGGTGCGCACCCCCGACCTGGCCTTGTTCGCCGCTCTGCGCCAGGCCCTGCCGGCCGCGGACTTCGCCGCGCTCACTCTCGGGGCGCGCCCGGCGCTGACGAACGTCGCGCCGCATCTGTTCGGCGACCGGCTGCTGCTGACCGGCATCAGCCAGCGCCCGGTCGAGGTCGACCCGGCCACCGGCGACTTTCACAGCTTCCTCGGCGGCGTCGAGGAGTATCCGGAGGTGGCGGCGCATCCGCTGTTCGCCGGGGTGCGCACGGCGGCCCATCCCGTCGAGGACCTCGACGAGGGCTGCATGTGGTGGTGCAACACCCGGCTGCACCCGCAGGGCACGTCGTCGACGGACGTCGAGGGCACCCTGTGGGTGGCGCGCTGGGACGGCGCCGGCCCGGTGCAGACGTGGTGCGTGCCCGGCGCCCACCTGATGCAGGGCGTCCACGAGGTCACCGTGACCGAGGACTACGTCATCGTCACCGAAATCGGCTTCCAGCAGGAGCCGGGCAGCGTCGCCGGGCGCAACCGGACGAAGCCGCACCTGCCCTTCACCGACATCTACCTCGTCGCCAAGCGGGACCTGACCGCGACCCGACGCGGCCGGACGGTCCCGGTGACCCACGCCCGCGTCCCCTACGAGTCGTTCCACCACTTCGCCGCCTACCGCCAGGACGGCGACGACGTGACGATGTACATCGCGCACTCCAACGGCTGGGACCTCAACTACAGCCTGGCCGCCACCGACCGGGTCTGGCGCTCGGGCGCCGCGCTCGCGCCGGGACTGCACGGGTTCATCTCCGCACCCGTCGACGCCTCCCCCGTCGGGCGTTACGTCATCGACGGTCGCACGGGCGAGGTCCGCGACAGCCGGCTGTTCCTGGACCCGCAGCGGCACTGGGCGACCCTGCTGTACACCCGCGACCTGCGCCGCGGCGCCCTCGAACGAGGCCGGTACCTCTGGCAGGCGTACTGGGGATGCGACCCGGAGATGCTCGTCGCCCGCATCGTCGACCTGTACGCCGCGCATCCCTGGCGCGTCGTGCCCGTGGACCGCCTACCGACCCGGGAGATCCCGTCCTCCCTGGTCTGCCTCGACGCCGAGGCGATGACGGAGCAGTCCGCGTGGTCGTTCCCCGCCGGCACGGTGGGCGAGTCACCGGTGTACGTCCCCGATCCGGCTGGCGGCGCGGGCTGGGTGGTCCTCGCCGTGCACCATGCCGACCGCAGTGAGCTGCAGGTCTTCGACGCGCTGGCGCTCGCGGCCGGACCGGTGGCCATCGCCGGCGCGCCCGGGCTGAAGCTCTCCGTCCAGTTCCACTCCGTCTACAGCCCGACGCTGCGCCCGCGCCCGGGCGACTACCGGCGCTCCTTCGCCGACGACCTCGACCCGAGCTGGAAGGACCTGCCAGTGCCAACCCGCACCGTCATCGCCCAGGTACTCGAGCAGTTCGCCTGATGTACGACGTCATCGTCGTCGGGGCCCGGTGCGCGGGCTCGCCGCTGGCCATGCTGCTGGCCCGCCGCGGCCACCGGGTGCTGGCCGTGGACCGGGCCACCTTCCCGAGCGACACCGTGTCGACGCACTTCATCCACCAGACGGGCCTCGCCCGGCTGCGCGACTGGGGGCTGCTCGACCGCCTGCGGGCGACGGGAGTGCCGCCGGTGCGGCACATGACCTTCTCCTACGACGACATCCACGCCGAGGGCTTCGCCGACGCGATCGACGGCATCACCGAGGTCCTCTGCCCGCGCCGCACGGTGCTCGACGCGCTGCTCGTCGACGCGGCCCGCGCGGCCGGGGCCGAGGTGATCGAGGGCTTCACCGTCACCGAGACGATCGTCGCCGACGGCCGGGTCACGGGCATTCGAGGGTACGACGCGGACGGCAGCGAGACCGCCTTCGGCGGGCGGTTCGTCGTCGGCGCGGACGGCGTCGACTCGACGCTCGCCCGGCTGGTCGGCGCGGAGGTCTACCGCAACGTGCCCGCGAGCGGGTTCGTCTACTACTCCTACTTCGACGGCCTCGACTGGGGCTTCCACAACCGGACGGCGCACGGGCGACAGTTCGCGAGCTGCCCCACCCACGACGGCCGCACCATGGTCGCGGTCATGCGCCGCCGCGACGCCTTCGGCGAGTTCCGGGCCGACGTCGAGGAAAGCTTCCGGTCCGTGGTGGCGGGCGTCGTGCCCGAGTTCGGCGCGGACCTTCGGGCCGCCACGCGGACCGAGCGCTTCCGGGGGCTGCGCTACGCCGACAGCTTCTACCGTCGATCCCACGGACCGGGCTGGGCGCTGGTCGGGGACGCCGGCTACCACAAGGACCCGCTCACCGCCTGGGGCATCACCGACGCGTTTCGCCACGCCGAGCTGCTCGCCGAGGCCCTGCACCGAGGGTTGTCCGGCGAGTCCCCGATCGACGGGGCCGTCGCGGACTATGTGGCGCGTCGGGACCGGGCCAGCGCCGGCACGTTCGCGTTCACCGTCGCGGTGGCGGCCTTGACACTTCCGCCGTTTCTCCACGCGACGCTGTCCGCGGCGACGCGCAGCCCCGCCTACCGCGCGAAGTTCTTCGCCATGGTCGGCGGGGGCTACCCCGGCGAGGAGTTCTTCGCCCCCGACCACCTCGCCGCCCTCTACGAGGAGGTCGGCACGCCGCCCGACCTGCGCCTGCTGCCACCCTCGCCGGCGCCGGCCGGCCACGTCGTCTGACCCGCCGCCCACACCTGACCAGCCATTCGGGAGCTGTCATGCCGCAGGTAAGCGACGACATCGTCACCGACCGGCCGATCGAGGCCGTGTTCGACTTCGCCACGACGGCCGGCTACTGGCCGCGGTGGCATCCGGCGGCGCGCCGCGTCGAGGGCACCGTCGACCGCCCGGCCCGGGTCGGCGACCGGATCCTGGAGCAGGTGACGGTCGCCGCCGTCGAGAACACCGTGACCTGGACGGTCGTTGCCTGTGACCGTCCGCGCCGACTGGAGTTCAGCACCGACGTCGACGCCGGCCGGGTGCGGATCGGCTACGACCTCACCGCTCTGACCGGCGGACGAACCCGGTTCCGGCGGACGGTGGACTTCCCCGACCTGGGCCCCGCGTTCGACGACGCGATGCGGGCTCAGTCCGTCGAGGGGCTTGCCAACCTCGCCCGCCTGCTCGCCGAGGGCGCCGCCGACCCCGCTGCCCACCCCCAGAACTCGGGGTGAGCCAGAACTCGGGGTGAGCCCCGGATTCACCGCGACCGACCTCAACGCCTTGCGCGGCGTGCGCACCCCGGAACAGGGCGCGGCGATCGCGATCCGGCTCGCGACCCGGCCCGACGAGGGCCCGACCGGCGCGTTCTTCGACGACGCGGGCGTGGTGCCCTGGTAACCGGCGGACCCGTCAGCCGCCACGCCCGGTCCGGGCGAGCTCGGGACGATGCGGGCCGACCCGCTGCCGGCGGCGGGCGAGCAGAACGTCCGCGAGGGCGTCGGCGCGCTCCATGTCGTCGAGGGTGGCCCGGGATCGTCCGTCAACCTCGAGGATGGCGGCGAGCAGCTCCGCGGACAGTCTCATCCGCGCCGCCACCCGGGCCACGCTCGGCGGCAGGCCGCGGGCTGCCTGGCCGGACGGCGGGTGGCAGTCGGCGGGACCGACCGCCTGCGCCGGGATCTGGCCGACCGTCGCGGCATGACCCGCAGGAGCGACATGACCCGCGGGGGCGAGGCGCCGCCCGGGGACAACGTGCCGCTCGGGGACGAGGTGGCGCCCGGCGATGCGAGGGCGTGGCCGGACTCCGAAGAGATCGAACATACATTCGATTTTGGCCAGGATGGATCGTCCTGTCAAGTTCGGCGGCCCCCGCGAGGGCCGGGGCGGCGAGATGCGCGGGCCGGGGCCACCCCGGATTGCACCCGCCCCCACCCGTGCCTCACCCCTGGGCGTCGCAGCCTCGCCACAAGTGACGGCGATCACGGCAAAGCGGTAGGTTGACGATGATCCAACTCTGGCTCTGGAGGTTTCATGGCTACAGCGTTCGTCACCGGCGCGAGCCGGGGCATCGGCAAAGCGATCGCCCTTTCCCTGGCCGAAGCCGGCTACGATCTGGCGATTTCGGCCCGCACGGTCCAGCCGGGCGAGATCCGCGACAACGCCCTGACCGTGCACCACTCCGATGCGCGCCCCTTACCCGGCAGCCTGGCCGAGACCGCCGCCGAGGTCGAGGCCCGTGGTCGCAAGGCCCTGATCGTGCCGTGCGACCTGACCGACCGGGAGTCGGTCGAGGCCGCCGCGGGCCGCATCCTCGACGCCTGGGGCGGCGTGGACGTCATCGTCCACAACGGGCGCTACATCGGCCCGGGGATCATGGACGTCTTCCTCGACACCCCGCTCGAGGCCTACGAGAAGATGTTCGAGGCCCACTGCATCGCCCCGATCATCCTGACCCGCGCGCTGCTGCCGGCGATGCTCGCCCGCGGCGGCGGGGCCGTCGTCACCATCACCTCCGGCGCGGCGTGGCTCGTCCCCCCCGCCCCGGCCGGGCAGGGTGGCTGGGGGTTGGCCTACGCCGTCGGGAAGGCGTCGGGAAACCCGCTGGTCGGGGTCCTGCACACCGAGTACGCCGGGCGCGGGCTGCGCGTGTTCAACGTCGAGCCCGGCTTCGTCGCCACCGAGCGCAACGAGATCTCGGTGCGCGACTACGGCCGGGAGCTCGTCGGGGCCGCTCCCCCCTCGGCGATCGGCGCGACCGTGCGCTGGCTGCTCGACAGCCCCGACGCCGAGCCCCTGCTGGGCACGACGATCGAGGCCCAGGACCTCTGCCGGGCCCGCGAGCTGCACCCGGCCTGGTAGGACCCGGTAGGACCGCGGTGGGGGTCCCGCCCGGCCGGACGGGACCCCTCGGTCATTCGATGCGGCCGACCAGGGTGCCCACCGGATAGGTCTCCTCCGGCACCCCGAGGATCACCAGCGTGCCCGCGGCGGGCGCCTCGATCTCGGTCTCGGTCTTGTCGGTCGCCAGAACGTAGAGCGGCTGGCCCGCCTCGATGGGGGCACCGTCATCGGCGAGCCACTCGCCGATGATGCCCTCCGTCATCGTCACTCCGAGCTGAGGGATGCGCAGTTCCTCTGCCACCGGGCGTGTCTCCTTCGACTGTTCGCGGCTCGCGGCCGATCAGAGCGTGGATCAGAGCGTGGACTGGATGGCCGCCGCGATCCGCGGCCGGCTCGGGATGTAGGCCTCCTCGAGGGACTTCGCGTAGGGCACCGGCGTGTCGGGCGCGGTCACCCGGACGACGGGCGCGGCGAGCTGGCCGAACAGCTCCGCGTGGATCGTCGCGGAGAGCTCGGCGCCGAAGCCGTTGCGCCGCACCGCCTCGTGGACGACGACGGCCCGGCGGGTCCGGGCGACCGAGCTGAGCAGGGTCTCGGTGTCGAGCGGCGCCAGGGTGCGCAGGTCGATCACCTCGACGCTCACCCCCTCGCCCGCGAGCTGCTCGGCGACCGCCAGGCAGTCGGTCACCTGGCGCCCGTAGGTGACCACCGTGACGTCATCGCCCGCGCGGGCGATGTTCGCCCGGCCCAGCGGCACCCGGTGGTCGCCGGCGGGCACCGGGCCGCGGGCGGCGAAGTACAACCCGGTCATCTCGACGAACACGCACGGGTCGTCGTCGAAGATGCAGGACAGCAGCAGCCCCTTGGCGTCCGCCGGGTTGCTCGGCACCACCACCTTGAGCCCGGCCGCGTGCACGAGCTGGGCCTCGAGCATGTCCGAGTGCTGCGCGCCGAAACCGCCGCCCGCGCCGGTGGCGGTGCGCACGGTCAGCGGCACCGGGGTCCGCCCGCCGGACATGTAACGCAGCTTCGCGGCGTGGTTGACGAGCTGGTCCATGCAGACGTGCACGAAGTTCATCAGCATGATCTCGGCGACCGGACGCAGGCCCGAGATCGCCGCGCCGATGGCCGCGCCCATGATGGCCTGCTCGGAGATGGGGGTCATCCGCACCCGGTGCGCGCCGTGCTTGACGCCCAGGCCCTTGTGCACGCCGAACCCGCCGCCGCCGGGTTCCTGGATGTCCTCGCCGAGCGCGAAGACCGTCGGGTCGATGCTCAGCGCGACGTCGAGGGCCTCGTTGAGGGCCTGCACCATGCCGAGAGTGCGGGCCTTCTGCTGCGTCGCCGTCCCGGCGCCTGTCATGTCGTCGCTCCGTCCTGCGCGGTGGCCGCGTACACGTCGGTGGTCAGTTCGCTCGTCGCGGGCAGCTCGGCGGTCCGCGCGAACTCCCAGGCGTCGGCCACCTCGGCCGCGGCGGCGCGTTCGACCGCGGCGAGTTCGTCCTCGCCGACGTGCGCGGCGAGCTGCGCCCGGAAGCGGACCAGCGGGTCGGCGGCGATGGCGGCCCGCAGTTCCTCCGCGGGCATGTAGACCTGCTGATCGCCCATGATGTGGCCGCAGAACCGGAAGGTCATCGCCTCGAGCAGCGTCGGGCCGCCGCCGGACCTGGCCCGCTCGATCGCGGCGCCGGCGGCGTTGTAGAGCTCGATCGGATTGTTCCCGTCCACCGTGACACCGGGCATGGAATACCCGGCGGCCCTTTGCGCGATCCGGTCGACCGACGTTCCCTCGCGCAGCGGGGTGTACTCGGCGTACCGGTTGTTCTGACAGACGAAGATGACGGGCAGGCGCCAGATCGACGCCAGGTTCAACGATTCGTGAAACGCCCCGATGTTGGACGCGCCGTCGCCGAAGTTGACCACGGTCACCTGGTCGGTGCCGCGAAGCTGGGCCGACAGGCCCAGCCCGTTGGCTATCGGCAGGCCCGATCCGACGACGCCCGTGGTCACCATGAGCCCGTACTCGGGCGCGGTGACGTGCATCGGTCCGCCCTTGCCCGCGCAGGTGCCGGCCGCCTTGCCGAGGTACTCGGCCCACAGCTCGCGCAGCGGCAGGCCCTTGGCGATCTGGTCGTGCAACCCGCGGTAGGTGGTGACGACGTAGTCGTCCCGGCGCAGATGGGCGGCGACGGACGCGGCGGCGAACTCCTGCCCGCGCGGCGAGTAGTACATACCCCCGATCGCGCCACTGGTCATCAGGGAGCGGTACTTCTCGTCGAACCGCGCGATCCTGGTGGCCGTGCGGAACAGGCCGAGCTGGACGTCGAGGTCCGGCGGCGCGGCAAGATCGACCGCGGCGGCGGAGTCCGGGGGTGCCGAGATGCTCACGTGAGCTCCCCTTGCCTGGAGTGAACGGCCTGTGTGGAGTGGCCGGCCTGCGTGGACTGAACGGCCTGCGTCGACTGGACGGCCTGCGCGGACTGGACAGCCTGCGCGGCGTGAACGGCCCTGCCCGCCGCGTGCGCACCGGCGCGCCGGCCCGAGAACACGGCGTCGGCGAGGGCGAGCCCGGAGACGTAGCTGTTGCTGCACAGGCCGACCGCCGCTCGACCGCCGGCGTACAGGCCGGGCACGACGGAGGCGTCGCGGCGCAGGACCGCGCCGCTGTCCTCGTCGACCTTCAGGCCGCCGAGAGTGATGAACGGGAACGGGTAGAGCGACGACGCCCGGGCCGAGACGTCCACCGCGTAGTAGGGGCCATCCCCGATCGCCCGGTGAAACTCCCCGGTCTTGCCGAACCGGTCAGGCAGGCCGGCCGCTGCCCCGTCGTTGTACTCCCGGACCGTCTTCTCCAGGCCGCCCGGGTCGATGCCCATCCGGCGGGCCAGCTCGCCGAGGGTGGCACCGCGTCGGTGGCCGGCGGGGCCGAACAGGTAGCCCAGTTGGGGGAGGTGGAAGAACGCCGACTGAGTGCGGATCTGGCCCCGGGCCCGGCGCCACGTCTCGGCGTCGACGACGAGGTAGCCGCGGGCGTGCTGCTCCTCGACGAGGGGCCTCGAGAAGGTCGCGCCGTAGAGCTGCTCGTTGGCGAAGCGCGCGCCCTCGCCGTTCACGACAATCCCGCGCATGAAGTCCGAGGGCGGGGAGAGGAACCGCCAGCCGGACATCTTCTCCAGGTGCGAGGTGGCGGCGCCCACCTCGGCGGCGAGGCCGAGGGCGGCGCCGGTGTCGCCCGCCGTGCCGAGCGCCCTCAGGCCCGCCCAGGCGGGGGCGTGGCGCGCGACGAGTTCCCGGTTGAAGCCGTACCCGCCGGTGGTGAGCACCACCCCGCCGGTTGTCCGAACCCGCTGGGGCGACGAACGCCGGCGGGCGGCGGCGACCGCGACCGCACTGAGCCGGGCACCGAGCGCCGGATTCCACACGTGGACCTTCGCCGCGAGCTCCGTGTACGTCCGGTGCCATCCGCCCGGTTCATGTCCCGGCGCCGGCGCGTCGTAGTCGACACCGACCACCCTGCCGTTCTCCACGACCAGGCCACGGGCCTCGGCGAGCGGGCGGAACTCGACTCCCAGGCGCAGCGCCGACTCCCGCAGCCGGCCGTAGAAGCTCGCCCCCGAGAAGTTCTTCGCGTGGGTGCGGTGCCCCCGCGGCGCCGGGGGCGCGACGTCGGCGTAACCGGCGGCCAGCTCGTTGCCGGAGTAGTAGAGGTAGTGCCGGTTCGTCGGGTAGGACGTCTTGTACGGGCACAGGCTGCCCTCGAACTCGACCCCCTGCCGGCCGAGCCACCCGATCATCTCCCGGCTGCCCTCGGCGAACCGGCGCAGGGTGGCGGCGGCCACGGCGTCGCCGACCTCCAGGCGGAGGTACTCGTACATGCCCTCGACCGTGTCCGTGACCCCGGCCTGGGTCTGCTGGGCCGTGCCACCGCCGGCGTAGACGACCCCGCCCGAATGCGTCGTCGAACCGCCGCCGTAGAAACGGTCCAGGACGACGACGGAGGCGCCGCGCTCGGCGGCCGCGATCGCCGCGCACGCCCCCGCCCCGCCGAACCCGACCACGACCACGTCGAACGTCTCGGCGGCCTTCTCGGCAGCGGTTTCGGCGGCTTCCTCGGTGGCATCGGTGGCGGATAAGTGTGTCGGTTCAGATGAATCCATGGATGTTCGCTCCTCTGTTCCGGAGCACTCCCCCGATGGCTCCGGCACGACTGTCAGGGATTCAGGCCTGTCGGTTCGGCGAAGATGGCGCCGGCCCGCGCCGGTGCTACCGCGCGGGGCCGACGTCCGCGGAGTCCGCGACCTCCACGGAGTCCGCGGCATCTGCGGAGTCCGCAGCATCTGCGACGTTCCGGGAGTTCGCTCGGACGCCCCGCTTCTCGATCGTCACGTCGCCGGTCACGGTGAGCCGGCACGCCAGCCTGGTGTCGCGGCTGGACCGACGGCCGCGCCGGCTGGCGAGCTGGCGAAGGACGCCCTGCTCGACGGCATCCGGCGGGCCGAGGTTCTGGTGGCCGTCGACCACCCGCAGCGCGCACGCGGTGCATCGGGCCTGGCCGTAGCAGATCGTCGGCCAGGTCAGGTCCGTGCGCAGCGCGGCGGCGAAGACGGTCTCGCCGGCCCCGACCGGAAGGTCGATCCCGGCGGGCTCGACCCGGACCCGCGCCGGGCGCCGGGTCATCGGGACAGGTATTCGTCGATCACCCGATGGCTGTTCACGATCATCGACTCGTACCGGCCGGAAAGCACCAGGTTCTGCATGCCCAGGGTGTGCACACCCTTCTGCTGGGCCGTGATGTTCCGGAAGTCCTCCTTGAAGATCTGCGGCCAGTCCTCGACCTCGATCGGGCCTTCGAGGACCGGCGGGTCCGGCTCGTCGTCGCCGTCGGCCGGAATCTGGACTGCCCACACCTCGAACAGGCACGACTCGGGATCGTCCCCGTTCGGCCGCACCCGGTAGACGATGGAGTTCCCGTACGCGGGGAGCACCGTCATGTTCGGGAAGATGTGCGCGTAGCCGGTGGTGTCGGTGGCCGGCGGCGGAAGCGGGATGCCGGCGCCCGCGGCGTACTCGTAGAGCGCCCCGAAGAAGGCCATGGGGTACTCGTCCGGATCGATGTCGCGTGTCGCCAGGCTCTGCTGGAGGAACATCTCCCGGTCGGTCGCGTATGCGTCGGTCCCGACGTACAGCGCGTTGTTGAACTGGGTGAAGTAGTCCGCCATGGACATGCCGGGGACGGGCACCGAGCCGTCGCTGGGCCGCAGGTGCGCATGCCCGCCGGCGAAGCACTCGAAGTTGCCGCCGAGCACGTCGATATCGTAGTCGTCGTCCGCCGCGCCCATGCTCAGCGACGGATGCGCCTGCATGACGTGGTAGGCCTCCATGAAGGCCTCCTGTGCCATCTTCCAGTTCGCCGGGATGATGAGGTGGCGCCACCAGCGGACCCGCATCCGCTCGAACCCGATCGGGGCCAGGGCCTGGGCGATCCCGGCCATCGCCGTTTCCAGCGGAGGGGCCAGGGGGTCCATGTTGATGAAGACCATCCCGAACATGGTGCCGACCCGGCACTCACGCAGGCGCAGGGAATCGGGGGTGAGGCAGGCCGGTGTGAAACCTCGTTGCGCGTAGACGTAGGAGTTGGAGCCGTCCAGGTTCCATCGCCAGCCGTGGTAAGGGCAGACGATCTGGCCGCCGTGGAACGTGCCGGTGCCGTTTCCCAGCGCCGTCGCCCGGTGCCGGCAGGCGTTGAAGTACGCCTTCACGGTGTCGGCGGTCTCCCGCACGATGAGGATGGACTGGTCGTTGATGCGGTATTCGGTGAAGTCACCGGGGCGTAATATCTCGTCGAGGCGGCAGGCGAGCTGCCAGACGTGCGGCCACAGCTTCTCCTTCTCCCGCCGAGCGAATTCCCGGTCGAAGTACCGTTCGACCGGTACGAGCGAGGGATCGGTGATTGCGTGGGGAAAGGCCGGCGTCGCCGCCCGCCCGGGAGCCTGCGGCTCGGCGTGGATGGTCAACTCATCTCCTCCTTCGAGGGTGCGCCCGCAGCGGTGCGCGTCCGATCCCCAGGGCGCCAGCTCCGGCGGCGGCGTGTGCGGTAACGACAAGGAAGTAAATGAACAGTTACTTACTTTAAGATGTGACGTAGCTCATGTCAACAGCCGAACGCAGAGGAATCTCCGGAAACCGGCCGCGGCGGCGCGTGGCCTGCCCGGCTCCGGCGCGCCGAGCCCGAGCTGCGTTCGGACGGCGCCAGGCGGAGCCGGGCGGTGTTCAAGCAGGTTCGGACCGTGTTCAGGCCGGGTCGAACCGTGTTCAGGCCGGGCCGGACGGTGCCAGGCGGGGCCGGGCGGTGTTCAGGCGGGTTCGGGCCGTGTTCAGGCTGGGTCGGACGGTGTTCAGGTCGGGTCGGGCCTGCGTCGGGTGGGTCAGGAGCCGGTCGGGAGCCCCTGGGCGAGCAGCGACTCGGTCAGGCGGATGGCCGCCCGATGCCGGTCGGCCGTGACGGTCGCCGACAGGTGGGTCAGCCCCCAGCTCACCGAGGTGAGCAGGTCGACCATGGCCTGAACGGAGGTGTCGCCGGGCAGCTCACCGGCCTCGACTGCCTCGACGACCAGCCGGCGGTAGAGCGTCTCCTCGGTGTGGCGGCGGTACCCCACCGCGGCCGCGAACTCCGGGGACTGCGTCGACTCGAACAGCAGGCTCGCCTCGAAACGGGTCATCGACGGATGATCCGCCATGCACGCGAGGGCCTCCTCCAGCAACGCGACCAGGCGAGCGCGGAAACCCTCGGTGGAGAAGGCCGCCGCCGCCAGCCGTCCCACCACGGCGGCGAAGACGTCGTCGAGGGCCTGGAGGACCAGGTCCGCCTTGGACGGGAAGTACCGATAGATCGCCGCGCTCGTCAGATCCGCCTGCTCGGCAATGGACTTCATCGTCGCTCTCGAGTACCCCACCTCGGCCACATGCGTCATCGCCGCCAGCAGAATCCGGTGCCGGGTGCGCTCGGCATCAGCGTTCACCGGGCGGCCGAGGCGAGCCGACGACTTCATTCGACGCTCCTCCAGGTCGGCCCGCCGGGCCGAGATCGCCACCGCCCGGCATGGCGCGGGCCAACCCCAAGTATCCCGGTGCGCGCCGGCCTGCGTTCGCCCGCCCGCAGGTGGACCTCCTCCTGAACAGTTCCCCGCCCACCCTCGTGCCAACAGCTCGCCCGGTCGCCGCGCCGTCGCCGTCGCCGTGATCTGGACGGTCACCGAGCCCCGATGCCGGCGACGGCGTCACGTCGCGGCGTGCTCGTCGGTGATCGGGTCGGCCAGCGCCTCGGCCGCGCCGCGCTGGGCGGACGAGTCCAGCGCTCGCTGCAACACGACGGTGTCCTCCAGGGTTCTGATATCCGTGATACGGCCCCACGACATCTTCATCATCTGCATGAAGACGTCGCGGTAGGGAATCTCGCCGGCCACGGTCGCGCTCACCTCCACCAGAGTGGCGACCCGCGTGCGCCACGGAGGCCCGGCAACCACGATGTCCCTGACCTCGAAGTGCGGGTCAGGCATGAGCCGGAAGTTGCGCTGCCACCACAGGGCGAGCGCCGCCTTGGTGTGCCGCTCCCCCGACAGCGCGTGCTCACCGTAGAAACGGTAGGTGAACTCGGGCGCCATCGCGTCGATCATTGCCTGCCAGTTACCGGCGCTGATCTGGGCGAACGCCGCGCGGACCTTTCCGGCGACAAATCGGTGGTACATCGGACCGCTCCCTTCCCACGCTGCTGCATTGTTTCCATTGTGGCTCGCAACTGCCCCGGCCGTGCGTATCGCGCCGGGCGCACGGCGTGGCAGTGGTGGAGCAACCACCAGCTCCGTCTCAGCCACCCAGCTCGACCGCGCGGTGTAGGTCCTCGGCGTAGGCCTCGGGCTGTTCCCAGGCCGCGAAATGGCCGCCGGCCCGGTGTTCCACATAATCGCCGACATTCAGGAACGCCTCGGCGTAGCTTCGCGGCTCCGGTTTGATGTCGCGCGGGAACACGGAGAGCACGGTGGGCGTGTCGATCCGGTCGGGGAGGGCGGCCGGTTCGACGTAGGTGGTGAAAGAGGTGCCGATCGTGCCGGTGACCCAGTAGACGGTGACCCAGGTGAGCAGTTCGTCCGGCGTGAAGGCCGCCTCGTCGGACCAGGACTCCAGTTTTTCGATGATCCAGGCCGCGAGGCCGGCGGGTGAGTCGCCGAGGGCGACGGCGAGCGTGTTCGGCCGCGTCGACTGCGCCGCGATGTACCCGCCCTCGGTGCGGAACCACTGCGCCGCCCGGCCGAGGTAGGCCGCCGCGTCGGGCGCGAGCTTCGCCGGGTCCGCCGTGAGCGCACGCTGTGGGGCAACGTTCGTGAGGTGCAGGGCAGCCACCCGGTCCGGATGGTCGGCCGCGAGAATTTCCGCGACGGTGCCACCCACGTCGCCGCCGGACACGGTGTATCGCGAATAGCCGAGCTCATCCAGAGCGTCCGCGACGATCCCGGCGATCCGGTTGACCGACATCCCGGGGATGGCCAGCGGGGCGGCGAACGGGAAGCCCGGCAGCGCGGGAACCACCACGTGCATGTCCGCGAGCAAGGGCAGGACGCGCTCGAACCGCAGCACCGAGTCCGGCCAGCCGTGCAGCAGCACGACGACCGGAGCGCCGGGATTCGCGGACCGCTGGTGGATCACCCGCAGGTCGGTGTCGCCTGCCTGCACCGTCACCCAGGGGAACTCCCCGATCCGGCGCTCGTGCACGCCCCAGTCGTACCCGTTCGCCCAGCGTTCGAGCAGTTCGTCGAGGCGGGTGGCGCTGATGCCGCGCGTCGGGTCGTCACTCCACGGGGTCGCGACACGCCGCGTCCGCTGGAGTCGTTCCCCCATCTCGATACTCATGTGTATCAGCGTACACATAATGTGTATGCTGATACACATGCCCTCGCGCAATGCGGCCGCCACCAGGCAGCGGATCCTGGAGCACGCGCAACGCCAGTTCGCCCAGCACGGGTTCGCGGCGATCACGGTCAAGGGCGTGGCCGACGCGGCCGGAGTGTCACCCAACCTCATCACACGCTACTTCGGTGGCAAGGACGGCCTTTTCCTGGCGGCAACCCGGGTGGAGATTCCGGTCTCCACCTCCTTCGACGGCGACCGTAGCGCGCTGGGTGCGCGCCTCGCGGCGAGCATCGTCCAGCGCTGGTTCGGTACACCAGGAGAGGATCCGCTGCTCGTGCTGCAACAGGCGTCCGGCGAACGCCCCGAGGCGGCGGAGGCGCTCGCCGCCTTCCTCGACACGAACTCGCTGGAGCCGCTGCACCGCTATCTGCGCGACAGCGGCCTGGCCGACGCGGACGCCCGCGGCCGAGCCGCGGCGATCGACGCCTTCGTGCTCGGTGTCTCGACCCGCCGCCGGGTCCTGCGGTCCGAACTCGGCGACCCGGCCGATCTCCAGGCCTGGCTGAGCGCCACCATCCAACGCCTCGCCGACGGGTAGCGCGACAGCACGAAGTCACGACAGCACGGAGTACTGAAACTCCGCTTCCGGCAGACACCTGGGATCCAGTCGACGGCCACTGCCCGACCACCGCAATCACGTCGGTGAGCGAGAGATCTTAGCCACCCTTCACTTCCAGATTATTACCCTCAGTCACGTCCGCAGCCCGGTTGCCGCACTCGCCGACATCCGCTAACCTACAACTCGATGGTTGTAGATCACGGCTCCGTCGAGCACGCGAATCGCCTCTTCCATGCCCTGGCCGACGCGACGAGGCGCGAGATCGTGGCGCTCACCCTGACCGGAGAGCACTCGGTCTCCGATCTTGCCCGGCGGTTCCCGATGAGCTTCGCGGCCGTTCAGAAGCACGTGGCGGTGCTGGAAGGCGCCGGGCTGATCACGAAACGGCGGCAGGGTCGGGAGCAGCGCGTACGGGGCAACGCGGACGCGCTGCGCGAGGTTCATCGGTTACTGGACGAGCTTGCGGCCCTGTGGCTGGGACGCCTCGATCGGATGGCCGCGGTCCTCGCCGAACCCGACCCGTCCGACAGCGACACGGCAGACAGCGGCGCGGCAGACTTCAGCGCCGCCGACAGCGACACAGCGGACAGCGACACGACAGACAGCGAGCCGGCAGACAGCGAGCCGGCAGACGGCAGGGAGCGACGCGCATGACTGTGATCGACGTGAAGAAGGACCCTGAGACCCTCAGCCTCACCATCAGCTCCAGGTTCGAGGCACCGCCGCAGCGGGTGTGGCGGATCTGGGCCGACCCGCGCCAGCTCGAGCGGTGGTGGGGCCCGCCGACCTACCCGGCGACCGTCGTCGACCACGACCTGGCTCCCGGCGGCTCGGTCACGTACTTCATGACCGGGCCGGAGGGAGACAGGCACTACGGCTGGTGGCGCGTCCAGGCGGTCGACGTCCCGCACCGGCTGGAGTTCGAGGACGGCTTCGCCGACGACACGGGCCGCCCCAACCTCGACATGCCCACCACGATCGTCCGCGTCCAGCTCACCGCGCAGGGCGCGACGGCGACCGTGATGACCATCGAGAGCACTTTCCCCTCGTCCGAGGCGATGGAGCAGATGGTGTCCATGGGCATGGTCGAGGGCATGTCCGAGGCCCTGGGCCAGATCGAGGCCCTGCTGGCCGGCACCCCGGCCTGACCTCGACGGCGGGCCTGGGACCGGCTCGCCGCAGGTCGCGCGCCCGGCCGTGGCCGCCCTCAGGCGCGGAAGTCCGCCGGACGGTCCGGGGAGGCGGCCGCCAGGGCCTTCGCGGTGCCGGCGGCGTCGAGGTCCGCGCCGTAGACCGGGGTGCCGGGCTGCTGACGCCACGAGTCCGCCAGCGTGCCGCCGTCGACCGGGTCGAAGCCCAGCTCGTCGACCAGCGCGAACACCAGCTCCTTGGCGGGACCGTCCGCGCCCGCGATCGGCAGCGCGATGCGGCCCTCGTCGCCCTTCGACCGGCCGCGCTCCAGCAGGTGCTTCCAGAAGATCCCGTTGAACACCTTGACCACGGGCGCGCCGATCTGCTCGGCGACCCAGACGCTCTCCGGGGTGCCGGCCTCGATCGCGTCGAGGCGACCGTCGCGCTGCTGGGGGTAGTAGTTGTTGGTCTCGATCACCGGTGCCCCCGGCTTCGCCCCCTTGAGGATCCCCGCGGGCAGGTTCGGCACGTTCTTCTGCGGGATGCTGATGATGACCACGTCGGCGTCCTCGGCGGCCTCGGCCGCCCAGACGGCCGTGGCCCCGCTCTGCGCCGCGAGCTCTGCCAGGGTCTGCGGGTCACGCGAGTTGGCCACCCGCACCTCGTGGCCGAGCTCGCTCAGCCGCCGCGTCAGCGTCCCGCCGATCTGACCCGCCCCGATGATCCCGATTTTCATGGTCTGCGCTCCTCGACGACCGGGCGAGGGGCCGGGGGCGCGCCCCGCCCGCCGTCCCCCCCCCTCCCACCGCA
>NZ_JAMQQF010000429.1 GCF_023716945.1 Frankia sp. AiPs1 | reverse complement strand
GGCACCGCGAGCAGCGCCAGCCGCGGCGGCAACGCCGAGGTCACCCGGCCGAACGCGGCCAACGCGGCCAACGGGCCCGCTGCGCGGCCCGCTTCCTCGAGGACGACCAGCAGCTCCGGTTCGGTTCCCCACACCGGCCCATTCTCGCCCGAATGGCGACCGAAAGGGACCCCGGGCCCGGTGGCGCCACCCCGGGCGGACCTCGGGCGACGCCGACACGCCCTCGTTCGGCGAGAATCACAGGGGTCGGCCGATAGACACCGCGGCCGGCGCGGGACAAGGTTGGGTCGAGTCCGCCGCTACGGCACGTGGACCGGCCGCGGCGCGTCCCCCTGGCGGCGGCCAGTCGGCGATGGCCGGTCGGCGGCGGCCTGCTCCGGCGAGGGTCGGATCCGGCGAGGGCAGGATCCGGGTGGGCCAGAAGGAGGGCACCGGCGATGAGCACGCGACTGCCGTTGTTCCCACTCGGGACCGTGCTGCTGCCCGGGCTCGTGTTGCCCCTGGAGATCTTCGAGGAGCGCTACCGGGCGCTGGTCCGGGAGCTGCTCGCCCAGCCTGCCGACGAAACGCGCAGTTTCGGGGTCGTGGCCATCCGCCGGGGCCGCGAGACAGGGGCGGCGCTGCCGGCGATTCACGAGGTCGGCTGCACGGCCGTGCTGCGCCGGGTGCAGGAGCATCCGGACGGCCGGTTCTCCCTGATCACCGTCGGCGGGCAGCGGTTCCGCATCGGCACGGTGGATCAGCACAGCGCGCCCTACCTGGTGGGGGAGGTGGAGTTCCTGCCCGACGAGGTCGGTGACGCCGAGGCCGCCCGCGAGTCCGTCGCGCCGGTGCAGCGGTTGATGCGCGCCTACGCCGAGCGGCTGGCCGCCACCGGCACGGTGCAGATCTCCCTGCCGGACCTGCCCGACGAGCCCGTCGCCCTGTCCTATGTGATCGCTGCGGCAGCCGTCACCGATCTCACCGAACGCCAGGGCCTGCTGGCGGCGGCCGACGCGGCCACCCGGTTGCGCGTCGAACGCGCCCTGCTGCACAGGGAGGTCGGCCTGCTCCAGAAGATCACCACGATCGGCTCCAGCGAGCTGCGCCGGGTGGACCCGAGCCCCAACTGAGCCGGCCAGAACGCCGTAGTGGTGGCGCCTGGCGGGCGGCCGCGCTGAAGCGGCCGGCGGGTCCCACCCGGCCCGACCGGCCCGACCGGCCCTACCGGCCCGACCGGCCCGACCGGCTCAGTCTGACGGTGGTGCCTCTGCGCGAGCCGGAGCCCGGCTGGCGGTGATGTCCGCCGGGCTCGGCGGCCCCGAGCTGGCCGCCGCTGGTCCGGGCTCGGCGCCGCCAGGACCGGGGGCCGGCGGCCGCTCACCGCGTGGACCTCGGCGGGGGCGGGAGGTCGCCCACAGGCCGATCGCGAAGACGCCCAGGGCGACCACCGGCATCACCAGGTAGAGCCCATGCGCGCGGACCCGCAGGTCGACCAGGTCCGCCAGCACCGGCGAGGCGTTGGGCGGCAGGCTGTGCAGCAGGTCCGGAGAACGCCGAAGGTGGCCGATCCAGCCGGCGACCAGCGCGCCGCCGACACCCCCCGCGGCAAGTCCGAGCGGCACTGCGAAGCCCGCGTCCCGGGCCCGCCAGAAGGCCACCAGGCCACCGACGAGCCCGGCCACCGCACAGATCAGCGCGAAGCGGGCGTCGATGTCGCTCTGGACCGCGAACGCCGACTCGTTGCCGTGCAAGGCGCCGGTGACGTCGAGGTGCGGCGCGGCGACGGCCCACAGCAGGCCGAGCGGAAACCCCGCGATCGCCATCGCCGCCGCGCAGATCAGGCCGGCGATCAGGCCCGGGCGGACGTCGAGCGACAGCGGCCGCCGCGAACGGGCCGGCAGCGGGGAGGTGGGAGACGGCTCGGTTCCCGGGTTGTCCGTCGGGACCCCCCGATATTCCGATGAACGCTCGGTCACGTCGCCCGTCCCGCCAAGAGGTGTCCGTCTTCTCGTCCGCATCACCTTCGGCGGCGTCGTCGGCCACCGCGGACGGTTGACACTATCGTGCGGGGCAGCCGCCCCGGCCACACCGGTGCGACAGTGGCCCCGGGCCGGCGAGACCCCGGACGATCGCGCTCCGGTCAGGAGGTTCCGACGCGGCGCAGCGTCACCGCCGCGACGGCCAGCGCCGCGATCCCCACCGCGGCGCAGACGGCGAGGTCGACAACCACCTTCGACCAGTCCACGCCGGGTTGGAAGGCGGCCGCGAGGGCGTCCACGGCGTAGCTGCTGGGCAGCACGTCCCGGGCGACCCGGCCGATCTCGGGCAGCCGGTCGGCCGGGATGACGCCGAGGAACAGCACGATGCTCATCCCGAGCTGACCGGCGATGGTCGCCAGCTCCGGGCGCGGGGCGAGCAGGCCGACCACGGCCCCCAGACCCGCCAGGCACACCCCGGAGAGCACGACGACGGGCAGCAGCAGCCACAGCCCCGTGATCGGCAGGTTGTAGAGCAGGGCACCGAGCAGGGCCGTGATGACCGTGCCGGGCGCGGCGAACGTCGCGTAGGACGCGGCCGTGCCGAGCACGACCGCCGCCGGCGGGATCGGCAGGGTCAGGTAGTAGTCGAGCGCGCCGGCCGCCCGCAGGGCCCCGAACCGCTGCGCGAGCAGGTTCAGCGCGACGAACGCCACCACCAGCACGGTGGAACCCGCGACGACCTGGCCGGCGGCGGTGGTGTTGTCGACGTCGAGGATGCCGCGCAGCAGGACCAGGATCCCGATCGACTGGAACGACGCCACGAACAGCAACGGGATCCGGCCGACCTTCGACCGGGCCAGCTGCCCGCGGTAGACCGCGCCGAACGCCGTGCCGAACCGGGTGGCCAGCGGCATCTTCGGCGGCCCGAGCCGCGCCGGCATCGGGATCGGCAACGGCAGCGGCACCGTCGACGGCCCCGACGACGGCTCCACGGACAGCGGCTTCACGGACAGCGGCTCCACGGACAGCGGCTCCACGGACAGCCCGGGAGACGGCTCCAGCGACGGATCCATCGACGGCTCCGGCTGCAGTGCCGCGAGAATCGCCGGCGCGTCGCGCGCGTCCGGGACGATGGTCATCGGGTCCACACCTGCTGGCCCGGACGACGCACGTGCACAGTCATGTCCGCTCCAGGTCTCGGGACGCCCCGCCGAGGGTGAGGTAGACGTCCTCCAGGGATGGGGTGGCGAGGCTGAAATCATCCAGCGCGGCGAGGGCCGCGCCGGTGGTCAGCCGGCCGAGGGCCTCGCGGGCGGTCGCCGGATCCAGGCGGACCGTCCAGCGCCGGCCGTTGGTCGTCGCGAGGCCGGCCAGCATGGCGACGGTGGGGTCGTCGGCGGGGGGTTCATGGCGCCAGGCGAGGTCGAGCCGGA
Source organism: Frankia sp. AiPs1 (assembly GCF_023716945.1). Taxonomy (GTDB): domain Bacteria; phylum Actinomycetota; class Actinomycetes; order Frankiales; family Frankiaceae; genus Frankia. Next base: position 1,867 of record NZ_JAMQQF010000429.1, on the reverse strand, counting down.
CGTCGCCGGACACCGACGCCTTGAGCTGGCCCGGGGTGTCGCAGGCGATCACCCGCCCGGACTCCAGGACGGCGACCCGGTCGAGCACCGACTCCGCCTCCAGCACGTTGTGCGTGATCAGCACGACGGTGGTGCCGGTCGTGTCCCGGCGGCGCTGTAACGCCCCCCAGACCGCGCGGCGGGCGATCGGGTCGAGGCCGGTGGTCGGCTCGTCGAGGACGAGGACCGGCCGGTCGCCGACCAGCGCCGTGGCCACGCAGGCCAGCCGCCGCTGCCCACCGGACAGCCGGGCCAGCGGCCGGTCCGCCACCGCGGTGAGGCCGAGCTCGTCGAGGATGTCGTCGCGGACCTCCCGCACGGCCGCACGGGAGACGCCACGCATCCGCGCGGTGGTCGCCACCGCGGTGGCGACCGGCAGCTCCGCCAGCGCGAGATCGTCCTGACCGAGGTAGCCGGCCAGCCGGGCGGGCAGGTCCGGGGCGGCACGGACGTCGCGACCGAACATCGTGATCGTGCCTGCGTCGGGGCGTAGCAGCCCCATCAGTTGACGGACCAGCGTGGTCTTCCCGGCGCCGTTCGGGCCGAGCACTCCGAACACCTCGCCCTGCCGGACATCGAGATCGATCCGGTCGTTGGCGAGGACGGAGTGCCCGCCCACCCCATGTCGTCGGGTGAGCCCGCGGACGGCGTAGCTCAGCACGTCACCCATTCTCGCAGCCGGCCGCGGGCGATGGCCCGGGCCGTCGTCGGGGACGAGTCACACTGCGCTGCTCATCCACACCACGACGTCAAGCATGCGCAGCGGGGTGACCGGCGGGCCGCTCGTGGGCACCAGTGCGGCGAGCCGGCGGAACTCCTCGGCGTTCTCCCGAAGGTCGTACTGCATGGCCCGGACGAGCAACCCCATGTACTGCCGCCAGCTACGACCGTCGCGCGGGGACGGCGGGACGCAGTCCTCGTGCTGGTAGAAGATCCGGACCTTGGAGTCGAACAGGGGGACGAGCGCGGGCCGCTTGCGGTGCAGCACCTTGGCGATCAGCGAGCCCTTGACGTCCCGATCGGAGACGTCGGGGTCGTCGAGCGGGTCGTAGAGTGCGGCCACCAGGTCCAGGGTCACCTCGTCGGCCTCGATCAGCTCGATGCCGGGCGGGAGCTTGTCCAGCGCGCGCTGCAGCAGCGGCGTGAGCGCGGTCAGGGTGTGCATCCGGTCGACGTCGACGTGCACGCCGAGCAGGCTGGGCGCCAGCAGGTCGCCGGTGCACAGCAGATCCGGGTCGTCGTTGGTGACCAGCCCGTCGTAGTAGGGGTAGGCGTAACGCAGCCCGCGCTTGCGGGGACCCAGGTACTCCTCCACCAGGCTCTCCGCGTCGAAAACCTCCCGGGTGCCTTTCGCCAACTTCACCCCTGGGCTCCTTGTCGTCCGGTAGTCGTGGTCGTCGCCGTCATCGTGATCGCCGCCGTCGTGATCGTCGCCGTGCTCGTGATCATCACTGGTGCCGTCCGAGGTGCTTGCCCGCGACGCCGCGACCGGCGTCACCGGAGCCCGGCAACCCCGCGCTGACGAGGGCGTTGCGCCTCATCCTGCCTTGTGGCCGCCGCGACCGGTACGGGGGTCGACGACAGCGGCGCCCCCGCGGGCCCCGCGCCCCGTCCACCGGATGGTGGGGACTCGGCAGATGATGGAGGACAGCGCGCCCGAGGTCAGCGGCGATCCGGTGACAATGGGAGGAACCTCACGCTGGGCGGCCCGGCGCCGGGCGGCGCGGGATCGACCACCCGAACCCGGGGATCGGCCGCGAGCTGCGACAGACGCCCGGCCGGCGCCCGGACCACGGCGGCGAACAGGCAGGCGCACCCGGCCCGCAAC
>NZ_JAMQQF010000428.1 GCF_023716945.1 Frankia sp. AiPs1 | reverse complement strand
GCGTCGCCTCGTGGTGCTCGGCGGCGGCGCCGTCGGCGCGGAACTCGCCCAGGCGTTCCGCCGGCTCGGCAGCGCGCAGGTCACGCTCGTCGAGGGCTCGCCCCGGCTGCTCGCCCGGGAAGAGGAATTCGCCGGGGAGCAGGTCCGCGCGGCGTTCGAGGCGGACGGCATCACGGTGCGCCTCGGCGCCCGAGCCGTCGAGGTACGTCGCAGCCGCACCGACTCCGCGACGTCCCGCGGGCCGGTGACCGTGACACTCGCCGCCGCGGACACCCGAGCCGCCGCGGACACCCGAGCCGCCGCGGCGCGGCCGGACTCCGGGGGCGACACCGTCGAGGCGGACGAGATCCTGGTGGCGGTCGGGCGCACCCCGGCGACCGGGGACCTGGGGTTGGCCGCCGTCGGGCTGCCGCCCGGGAAGTTCATCGAGGTCGACGACCAGCTCCTGGCGGTCGGGGTGGACGGCGGCTGGCTCTACGCGGTCGGCGACGTCTGCGGCCGTGCCCTGCTCACCCACATGGGCAAGTACCAGGCTCGGATCGTCGCCGACGTCATCACCGGACGCCGCCACGTCGCGGGCGAACCCGCCCGCGACGTGGCGGACAGCCTTGCCGTCCCGCGGGTGACCTTCACCGATCCCCAGGTCAGCGCGGTCGGGCTGACCGAGCGGGCGGCGCGGGAGGCGGGCCTGACGGTCCGGGCGGTCAGCGTCGCGACCGGCGGGGTCGCCGGGGCGTCGGTGCGGGGCGTCGGGATCACCGGCACCTCGAAGATCGTCGTCGACGAGTCCCGGCGGGTCCTGGTGGGCGCGACGTTCACCGGCCCGGACACTCAGGAGCTGGTCCACGCGGCGACGATCGCGATCGTCGCCGCGGTCCCGGTCGAGCGGCTGTGGCACGCGGTGCCCTCGTTTCCGACGGTGAGCGAGGTGTGGCTCCGCCTGCTGGAGGAATACGGCCTGTAATTTCGCCTTTTGGCCGACCGGAATCTCCCGTGCAATGCCGAACTACCGGCTCAACTGAACACCGAAACACCGCCCGGGCCGATGAGCAGGCCGACGACGATGAGCACGATGCCGTAGATGAGACCCCCGCGAACGATCGTGACCACCCCCGCAATAACGAAGATCGCCGCGATGATCCAAAGAATGGTGTCCATGCAGGCGTCGTTCCTCGCGCCGGCCTACTAAAACCTGTTCAGCAACCCGGTCAGCAACCCGGTCAGCAACCCGGTCGGGCAACATGGTCAGCCGGCGGTTGGTGCGGGGGTGCGGCGTTCGGCCCGGCCCAGGCGCACGTCGGGTGCGCCGAGCCGGGCCGCGTCCGCGGTGGCGTCGTCGGCCTGCCGCTGTGAGGCCCGTTCGGCCTGAACGCGGGCCAGGTAGTGCTCAACCTCGCGGTCGCGGGCGGCGGCGTCCCAGCCGAGCGTGGGAGCGATGAGCTCGGCGACGTGGCGGGCCGCCTCCACCCCGCGGTCGGGGGTCTCGATCGAGATGCGGGTCCGCCGGGTCAGCACGTCCTCCAGGTGCAGCGCCCCCTCGTGGGTGACCGCGTACACGGCCTCGGCGGCCAGGTAGGTCGACGCCCCGGCCAGCGGTCGGGCGAGCTCCGCCCGGGACCCGGCGAGCTCCAGCACCTCCTCGGCGAGGGTGCCGTAGCGGTGCAGCAGGTGTTCGATCCACCCGACGTGCAGCCCGGCGCGTCGGGCGAGGCTCTCCCGGGCGTTCCACAGGGCCGGGAAGCCGTCGGCCCCGAGCAGCGGGATCTTCTCGGTGCACGACGCGGGCACCGCCCGGTTCAGCCCGCCCACCACCGCGTCGACGGCGTCGGCGGCCATCACCCGGTAGGTCGTGTACTTGCCGCCGGCGACCATCGTCAGGCCCGGCACGGGGGTGACGACGGCGTGTTCGCGGGAGAGCTGCGAGGTGTCCTCGGACTCGCCGGCCAGCAGCGGCCGCAGGCCCGCGTACACGCCGGTGATGTCGTCCGCGGTCAGCGGCGTGCGCAGCACCCGGTTGACCGTGGTGAGCAGGTAGTCGATGTCGGCGCTGCTCGCCGCCGGGTGGGCGAGGTCGAGGTTCCAGTCCGTGTCGGTGGTACCGATGATCCAGTGACCGCCCCAGGGGATGACGAACAGCACGCTCTTCTCGGTGCGCAGGATCAGCCCCGTTTCCCCGTGGATGCGGTCGCGGGGGACGACGATGTGCACCCCCTTCGACGCCCGGACCGACAGCCGCCCCCGGCCGCCCACCATCGACTGGATCTCGTCGGTCCACACCCCGGCGGCGTTGATGGTCTGCCGGGCGCGCAGCTCGATCTCGTCGCCGGACTCCAGGTCGCCCACCGTGACCCCGGCGACCCGGTCGCCCTCCCGGAGCAGGCCGGTGACCCGGGCGCTGGTCGCGACGAGCGCCCCGTAGCGCACCGCGGTCCGCGCCACGAACAGGGTGTGCCGGGCGTCGTCGACCTGGCCGTCCCAGTACTGGATGGCGCCGACGAGGGCGTCGGAGCGCAGGGACGGGAAGACCCGCAACGCCGCCTTGCGGCTGAGGTGCCGGTGATGGGGCATGGTCCCGTCGCCGCCCGGTGCGATGCGGGCCAGGCCCTGGCCGAGGGTGTCGTACAGCAGCACGCCGCTGCCGATGTAGGCGCGTTCCCAGCCGTGGTGGGTCAGCGGTAGCAGGAACGGAACGCTGTGGACGAGATGCGGGGCGAGGGTGTCCAGCATGAGGGATCGTTCCCGCAGGGCCTCGCGGACCAGCGGGGCGTTGAGCTGCTCGAGGTAGCGAAGCCCCCCGTGGATCAGCTTGCTGGAGCGGCTGGAGGTGCCGGCGGCGAGGTCGCGGGCCTCGACGAGGGCCACCGACAGTCCGCGGGTGGCGGCGTCCAGCGCGACTCCCGCGCCGGTCACCCCACCCCCGATCACGGCGACGTCCATCATCTCGGTGCGCATCCGGCGCAGCGCCTCGGTGCGGCGGGCGGGATCGAGGCCCGCGGTCGGCGCTGCGGGCCTGGTCGGCGTCATGGGCGGCTGTCCTCCTTCGGGCGGGCGGGTCCCGGTTTCGGGCGAGTGGGTCGGGGCGGTACCGCGGCGACCGCATCCCCCATCGTGCCGGCTGGCGGTGACCGGCGCCTGTGCGTGGGTGAACGGGGGGCATCCGGCGGGGGGCGGCAAGGTGGCACCGGGTCGGCGGCCGGCGCACGACGGGGTCGTCGAGTATTGCGGTCTGACGTCGAGTACTACGGTCTGAGAGAGTCCGGCTCCCGTGGCGGGCAGGACGCCGACGAGATGGGTTTCACCACGTGGATCTGACCTACCCCGCGGAGGCGGAGGAGTTCCGCGCCGAACTGCGCGCCTGGCTTTCCGCGAACATCCCCGCGGCCTGGACCGAACCCGGCTTCTGGGCCACCGTCGGCGAGGACGAGGCGTTCGACCTGCGCCGGGACTGGGAGCGGCGCAAGGCGCTCGCCGGGTTCGCCGGGATCGACTGGCCGGTCGAGTACGGCGGGCGCGGCGGCACCCCCGCGATGCGGGCGATCCACGACTCCGAGCTGGTGCGCGCCCGCGCCCCCCGCTCCGTGAACAGCCTCGGCCTGGTCTTCCTCGCCCCGACCGTCATGGCGGTGGGCACCGCGGAGCAGAAGGCCGACATCATCGGGCCGATGCTGCGCAACGAGGTCATCTGGTGCCAGGGCTTCTCGGAGCCGGGCGCCGGGTCCGACCTCGCCGCCCTGCGCACCCACGGAGAGCTCGACGGCGACGAGTTCGTCGTCAACGGCCAGAAGGTGTGGACGACGTTCGCCGGTCGCGGTGACCAGATCTTCACGATGGTCCGCACGGAGCCCGGCAGCAGCCGGCACCGCGGCCTGTCGCTGCTGCTCATCGACATGCACGCCGCCGGGGTCGAGGTGCGTCCGATCCGGCAGATGAGCGGGGTCAGCGAGTTCGGCGAGGTCTTCCTCACCGACGTGCGGGTGCCGGCGTCGCAGTGCCTGGGCGGGATCGGCAACGGCTGGGCGACCGCGATGCTGCTGCTGTCGTTCGAGCGCGGCGCGGCCGGGATCAGCCAGTACACCGCATATCTGCAGGCCTACGACGAGATCGTGCGGGTGGCGCGGGCGCTGGGGCGGGCCGGTGACCCGGTGCTGCGCCAGGAGCTCGCCCGGCGCCGGGTCGAACTGGAGTGCCTGCGTTACCAGGCCATGCACGTGCTCACCCAGGTCGAGCAGGGCCGCGACCTGGGAGCGTCGTCGTCGGTGACGAAGCTGCAGTGGTCGCAGGCCTACCAGGGCCTGTTCGAGACGTTCGACGAACTGCTCGGCGCCGACGTCGCCCTGCTGCGGCCGACCGCGGACCTCGACCTGACCGCGCTGCGCCAGGAGAGCTTCTGGACCCGCTCGGTCACGATCTGGGGCGGATCGTCGCAGGTGCAGCGCACGATCGTCGCCGAACGCGTGTTGGGCCTGCCCCGCGGGTCGTAGGCTGCCGTCTCGCTCGCCCCTCGCGTCTCGCTCGCCCCTCGCGTCTCGCCCGCCCCGCCCTCAGGAGAACCGCGCCCGTGTACTTCGCCCTCACCGACGAGCAGCGCGCCCTCGCCGAGTCCGTCCGTGGCTTCCTGGCCGACCGCTTCGACCTTCGGGCGGTGCGGGCGGTCGTCGACGACGAACGGGGCGATGGCCATCCCGCCGATCTGTGGCGCGCGATCGGGGAGCAGGGCTGGCTGTCGGTGTGCGTGCCGCCGGAGTACGGCGGCCTTGATCTCGGCCTCCTCGACGCTCAGGTGATCGCGCGGGAGTTCGGCGCCGGGGTGGTCCCCGGACCGTGGGCGGCGACCATGCTCGCCGGCGCGGCCGTCCGGCGGGACGGCTCGCCGGAGCAGGCCGCGGCCGTGCTCGGGCCGCTCGGCGCCGGCGAGCTCGTTGCCACGGTGGCGTTGCGCGGTCCGGGTAGGCGCCTCGGTCGCGGCGGGATCGCCGTGCGCGCCGACGCCGCGGGCCGGCTCGACGGCGCCGCCTCCGGCGTCGAGTACGCCCACGTGGCCGACGTCATCGTGGTCGCGGCCACCGAGCCGGACGCACCGAGCGCGCCGGAGGGGTCGCCCGCACCGGACGTGTCGAGCGCGCCGGACCTGTCGGGCGGTGCCGGCGGTGGTGACGGCGGCGTGGGTCTGTACCTGCTGGCGCGCGGGGGCGCCGGCGTTCGGATCGACCGGCAGCCGAGCATCGACGGCACCACCCGGCTCGCCGCGTTGACGCTGACCGGGGCGCCGGCCGCCCGCCGCGGAC
>NZ_JAMQQF010000427.1 GCF_023716945.1 Frankia sp. AiPs1 | reverse complement strand
GGGCGTCGCAGCGGCCACGCGGGGATCGGCGGATCGGCGGGCCGCCGTGCCCACCGCGACGCTCGGGCCGGCGGTACGTGCGGAGCTCGCCGAGGCCGGGATCTGGCTGGCCCTGGTCGTCTTCGGGCTCGCCGGCACCGCCCTGTTGGCAAGCACCGACGTCGATCTCGGCCTGCCCCGCCCCCCGTGGCACGACGGCTGGCAGCCGCGTCTGGACCCGCTCGTCGTTGTTCCCCTCGCGGTCGCCGCGGCTGTGATTGCACTCGCCCGGGCCGTCCCGGCCGCGCGGTCGTCGGCGTTCCGGTTGCCCTGGAGCGTTCTGCTGTCACTGGGCTATCTCGGCTCGTTGGCGTGGAGCCTCGCGCTCGCCCTGGTCGCCCCCGGAAGTCTCGCCACCGGCCTGCGGGCACCGGCGGACCTGCTCGCGGCGGCCGGCGCGGTCGGAGACGACCCGCTCGGTCTGCTCGCCGCCTACACGACGACGACGCCGCACGCGGCCGCCGGCGCGGTCGCCGTGCTGCCGGCGCACCCGCCGGGGCCGGTGCTCGTCACCTGGCTGCTCACCCGGGCGGGGCTGCACGGCGCGGTGGCGATCGGGGTGCTGTTCACCGCGCTCGGCGCGCTGACCGTTCCGGTGGTGTGTGTCGCCGTGCGCTCGCTGTGCCATGAGACCGCGGCCCGTCGCCTGGTTCCCGTCCTCGTCCTGGCGCCCTGGAGCGGCTGGATGGCGGCCTCCCCGGACGCCGTCACCGCCACGCTCGCCGCGCTGGCGGTCGCCGTCGGCGTGGTCGGCTGCGAGCCGGAGCGTCGGTCGGTCTGGTGGGCTCTGGCGAGCGGGCTGCTGCTGGGTCTGGCGGCGCTGTTCGGCTACGCCTCGGTGTGGCTCGGGGTGGCTGTCGCGGCCGCCTATTTCGTGCGGCGCCGGCCGCTGCTCAACGTCATCACCGGACTCGGCGCGCTGCTGCCGCTGTGGCTGTTCGCCGCCTGGGGCTTCTCCTGGCCCGACGGGCTGACCCTGGCCAGCGCGCCGAGGCCGTCCGCGGGAGCCGCCCTGGCCTGGATCTTCCTGGACCTGACCGTCCTGGTTCTCGCCACCGGTCCCGTCGCCGTCCGGGCCGCGCGCCGGCTGCGCCTGACGCCGGGCTGGCCGCTGCTGGTCGGCGCCACCGCCACCGTGCTGTTCGCGGTGGCCCTGGGCCTCGCCGAGGGCGGGACGGAGCGCAGCTGGCTGCCGGTGTTTCCCTGGCTGCTGGTCGCGACGGTGGCGCCCCGACCGCGCCCGACCCGGCCGGGCGACCGGTTGCAGGCCGGTAGCCTGCCCGTCATCCTCGTGTCACTGGGCGCGGTCGGAGCCCTCACCCTGCGACTCTGCCTCGGCGGCCCCTCGGCCTGACCTACGCGCCCGGGAAGGCCCGAAACCGGCTCCGAGCCGAACGGCGCCGGCGGACGACGCCCGGCGGACGACGCCCGGCGGACGACGCCCGGCGGACGGGCGCTGGCGTCAGGCGGGCGCGGAGGTTGCCTCGGCGCCGCTCGAGGACGGTCGGGGCAGCGCGTCGCGGGGGATGTCCGGCTCCAGGAAGATCCGCATCGGCAGCGTCAGGGACGCCCGCAGCGCCTCCTCGGCGCCGTCGATGGTCGCGGCGACCTCCCGCATCGTCGCCGTCGGCGCGATCCCGATCTTGGCGGCGACGAGCAGCTCGTCCGGACCCAGGTGCAGGGTCCGCAGGTGGATGACCTTCGTCACCCCGGGCGCGGCGGCGAGCGTGCCGCGGATCGTCGCGACGGCCTGCGGGGTCGCCGCCTCCCCGACGAGCATGCCGTACGCCTCGGTCGCGACGACCACCGCGACGACGAGCAGCAGGATGCCGATGGCCAGGGTGCCGGCGCCGTCCCAGATCGGATCGTCGAGCAGCAGGGTCAGCCCGACACCGAGCAGGGCGAAGATCAGCCCCAGCTCGGCGGCCAGGTCCTCGAGCAGGACGATCGGCAGCTCCGGTGCGCGCGCCTCCCGGACGAACTGCCACCAGGAGCGGTCCCCCTTGGTCTTGCTCGCCTCGCGGACCGCGGTGGACAGCGAGTACGACTCCAACCCGACGGCGATCACCAGGATGACGATGGCGATGAGGCCGCTTTCCAGCTCGTGCGGGTGGCGTAGCTTCTCGACGCCCTCGTAGACGGAGAACAACCCGCCGACGCTGAACAGCACGATGGCGACGAGGAAGGCGGCGATGTACCGCGCGCGACCGTACCCGAAGGGGTGCTCCTCGTCCGGCGGGCTGGCGGACTTGCGTTGGCCCAGCAGCAGCAGACCCTGGTTGCCGGAGTCGGCGACCGAGTGGATGGATTCGGCGAGCATCGACGACGACTGCGTGAGCAGGAACGCCACGAACTTCGTCACCGCGATGCCCAGATTGGCGGCCAGCGCCGCCACAACCGCCTTGGTGCCGCCCTGCGTACTCACAAAGACTCTCCACTTCGGGTCAGGCCGGTGTCCCCTCCGACCTGACGTCCCAGTCTGGCAAGTCCACCCCGCCGGCCGTACGGCGGGGGCGGGCGCGCCCGTGGCACGACGGCACGACGGGTGGCCCGCCGGGCGTCACGCCAACGTGATCAGCTCCATGAGATCGGGTGACCAGTTGTCCTCGACGCCGTCGGGCAGCATCAGCACCTTCTGCGGGTCGAGCGCCTCCACCGCGCCCGGGTCGTGCGTGACGAGCACCACCGACCCCTTGTAGGTGGTCAGCGCGGCGAGCACCTCGTCCCGGGAGGCGGGGTCGAGGTTGTTCGTCGGCTCGTCGAGCAGCAGCACGTTCGCCGAGCTGCACACCAGCCCGGCCAACGCCAGGCGGGTCTTCTCGCCGCCGGAGAGGGTCTGCGCCCGCTGCTCCACGGTGTCGCCGCTGAACAGGAACGCGCCGAGGATGCGCCGCAGCTCCACGTCGGAGGTGCCCGGCGCCGCGGCCCGCATGTTGTCCAGCACGGAGCGGTCGGTGTCCAGCGTCTCGTGCTCCTGCGCGTAGTAGCCCAGCCGCAGGCCGTGCCCCGGATGCACCTCGCCGGTGTCCGGCCGCTCCTGCCCGGCGAGCATGCGCAGCAACGTCGTCTTGCCGGCGCCGTTGAGCCCGAGGACGACCACCCGGGACCCGCGGTCGATCGCCAGGTCGACGTCGGTGAACACCTCCAGCGAACCGTAGGACTTCGACAGTCCGGTCGCGGTCAGCGGGGTGCGCCCGCAGGGCGCCGGGTCCGGGAAGCGCAGCTTCGCCACCCGGTCGGCGACGCGGACGTCGGCGAGGCCGGCGGCCAGCCGCTCGGCGCGGCGGTCCATCTGGTGGGCCGCGCGGGCCTTGGTCGCCTTCGCCCGCATCTTGTCGGCCTGCGCCTTCAGCGAGTCGATCTTCTTCTCGGCGTTGGCGCGCTCCCGCTTGCGGCGCCGCTCGTCGAGCTCCCGCTGGCTGAGGTAGGTCTTCCAGTTGACGTTGTAGACGTCGAGGGCGGCGCGGTTGGCGTCGAGGTGGAAGACCTTGTTGACGCACCGGTCGAGCAGGTCGACGTCGTGACTGACGACGACGAGGCCGCCGTTGTGCGCGCGCAGGAAGTCCCGCAGCCACACGATGGAGTCGGCGTCGAGGTGGTTCGTCGGCTCGTCGAGCAGCAACGTCGCATCCGAGTTGCCGGACCCGGCGAACAGGATCCGGGCCAGCTCCACCCGGCGGCGCTGCCCACCGGACAGCGTGCCGATGGGCTGGGCGAGCACCCGGTCGGCCAGGCCCAGCGACGAGCAGATCCGGGCCGCCTCCGCCTCGGCGGCGTACCCGCCGAGCGTGCCGAAGCGGTCCTCCAGGCTGCCGTAGCGGCGGATCGCCGCGTCCCGGGCCTTCGTGTCGACCAGCTCGGCCATCTCGAGCTGCAGCTTCTCCATCTCGCGCAGCAGAACGTCGAGGCCGCGGGCCGACAACACCCGGTCGCGGGCGGTGTCGGTCGGATCGCCGGCCCGCGGGTCCTGCGGCAGATAGCCCAGCTCGCCGCGGACGTCGACGCCGCCGGCGAACGGAAGGCCCTCGCGCGCCAGCACCTTCAGCAGCGTCGTCTTACCCGCACCGTTGCGCCCGACCAGACCGATCCGGTCGCCCTGCTGCACCCGGAAGGAGACGGGCTCGATCAGGGTGCGGGCTCCGGCGCGCAGTTCGAGCTCGGACACGATGATCATTAGGGTTGGGCCTCTTTCGGGCTTCCTGGCGACGCCGTGGTGACGTCAGACGGCTACAGGCGACGGTGGAAACGCCACCGGGGCGGGACATCATCCGATCACGACACGGCGATGCTCATGCCGTCCAGACTACGGTGCCGTCCTCAGGTGGCGCCGTCCTCGGGTGGCGACGCCTTCCCGACGCGACGTCCCCACCGCGCGACGTCGCCGCCCGCGAGGTCAGGCCAGGCGGGTCACGGCGACGGTGACGCCGAGGGAGGTCGAGGTGCCGCCGGAGAAGACGCCGCGAACGGGCGGGACGTCGTTGTAGTCGCGGCCGCGGGCGACGACGACGTGCTGCTCGCCGGCGGGGACCGCGTTGGTCGGGTCGAAGCCCCACCACTGGCCGAGCCAGCCCTCCACCCAGGCGTGCGACTGCCCCTCGACGGTCTCGCCGACCTCCGCGGTGGCGCTGGGGTGCTGGTAGCCGGAGACGTAACGCGCCGGCATGCCGGCCGCCCGCATCAGGACCAGCGCGAGGTGGGCGAAGTCCTGGCAGACGCCCTCCCCCTGCCGCCACGCCTCCACCGCGGAGGTACGCACCCCGGTGGTGCCAGGGCGGTAGGTCAGCCGTTCGCGCACCCAGTCGCCGACGGCGGGGATGAAGTCCCGCGGCCCGTGGCGGGCGGCGAGGTCGCGGGCGGCGGCGGTGAGCTCGGCGTGCTCGGGGGTGGACGCCGAGGGGCGCAGGTACTCGATGAACTCGTCCGCGACCTGGTCGGCGCCCAGCCGCTCCCAACTGGGGACGTCGGTCGGGGGCTGCGGCGCCGCGGCGGTCCGCACGATCGACCGGCCGGTGACGACGAGCTCGGTGTGCGGGGTGTGCAGGTCGAACGCAGTGACCTGGGTGCCCCAGTAGTCCCAGTAGCGGTAGGTGGTCGCCGCCGGCTCGGTGCGGACCGTGGCCTCGAGCGTGAGCTGGGACGCGGCGGTCTGCGGGATGATCCTGACCTCGTTGTAGGAGGACAGCACGGGGCTGGCGTAGTGGTAGCCCGTCGAGTGCTCGATGCGGATCTGCCAGCTCACCAGGAGTCCCCTCGGGTGGGTCG
>NZ_JAMQQF010000426.1 GCF_023716945.1 Frankia sp. AiPs1 | reverse complement strand
GTCCGCATCTCCCTGCAGATCATGAACGAGACCGCCGGGATCCCCGACCCCCACGACGCCGCCGCCCACGACTCCCCCGCCCTCGACGACCTCCTCCTCAGCGAGGACATGCACGAAGGCCTCACCGCCTTCGCCGAGAAACGCACCCCCCACTGGCACAACCGCTGACCCCGTCAGCGTGGGCCGATCCTGCCACCCGAAGAGGACCTGACGATGAAGCACGTACAGCTGGGACGGACCGGCCTGCGGGTATCCCGCCTGTGCCTGGGCACGATGACCTTCGGCCTGCAGTGCGACGAGGAACGTTCCCGGGCGATCCTCGACCGCGCCGCCGACGGCGGCATCACGTTCCTCGACACCGCCGACGTCTACCCGCTCGGCGGAACGGTGGAGACCATCGGCCGCACCGAGGAGATCCTCGGCCGCTGGCTCACCGGCCGCCGCCACGAGGTCGTCCTGGCCACCAAGTGCGTCGGGCCCACCAGCTCCCGGCCCTGGGACCGCGGCGCGTCCCGGCGGCACATCCTCGACGCCGTCGACGCCTCCCTGCGCCGGCTGAACACCGACTTCATCGACCTCTACCAGCTCCACGGGTACGACCCGACGACCCCGATCGACGAGACGTTGCGGGCGCTGGACGACGTGGTCCGCGCGGGCAAGGTCCGCTACGTCGGCGTCTCGAACTACCTGGCCTACCAGCTCGCCCGCGCGATCGGCCGCAGCGAGACGCTCAACCTCGTCCGCTTCGACTCCGCCCAGCCCCGCCACAGCCTGCTGTTCCGCGAGGTCGAACGCGAACTGTTCCCCCTGTGCCAGGAGGAGGGCGTCGGGGTGATCCCCTACAACCCGCTGGCCGGCGGACTGCTCTCCGGCAAGCACGACCGCACGAAACCACCGACCGACGGCAGCAGGTTCACCCTCGGCACCGCCGCCGACCGCTACCAGCAGCGCTACTGGCAGGAGCGGATGTTCGACACCATCGACGAACTCGCCGCCATCGCCGCCGACCTCGGGGTGGCGCTGCCGACCCTGGCAGTCGCCTGGTCGCTCGCCCAGCCCGCGATCACCGCGCCGATCATCGGCGCCAGCCGCCCCGACCAGCTCGACGCCACCCTCGCCGCCGTCGACCTGCACCTCGACGACGCGACCCGCGAACGCCTCGACAAGCTCACCGCCGAATACCGCCGCGGCGACGCCGGCATCTGACCTGCCGGTGGCCAGGGCCGGCTGGTCCGGCCTGGGGTGGTGGGCGGGTTCTGGTCAGTGGTGACCGTGGCCTCGTCGGCATGGCCGGGAGGACAGTGGTCACTCCGCGGCGCGGCGTCGGTAGAGGACGGTGGCGGTGGGGGCGAAGACGGCCAGGAGTCCGATCGACCAGAGGACGGCGGCCCAGACGGGGTGCTCCATGGGCCAGGCATGGATCGAGGCCGAGGGGTTGGGGTTGCCCAACAACTGGCGGGCGGCCGCGGTGACGGCGCTGACCGGGTTCCAGGTGGTGACGTCCCGCAACCAGGGAGTCATCCGCTGGGTGGGGACCAGGGCGTTGGACATGAAGACGACGGGGAAAAGGACGAGCAGACCCAGGGCCTGGGCGGTCTCGACGCCCTTGCTGGCCAGGCCGAGGCAGGCGCAGCCCCACGAGACGGCGTAGCCGAAGAACAGCACGAGGGCGAACGCGGCGATCGCCCTGCCGACCCCGCCGTCCGGCGACCAGCCGATGGCGAAACCGGTGGCGGCGACGATGCCGGCGCAGATCACCGCGGTGAACAGGTCGGTGACCGACCGGGCCACCAGCACGCCGGCCCGCCACATCGGCAGGGTCCGGAACCGGTCGATGACCCCGGTGTTGACGTCCAGGCTGAGCCCGACGCCGGTCCCGACCGTCGAGGTGACCAGGTTGAACACGAGCATGCCGGGGACGGCGAAGTCCTTGTAGCTGGCACCGCCGGGCAGCACCACCCCCGCGCCGAAGACGTACACGAACAGCAGGGTGAACAACACGGGTTGCAGGGTCACGTCGGAGAGCTGGAACGGCTCCCGGGAGATGTGGACCAGGTTGCGGGCCGACAGCACAGCGACGTCGGACGCCTTACGCAGCGGGCCGTGGGTCCGCGCTGCGGCTACCGGCAAGGGCGGCGCCGTCGTCGCCGTCGTCGGGGCCAGGGTGGTCGTGGTCATGCCGGCAGCACCTGCTCCCTCGTGGCGAGCGATCGCCCCGCGCCCGATTCGGGGTCGACGTCACCGGGGGTGGGGTGCTCGTCGGCCGGGCGGCCGGTCAGGGCGAAGAACACGTCATCCAGCGACGGGGGGTGGACCTCCACGTCGTCGACGCTGACCCCCGCGGTGTCCAGGGTCCGCACCACCGCGCTGGCGAGTCCCGAACCGCTGGTCACCGGGGCCCGTAGGTGCAGTCCGTCCTGGCTCACCGCGACGTCTCCGGCCGCGAAGCGGCGCAGTGCGGCGGCGGCCTCGGGGTGGGCGGTGGTGAGGGTGACCTGCAGCCGGGCGCCCCCGGTCTGGGCCTTTAGCTGCGCCGCGGTGCCCGCGGCGATCACCCGGCCGTGGTCGACCACGATGATCCGGTCGGCCAGCTCGTCGGCCTCCTCCAGGTACTGGGTCGTCAACAGCACGGTGGCGCCGTCGGTGACCAGCTCCCGGATCACGCCCCACATCCGGACCCGGCTGGCCGGGTCCAGACCGGTGGTCGGCTCGTCCAGGAACAGCACCGGCGGCCGGGTCACCAGCCCGGCGGCCAGATCCAGGCGGCGCCGCATCCCGCCCGAATAGCCCTTCACGATCCGGTCACCGGCGTCGGCCAGCGCGAAGCGCTCCAGCAGGGCCCCGGCCAGCCGCCGAGCGTCGCCCCTGCGCAACCCGCTCAACCGGCCGATCATCACCAGGTTCTGCCGCCCGGTCAGCATCCCGTCGACCGTGGCCTCCTGGGCGGTGACCCCGATCCTGGCCTGCACCGCCTTGGCCTCCCGCACCACGTCGTGGCCGGCCACCCGCGCCCACCCGGCATCCGGCGCGGTCAGCGTGGTCAGCATCCGGACCGTGGTCGTCTTGCCCGCGCCGTTCGGGCCCAGCACCCCCAGGACCGTCCCGGCCGGCACCGCCACGCTGACCCCGGCCACCGCCTCGGTCTCCCCGTAACGCTTCACCAGGCCCTCGGCCTCGATCATCAGCTCGCTCACGAATCGTCTCCCTCTGCCGCACGCTCAGGCCCGCGTGGTCGGCGCACACCCGGTGGGATAGGCGCGACCGCCACATGGTTAGGCGTACTTAACCTAGGTTGACCGATGTGCGTATGGAGGCCAACCAGTACCCCGCACCGGCCAACCCTCCGGGGCCGGATCGGCAGAACGGAGCAGCGCCATGAACGGCTGGAACCACGCGGTGTCGGTGCCGCCCGCACCACCGCACACGTCGCCGATCCTGAGCATCGACCGCGGCGAGGCCGGGCCGGACGTGCAGCTCGAGTCGCACACCCACCCCGAACCCACGCTGCTGTGGTCCTCGACCGCGACGGTGACGGGCACCGTCGCATCGCGTTATTGGATGATCCCGCCCGGCTACGGGCTGTGGGTTCCCGGCGGAGTCGAGCACACCGGGGCCGTGCTGCACGCCGGTGAGATGTCGGTCATCACCTTCGCCACCGACCGCTGCCCGATCACCTGGACCGAGCCCACCGGTTTCGCGGTCGGACCACTCCTACGCGAACTCATCGTGCACCTGCACCGCATCGGGCCGCGGGACCCGAGCCGAGCACACGCCGAAACACTCATGTTCGGCCTGTTCACCCCGCTGCCCACCCGCGACATCCAGGTAGCCATGCCGGCCGACCCGCGGGTACGGGCCATCGCCGAACGGCTCATCGCCGACCCAGCCGACCAGCGCGAACTCGCCGCCTGGGCCGACCACGTGCACGCCGGCGTCCGCACCCTGTCCCGGCTGTTCGCCGCCGAGACCGGGCTGAGCTTCACCGGCTGGCGCACCCAGGTCCGCATCCGCGCGGCCATCGGGCTGCTGGCCAACGGGGCGACGGTCAACGTCACCGCCCGCGCCGTCGGCTACCGCAAACCCAGCGCCTTCATCAACGCCTTCCGCCGTGCCACCGGCCAGACCCCGGGCACCTACGTCCACGCCGACACCACCCCGCCGATCACCGCCCCACCACCCACCGCCCCAGGCGGCCGCCGCGGAACATCCGAGTAGACCGGTGGGCTGGCGGCTTTGACAGCGGACGCCCGTCATGGTCACGTGGATGCGACATGGAGATCGGACAGCTCAGAGCATTCGTCATCCTCGCCGAGGAGGGCCACGTCGGCCGGACGGCGGCGCGGCTGCACCTGACGCCGTCGCCGGTCAGCCGCAGCATCCGCGCGCTGGAGCATGAACTGGGCGTGGAGTTGTTCGCCCGCGGCCATCACTCGGTGGAGCTCACCGAGGCGGGCCGGGCGGCGCTGCCGCGGATCGAGGCGGCGCTGCGCAGCCTGGCGGAGGCACGCTTCGCCGCCCGGCAGGCCGCCGGCCAGCTCCCACCGCTGCGTCTGGGGTCCACCCACTTCGCGCCGCCGCACGTCGTCGACCGTGTGGTCTCGACCATCGGCGCATTCCTGGCCGGTGCGCCGAGCCAGGACCGCGCCCCCGAGACCCCCGAGGCCCCCGAGGCCCCCGAGGCCCCGGAGACCCCGGACGGCAGCCTGGCCGACCTGGTCCACAACCCGTCCAGCGAACTGCTGCCGGCACTGGACCGCGGCGAGCTGGACCTCGCGCTGGTGCACCTGCCCGTCGACGATCCGGCGCTGGACGTGCTGCCCCTGGTCGCCTACCGGTTGCGGGTCGCGATGCGGGCCGACGACGAGCTGGCGACCCGGAGCTGCCTGCACCTGGCCGACCTGCGGGACCGGGAGATCCTGCTGACGCCCACCCGGCTGCAGCCGCTCGCCATGCGCCGGCTGCAGGACCGGTTGGAGCAGGTCGGGCACGCACGCGTCGTCACCATGCGCGAGCAGGACCTGCTGCTGCTCGCGAACACCGTCCGCCGGTCCCGCCAGCTCACCCTGACCGGTTCGGTGAACTCCGGGCCCGCCGGACGGGTGTTCGCCGACCCGGTGTTCGCCCTCGTCCCGCTGGCCGCCGGGGAGATCGACTTCCAGCTCGGCCTGGCCTGGTCACGCGCCACCGCCGCCCGCGACCCCCGGATCACCGCCGTCGTCGACCACCTGCGCGCCTCCACCCCGCCCCGCTGAGCTCGGGCGGTGCCGCGGCGGTGCCGGAGCGATGCCGCGGCGGTGCGCGCCGGGGC
>NZ_JAMQQF010000425.1 GCF_023716945.1 Frankia sp. AiPs1 | reverse complement strand
ACCGGGCCCTGGGCCGCCCCGCCCGCCACGCCCGCCCCGCCCGCGCCGGCTGCCACGGCTGCCACGGCCGTCACGCCGGTCAAGCCCGTCACGCCCGCTCAGGGAGATCGACATGAAAGTCGCCTTCGTGAACGTCAACGCCAAACAGGACGCGATCCTCGGTCGTGAACTGACGTTCTACGAGAACAAGTGCAGCATCGAGCTGGGCACGCTCTACCTGGAGGCCAATGTCGCGTGGCGGTCGGCGGACCGCACGCTGCAGGTGAACCTGCTGCATCTGCTCAGCCGGGGCGAGGACTGGCGCTCGGCGCTCGGCCGGTTCGCGCCCGACGTCGTGGCGCTCAGCGCGTTGACCTACTACGCGCCGGAGCTGGCCTTCGTCGCCGGCTGGGTCAAGGCGGAGCTCGGCAGCGTCGTGGTCGTCGGCGGTCCGCACGCGACGGCGCTCGGCCGGGGAGTGCTCGACGACGGCAACATCGACTATGCCCTGGTGGGGGAGGGCGAGGCCGGCTTCGGTGACCTGCTCGACCTGCTCCGCGATGCCGGCAGGGACGGCGGCAGGGACGCCGGCAGGGACGGCGGGACGCCGCCCGCGGACGTCGTCGGGCTCGTCTACCGCGGGCCCGACGGGGCCGTCCGGGCGAACCCGCGCGGCGTCGTGCCCGACCTCGACGCGCTCGCGACACCCACCCTCGCGCACCTGGACCCGACCCTCTTCGCCGGTTACACCTCGCTGCTCAACCTCAAGGTGCGGTACATGCCGATCGTCACCACGCGGGGCTGCCCGTACCAGTGCGTGTACTGCCACGACATCATGGGCAAGTCCGTGCGGTACCGGTCGGCGGCGGCGGTGGTGGCGGAGGTCGACTACTGGCACGAGGCCGCCGACGTCGACACGTTCCTCGTCTACGACGACATCTTCAATATCCACCGTGGTCGGGTGCGGGAGATCTTCGCCGAGTTCGCCCGGCGGCCCGGGCTGCGCTTCGCCTTTCCCAACGGCCTGCGCGCGGACCTGCTCAGCGAGGACATCGTCGACCTGCTGCTCGAGGGCGGCACGTTCTACGCGATGGTCGCGGTGGAATCAGGTGACCAGCGGATGCAGCAGGTGATCAAAAAACGGCTCAACCTCGAACGCACCCGCCAGATGATCGAGTACATGGGCAATGCGGGCGTCATCCTCGGCTCGTTCAACATCTTCGGCTTCCCGTCCGAGACCGAGGCGGACATCGAGCGGACGATCGAGTTCAATGCGTCGACCACCGGCCTGAGCAAGGCGAACTTCTTCGTGCTGTCCCCGCACGAGGGCACCGAGGTCTGGGACATGGCGATCGAGCAGGGTTATGCGCCGCCCGGTGATGGTGCCGGCCAGGGCTATTTCAGCGCGCCCGAGAGCTCGCCCACGGCGGCGGTGTCCTGGGACCGCCTGGAGGAGCTGCGCCGGGAGGCGTACAGCCGCTTCTACCTGACACCGGCGCGGGTACGAAAGGTCCTCACCGACGCCGCGCGGAACATGACCCCGCAGGAGAAGCACACCTTCCACAGCGTCGACTACTCGTTCGTGCTCAGGCAGTTCCTCGACGTCGACTCGCTCGATGCGCTGCCGCCCGGCGAAACCGCCGACCTCCTGCGCGACCTCCTGCCGGCCGGCGTGCTGTCCGGCTACTGAGCACCTGTCAGACGGCGCCAGTCAGAGGGCGCCTGTCGGATGGGCGCCTGGTTCGTCACGTGGTGACGAACCGGACGCGTTGCTGTGCCCAGCGGCCGAGGTCCTCCGCGGTGGCGAAGTCGGCCGCCGCGACCATGACGTGGACCGTGCAGTGATCCGAGCGTGGCGCGCGACGGATGTAGGTGCCCGGATGCTCGTAGACGCAGACCTCCACGACGTCCGGGTGCGACCGCACCTCGGCCAGCCCCTCGATCGCCCGCAACATCCCTTCGTCGGCGAACAGGCCGAACGTCATCACCGCGGGGCGCGGCGGGCCCGCCACCGGCGCGGCGGGCCCGGGCGTCCCCGGCGCGCCGGTGGCGATCCGGAGCATCGCCTCGACGAGGTCGACACCATGGGCGAGTCGGGCCGACCGGAAGATCGGGCCGCCGCCCATCCGGGCTGCGACCTCGAGCAGCACCGGCCCGGTGTCGGTCGTCCGCATCTCGGCGTGGAACACGCAGTCCCGCAGGCCGAGTGCGCGCACGGCGCCGGCGGCCACGTCGTTCACCTGGGCCAGCAGCGCCGCCGGAAGCCGGGACGGCGATGACCACAGCACCTCCTCGAAGAAGGGGCCGCCTGCTGGCAGCGGCTTGTCGTGGTGGGCCAGCACCCGCACCTCGCCGCCGACGACGCTGCCCTCGACGCTCACCTCGCCGATCGGCAGGTCCAGCGAGCTGGCGAACTGCCGCCGCCCGTGGATGAGTTGCTCGACGAGCAGACGAGGTGCGGCGCCGCCGCGGAAGGTGGCGTGCACCAGCGGGTCGCCGGCGACGACCTGCGCGCCGCCGCGGAGCACGTCGTCGAAGGCGGCGGCCAGCTCGGCCGGGTCGTGCACCGTCCAGACGAACAGGCTGCCGCCGGCGAGCAGCGGCTTGAGCACCACCGGATAGCCGATGTCCGCGGCGATCGCCAGCGCCTCGTCGAGCCGCCCGGCGGTACCGAACCGCACCGTCGGCAGACCGTGCTCGGCGAAGGCTGCCCGCATCCGGGACTTGTCCCGGGCCCGCTCCAACACGTCCGATGGCGTGAACGGCAGGCCCAGCTCGGCGGCCACGGCCGAGCAGAACGCCAGACCCGTCTCCGACAGCGAGACGATGCCGTCCGCGGCGCCGCCGCGGCGGGCGAGCCGGTCCCGCGTGGTGCGGATCGCGGCCGGCGCGTCGAGCCGGTCGATCCGCACCACGTCGGCCAGCAGTTCGTCGGCCCAGGACGGGACCTCGGTGTCATCCTCGGCGAGCAGGACGATCCGCGGGTGGAGTTCGGCGAGGCGGGTGAGCGCCGGCCGGCGTGGCTCGTTGAGGGGGCTGTAGACGAGGAGCGTGCCCTCAGTCATCCCGGCGCGCGGTGCAGGCATAGAAGTTGCGGGTGAAGACGAACTCGTCGCGGTCGGCTCCCGCGGCCAGTTCGGCCAGCCACCGGTCGGCCTCCTGGGCCGAGAAACCGGCGTCGACCACCCAGTCCCGGATTCGGGTGAAGAAAGCCCGGTCGAAGGTGCGATCAATACGGACCGTTGAGTGGAAGCCGGTGACCGTGAAACCGGCGTCGCGCAGCAGCGCGGGGAGCTTCCGGCCGATCCAGCCGTCCTGCCAGAAATCGGTCGCCGCATCGAGGATGCGGCGGCTGAGGTCCCGGTCGCCCGGGTAGATCACGGCGCTACCGAAATCCTGGTCGAGGACCGCCGCCGTCCCGCCGCGACGGGTGAGCCGGTGCATCTCCCGGAGGATGCCGGCGGGGTCGGCGGCGTGTACCAGCACGGTTGCGGTGGTCGCGAGATCGAACTGCTCGTCGGGCAGCGGTACCTGGGCCCCATCGGCGGCGAAGATCTCGAGTCGGGCGAAGCGTTCGGCCGCTCGTTCGGCGAGATAGGTGCTGCGATCGATACCGACGGCCCGCGCGACGCGGTCGGCGCCCAGGTGGCCGACCAGCCGATCGAGAACCTGCCCGGTGCCGCAGCCGACCTCGAGGACGGCGCTGGCCTCCCGCGGCAGCAGATCGAAGAACCAGTCGAGAACGGCAGGGTAATAGTGCCCGGCGATCCGCTCGAGAAGAATGCTTTCCTCGAAGGCTGGATCCGACCCTGAATCGATGGTGTCGAACGGGTCGACGTTGCGCTCGATCGAGACTGTCACTACTGCGCTCCCGGGGTCCAAAGGGCACTGAGCGAACGGGCCGTGGCAAAACAGAATCGGCGACGTGAGCGACGTCGCGGACAGCGCGTCGGCCCGCGCTGAGCGAGCAGCTCGTCGACGCCGTCCTCTCGACCACGATTTCCGGGCCGCTGCGTGCCGTCAAGCTCGACCGTCGGCGCTGATAGGCAATGTGAAGTTTTGACCGTATTTGGGATGGTGCGGTTCGATCAGCGGACCGGCGGGTGAACCGCGCATCGTGAGCCACGTCTGCGAACCACGTCTGCGAACCTGCGTCTGCGAACCACGGCTGCGAACTGCGGCACGGAGCGGGCCCCCGGCGAGTGGGGACGAAGGCACCGCCGCCCCGGTCCAGATCGGCGGCCGCGTGGCACCATCGGGGTAGATGCCGGGGTTCGTCCGTGGGGCGATCTGAGGGGGACGAGTGGAGACTCTGCGGATCGAGCTGTTCGGCCACTTTCAGGTCACCGTGGGTGGCCGGGTGGTGCCGGCCGCGGCCTGGTCGCAGCGCAGGCCGGCTGCGCTCGTCAAGCTGCTCGCGCTGGCCCCCGGGCATCGCCTGCGCCGGGACCAGGTGATGGACGTCCTGTGGCCGGAGCTGGACCCGGCCACGGCCGGCCGCAACCTGCGCAAGGCCCTGCATGCGGCGCGGCGCGCGCTCGACGGCGAGCAGGGCGCGGACCTCATCGCCTCGGTCGGCGACCTGTTGTGCCTGCCGTCGGATCGGCTGTCGGTCGACGTGGACGAGTACCGGTCGGCCGCCGCGACCGCGCGGCGCACCCGGGCCGTCGACGCCCATGCCGGCGCGATCGAACGCTACCGGGACGGGCTGTTGCCGACGGACGTCTACGAGGACTGGGTGGTCGCGCCGCGCGATGCCCTGCGCGACGACTGGCTGGCGCTGATGGCGGAGTTCGCGGAGCTGCTCGAATCGCGCGGGGACCTCAACGACGCCGCCCGGGCCGTGCAGCGGCTCGTCGCCGCGGATCCGCTGAGCGAGGACAACCATGCCTGGCTGATGCGGCTGTATTCCGCGGCCGGGCGCCGCGGCGAGGCCCGGCGGCAGTACCAGCGGCTGTGCGACGTGCTCGACGCCGAGCTGGGGATCGAACCGAGCCCGTCGACGCAGCGGTTGTACGAGGAGATCCGCAGCAACCTCGCGGCCGAGCCGGAGCAGGCGATCGAGGTCTGGGAGCGGGTCGGGGACCTGCGCGCCCAGTCGGGCGACGCCGCGGCGACGATCACGGCGTACGAGCGGGCGCTGCGGGCCGGACCCGACGCGGTGACAGCCATCCGCCTGCATCGCAAGAGCGCCGCCGCGCTGGTGATGCAGCAGCAGCTAGACGCGGCGCAGACGCACCTGGACGCGGCCGACCGGCTCGGGCCGGACGCCGCTGACCAGGGCCGGCTGGCCGGCGTGCGGGCGAGTGTGATGCGGGAACGCGGCGACTTCGCCGCCGCC
>NZ_JAMQQF010000424.1 GCF_023716945.1 Frankia sp. AiPs1 | reverse complement strand
GACGGACTCGGCGCGCCGGCCAGCCCCGGCGACCCGACCGCGGACCGCGACCCGATCGCGGACCGGCGCCGACTGCTCGCCGGCGGCTTCGTCTACGGCATGGTCATCCAGCACGAGCACCAGCACGACGAGACGATGCTCGCCACCCATCAGCTGCGCGCCGGACCGCCGCTGCTCGCCCCGGGACAGCCGCCGCCGCCCGGGCGGACCGTCCCGCGCGCCGAGGTGCTGGTACCGGCCGGGCCGTGCACGCTCGGCACGAGCACCGAGCCCTGGGCCTACGACAACGAGCGGCCCGCGCACCGGGTGGACCTGCCGGCGTTCTGGATCGACACCCTGCCGGTGTCCAACCGGGCGCACATCGCCTTCATCGACGCCGGCGGCTACGACGACGAGCGGCTGTGGTCGCCCGCAGGCTGGCAGTGGCGTCGCCAGGAGAACCTGACCGCGCCGGCGTTCTGGTGGCGCGACGGCGAGGTGTGGCTGCGCCGGCGCCTCGGCCGGGTCGAGCCGGTGCCACTCGACGAGCCGGTCCAGCATGTCTGCTGGTACGAGGCCGAAGCGCACGCCCGCTGGGCCGGCCGCCGGTTGCCCACGGAGGCCGAGTGGGAGAAGGCCGCCGCCCACGACCCGGCCACCGGACGTTCACGACGCTATCCGTGGGGGGACACCGATCCGACGCCGGAGCATGCCAACCTTGGGCACCGCACGAGTGGCCCGGCCCCGCTGGGGGCCTTTCCCGCGGGCGCGAGTCCCTGCGGAGCCGAGCAGATGATCGGGGACGTGTGGGAATGGACCGCGAGCGGTTTCACCCCATACCCGGGTTTCCGGTCCCACCCCTACCGCGAGTACAGCGAGGTCTTCTTCCCGAAGCCGGGGGCGGATTCGGCGTTCCGGATCCTGCGCGGAGGAAGCTGGGCGACGGCTCCCGCGGCCGTGCGCACCACCTTCCGCAACTGGGACTACCCGATTCGCCGCCAGATCTTCGCGGGCTTCCGCCTGGCCCGCGACGCCGGCTGAGCCGATGTGCCGTCACCTTGCCTGGCTCGGCGCGCCGCGCACCCTGGCGCGGCTGACCATGGAGGCACCGCACAGTCTGCTGCACCAGTCCTGGGCGCCGCGCCGGATGCGGCACGGGACGATCAACGCCGACGGGTTCGGGGTCGGCTGGTACGCCCCGGCGCTGCGCGCGCAGCCGGCCCGGATCCGCCGCGCGGTACCGATGTGGACGGACGCCTCCTACGCGTCGATGGCGGGCACGATCGCGTCCGGCTGCGTGCTGGCCGCGGTCCGCAGCGCCAGCGTGGGCATGCCGGTGGAGGAGTCCTCGACGGCTCCGTTCACCGACGGGACCCGGCTGCTCAGCCACAACGGACGCGTCGACCCCACGGCCGTGCGGGCGCTGCTGCGAGAGCGGCCCGATGCGCCCACGCCCGACTCCGCGTGCGACTCGGCGCTGCTGGCCGCGCTGGTCTGGGAGCGGGCCGCGACGCGCCCCCTGGCCGACGCCGTGGCCGACGTGGTGCTGTCCCTGAGCGGCGCCGGGCTCGCGGACCGGCGGGCGGGTGGCGCCGTGCCCTGGGCCGGCGACTGGACGGCCGGCGCGGGACCTGAACCCGCACCGCAGTCGGCGGCGGTGGCCCCTGCCGCCGTGGCCCGGCTGAACCTGCTCGTGACGGACGGCACCCAGCTCGTGGCGACCTCCTGGCTGGACAGCCTGTCCTACCGAGTGGAGCCCGACGGCGTGCTGGTCGCAAGCGAGCCGGATGATGACGAGCCGGGCTGGATCGACATTCCGGACCATCATCTCCTCATGGCCGACACACGCAAAGTCACTCTTCGTAGCTTGATCCCCTAGATCGGTTACTGTGGGTTGCACCACGTCGATGAAGGGCGCCACGATGACAGCGAGGACTTCGACGACCACCCCCGCGGGTGCCGCCGGCCCGGACGGCTCGGCGCAACCGCTGGCGGGGCTGATCGTGGACCGGCACGTGAACGCGGCGGATCGCGCCGTCAACCTGGCCCGCGACGTGCTCGCCGGGCTCACCGGGAACCCGCGGGAACTGCCGCCCAAGTGGTTCTACGACGCCACCGGCGGCATGCTGTTCGACGAGATCACGAGGCTGCCGGAGTACTACCCCACCCGGCGCGAGCGGGCGATCCTCGACAGCCACGCGGGCGCCATCGCGGCCGCCTGTGCCGCGGACACCCTCGTCGAACTGGGCTCGGGTACGTCCGAGAAGACCCGGCTGCTGCTCGACGCCCTGCGCGCCGACGGCGGCCTGCGCCGGTTCGTCGCGTTCGACGTCGACGAGGCCACGCTGACGCAGGCCGGCCGCAGCCTCATCGCCACCTACCCGGACCTGGCCGTGCATGCCGTCGTCGGCGACTTCGAGCGGCACCTGGCGCGCCTTCCCGGCGGCGGCCGGCGGCTGATCGCCTTCCTCGGCGGCACCATCGGCAACATGCGGCCCGCCCAACGCGAGGCCTTCCTGCGCGCGCTGCGCGAGCAGTGCGGCTCCACCGACGCCCTGCTGCTCGGCACGGACCTGGTCAAGGATCCGGACCGGCTCGTCGCCGCCTACGACGACGGAGCCGGGGTGACCGCCGCGTTCAACCGCAACGTGCTCACCGTGATCAACCGAGAGCTGGGCGCGGATTTCGACATCCGCGGCTTCGCGCACGTCGCCCGCTGGAACGCCGCGGACTCCTGGATCGAGATGCGGCTGCGCGCGGTCCGCGACCAGCAGGTGACCATCGATTCCCTCGCGCTGGCCATCGAGTTCCAGCGCGGGGAGGACCTGCTGACCGAGATCAGCGCCAAGTTCACCCGGGACGGCATCACCGCGGAGCTGGCGGACGCCGGCTGGGCGGTGGCCCAGCAGTGGACCGACCCCGAGGGAGACTTCGCCGTGACCCTCGCGACGCCCTCGACCGCGCCCTCTGCAGCCCCGGTCTGACAGGGCCGCACCCCGACGTCAGCCGCACCCCGACGTCAGCCGCACCCCGACGTCAGCCGCACCCCGACGTCAGCCACCGAGGAGGCTGACGTCGCGGGCGGCTCCGGTCGACGCCGAGGTCGCCATCGCGGCGTAGGCACGCAGGGCCGCCGAGACGGGACGCTCCCGGTCCGCCGGCCGGTAGCCGCCGGCCGCCGCCAGCTCGGCCCGGCGCCGCGCCAGCTCCTCGTCCGAGACGAGCAGCTCCAGCCTGCGCGTCGGAATGTCGATGTCGATCACGTCGCCGTCTCGGACGAGGGCGATCGTGCCGCCGTGCGCAGCCTCCGGCGAGACGTGGCCGATCGACAGGCCCGAGCTCCCACCGGAGAACCGGCCATCGGTGATCAGCGCGCACTTGGGGCCGAGGCCTCGCCCCTTGAGGAAGGCGGTCGGGTACAGCATCTCCTGCATGCCCGGGCCGCCGCGGGGGCCCTCATACCGGACGATGATCACATCTCCGGGCTGGACCCGCTTGGTCAGGATGGCGTCGACCGCGTCCTCCTGGCTCTCGACGACAAGCGCCGGGCCGCGGAAGGACCACTGGCTTTCGTCCACCCCGGCGGTCTTGACGACCGCACCGTCGACGGCGAGGTTGCCAAAGAGCACGGCCAGGCCGCCTTCAGCCGAATAGGCGTGCTCGGCCGAGCGGATGCAACCGTTCTCCGCATCGGTGTCGAGGGAATCCCAGCGGTTGGTGGTGCTGAACGGCTCGATCGTGCGCACCCCACCCGGCGCCGCGTGAAACAGCTCCACCGCGTCCGGCGAGGGACTCGCGCCGCGGATGTCCCAGCGGTCGAGGAACTCTCGCAGGCTGGCCGCGTGCACCGAATGGGTGTTCTGGTCGAGCAGGCCGGCCCGGTCGAGCTCACCGAGGATCGCCGGGATCCCGCCGGCGCGGTGCACGTCCTCCATGTAGTAATGGGCGGAGCTGGGCGCCACCTTGCACAGGCAGGGCACGGTGCGCGAGATCTGGTCGATGTCGGCGAGCGTCACGTCGACGCCGGCCTCGACGGCCGCGGCGAGCAGGTGCAGCACGGTGTTCGTGGAGCCGCCCATGGCCACGTCCACGGCGAAGGCGTTGCGGAACGCCGCGGCCGTCGCGATCGAGCGGGGCAGGACCGCCTCGTCGTCCTTCTCGTAGTAGCGCCGGGCCAGGTCGACGACGAGCCGGCCGGCCTCGACGAACAGCTCGCGGCGGGCGGCGGCGGTGGCCAGCGTCGAGCCGTTGCCCGGCAGGGACAGGCCCATCGCCTCGGTCAGGCAGTTCATCGAGTTCGCGGTGAACATCCCGGAGCAGGAGCCGCAGGTCGGGCAGGCCGACCGCTCGATCGTCGACAGGTCGCTGTCGGAAACCTCCGGGTTGACCGCCGCGGACATCGCCGTGATGAGGTCCAGCTTGGATCGGGCCGTGTTGCCGGAGATCACCGCGTTGCCGGACTCCATCGCCCCGCCGGAGACGAACACGGTCGGGATGTTGAGCCGCAGCGCCGCCAACAGCATGCCAGGGGTGATCTTGTCGCAGTTGGAGATGCAGACCAGTGCGTCGGCGCAGTGGGCGTTGACCATGTACTCGACGCTGTCGGCGATGATCTCCCGCGACGGCAACGAGTACAGCATCCCGCCGTGCCCCATCGCGATGCCGTCGTCGACCGCGATCGTGTTGAACTCCCGGCCCACTCCCCCGGACTCCGCAATTGCCTCCGCGACCAGGGCGCCGAGGTTACGCAGGTGCACGTGGCCCGGCACGAACTGGGTGAAGCTGTTCGCAATGGCGATGATCGGCTTACCGAAGTCGTCATCGGTCATGCCGGTCGCACGCCACAGGGCGCGGGCCCCGGCCATGTTCCGGCCATGCGTGGTGGTACGGGAGCGGAGAGCGGGCATCTCGACCTCGGACGTCACATCGGCTACGCCCCGACAGGGACCGCCGGCAGCGGACTGGCGATGCCACGACGGTACGCCACATCTCGGGCGCCGCCCTGCGCGGCGGCCCCGTCACCCCGAAGCCACGCGGGTCACCTCGCACCCGTCCCCGACTCCCCGGAGAGTTCCGCGCCGATTCGTCCCTCTGGATGATCGGGCTCCGGGCTCCGCGGACCGCGGACCGCGGACCGCACCAGGTTGCCTGGTCCATCCGCGGGCTGCGCACGCCGCTTCGTTCCCTGTGGACAGACGGAGGCAGGCCGGGAATCTGGCGCCGAGGTCGAGGTCTGGCGGCGGGTCGAGATCAGGCGGTGAGTCGAGATCAGGCGGTGGGTCGGTCAGTCGTCGGAGTCGGGTTCGTCGGGTGCCGACCGCGGCTGCCGGGGCGACGCGTCGCCCGGACGCTGCC
>NZ_JAMQQF010000423.1 GCF_023716945.1 Frankia sp. AiPs1 | reverse complement strand
CCGCCGAGCGGGCCGCCGTGCCCCTCGCCGCCGGCGACCTGCCCGGCCTGCTGCCCCGGGTCATCTCCGACCTGCTGGCGTCGTCCGGGCGGGGGCACCCCGGGGGCGGTCACGGCGGGTAGCGTGACCGCCATGAGCGTGCAGGGGCCCGAGGCGTCGGCCAGCAGCGCACCCAGAACGTATGCCGCCGTCGACCTCGACGCGGTCCGCGATTCGGTGGCCGCCCTCGCGGCCCGCGCCGGCGACGCCGCCACCATGGCCGTCGTGAAGGCCGACGGGTACGGCCACGGCATGGTTCCCTGCGCCCGAGCCGCGCTGGAAGCCGGCGCGAGCTGGCTTGGCACGGCGGTCGTCGAGGAGGCGCTCGCGCTGCGCGCGGCCGGCATCACCGCGCCGGTACTGTGCTGGCTCGCTACCCCCGGTGAGCGGTTCGCCGAGGCAATCACGGCCGGCATCGACGTGTCGGCGTCCGCGCCCTGGACCCTGGCGGAGATCGCCGCGGCGGCGCGGCAGGCCGGTCGGCCGGCCCGGGTGCATCTCAAGGCCGACACCGGCCTCGGCCGGGCGGGGGCGATGCCCGGCGACTGGCCCGGGCTGTGCGACCAGGCCGCGGCGCTGCAGGCCGAGGGCGTGATCGAGGCGTTCGGGGTGTGGAGTCACTTCGCGTTCGCCGACGCCCCCGGGCATGCGACGGTGCAGGCTCAGATCGGGGCGTTCCGGGACGCCGTCGACATCGCCGAGAAGGCCGGGCTGGCGCCGACCGTGCGGCATCTCGCGAACTCCGCGGCGACCCTGGTCAGCCCCGAGGCCCATTTCGACCTGGTGCGGCCCGGGGTGTCGGTCTACGGGCTCTCCCCGGGCCCGGACGTCGGACCGCCCGCGCAGTTCGGCCTACGGCCGGCGATGTCGCTGGTCAGCCACGCCGCGCTGGTCAAGCGGGTGCCGGCCGGCACGGGCGTGTCCTACGCCCACCGCTACACCACGGCGCGGGAGACGACGCTCGCCCTGGTACCACTGGGCTACGCCGACGGCATCCCCCGGGCCGCCACGAACACCGCAGAGGTGCTGTTCGGCGGCCGCCGACGGCGCATCGCCGGCACCGTCTGCATGGACCAGTTCGTCCTCGACGTCGGGGACGACGAGGTGGCCGCGGGCGACGAGGTGCGGCTGTTCGGCCCGGGCGACCGCGGGGAGCCGACCGCCGACGACTGGGCCGCGGCGCTGGGCACGATCAACTACGAGATCGTCACCCGGATCGGCGGGCGCGTCCCGCGCATCTACCTCTAGCCAGCGCGTGCGTCCTGCCCGCGCGCCCGCCGCCGCGGCCCCGCCCCCGCGCGGAGGTGAGCGTGCAGGCGACGGGGACGGGCGACGGCCCGGATCAGCCGCAGCTGCCGGAGGAGCAGCCTCCACCACTGGGGGCGCCGCCGCCGAGGGCGCCGCGCTCGATCCGGCGGCGCACCGGACGGGCCGCGGCCTCGACGGACTCCCGCTCGGCCTGCTCGATCTTGGAGCGGGTCGTCAGCGTCAGCATGACCGGGCCGGGGGCGGCCGGTACCGCCGCGGCGGGCTCCGGCTCGGTCTCGGGTTCGGACTCGTCGACCATCGCGAGCGCGGCGGCCCGCTCCGGGCCCGTCAGACCGCGACCGGCATTTACCGAGATGTCCCTGCTCTTGCGCCACGCCAGCTTCACGATTCCCGCCTCCGCAACGAAACAACCACCGCCCGGCCGGGTGTCCCGGCCTCGTTCCACGGTAAGGGAAGGCGCCCGGCTCGGCCCGCCGCGGCGGCCCGGATGTGACCCGGCTCCGCTGTCGGCCAACCGACGGCCGACCCCGGGGAGCGGCGAGGCGGGGGCCGTACCGGTCCGCGTCAGATCGCCGTCGGTGATCCTTCTGCGGAGATCCCGGCGACGTATCCCGAGAGCCCGGCGTCCGATTCGGCCTTCGGGACACCCGGTGAAGGGGACGGTCGGCGGCCGGCGAAGTCGGTCCTGCCGGGGTCCGGGCGGCCTGGTGGCTAGACTTGGCCGGGAGTCGCGACTGGCGCACAGAGGTGGAACTGACCACCGGGGAGCGATGAGCGGGCCGGTGCCGTGCGCCTGGGTGCCTCCGGTCGGATGAGACCTGCCGGAGGTCACTGTGCACAATCCCCCGCTTCCCGAACTCGCCGTCGCCGATCCCGAGATCGCCGGGCTGGTCGAGGCCGAGGCCGCCCGTCAGCACGCGTCGATCAGGCTGATCGCGTCGGAGAACTACGTCTCCACCGCGGTGCTGGAGGCGTCCGGATCCGTCCTGACCAACAAGTACTCCGAGGGGTACGTCGGCCGGCGGTACTACGAGGGTCAGCAGGTCGTCGACCCGATCGAGACGCTGGCCGTCGACCGGGCCAAGGCGCTGTTCGGCGTCGAGCACGCCAACGTGCAGCCGTACTCCGGCTCGCCGGCGAACCTGGCCGTCTACCTCGCCTTCGCCCAGCCCGGGGACACGGTGATGGGCCTGTCGCTGCCGATGGGCGGCCACCTGACGCACGGCTGGAGCGTGTCGGCGACCGGCAAGTGGTTCCGCAGCGTCCGCTACGGCCTGCGGGCGGACACCGGCCGGATCGACCTGGACGAGGTGCGCGACCTTGCCCGCGCCGAGCGGCCGAAGATTATTTTCTGTGGTGGGACGGCGATCCCGCGGACGATCGACTTCCCGGCCTTCGCCGAGATCGCGCGTGAGGTGGGGGCGGTGCTCGTCGCCGACATCGCCCACATCGCCGGGCTGATCGCCGGCGGTGCCCACCCCTCCCCGGTCGGCCACGCTCCGGTGATCTCGACCACCACGCACAAGACACTGCGCGGACCGCGCGGGGCCATGCTGCTCTCGGACGCCGAGCACGCCACGGCGCTGGACAAGGCGGTGTTCCCCGGCCTACAGGGCGGCCCGCACAACCACACCACGGCGGCCATCGCGGTGGCCCTGCGGGAGGCCTCGACGCCCGCGTTCCGCGACTACGCCCACGCGATCGTGGCGAACGCCCGCGCCCTCGCCGAGGCGCTGGTGGAGCGCGGGTTCGACCTCGTCACCGGGGGCACCGACAACCACCTCATCCTCATCGACCTCACCGGCAAGGACATCGGCGGAAAGCCGGCGGCGAAGGCGCTCGACGCGGCGGGGATCGAGCTGAACTACAACGCGGTGCCCTTCGACAAGCGCAAGCCGTTCGACCCCTCCGGCATCCGGCTCGGCACCGCCGCGATCACCACCCGCGGTCTCACCCCGGCGCACATGCCGGCGCTCGCCGGCTGGATCGACGACGTCGTCAAGGCCGCCGGCGCCGGCGACACCGCGACGATCGGTCGGGTCCGGGAGCAGGTCACCGAGCTGGTCAGCGGCTTCCCGATGCCCGGCTTCGCCTGATTCTCCCAGCGCCCGAAGCGTGACCACGCGCCGACCTGTGGGGGCCGGAGCGTGGTCCCGCGTGCGTCACGTGACCCCTGCTCCTGGCGCCCGCGCGGTGCATCATCGGTTCAGGGCAGCCCGGAGGAGGGAGCACTGATGGTGAGGACCGTGGGCCCGTTCGCGGGTTCCCGGGCGGCACGCGCCGCCACGGGATCGGTCGGTGTGGTCAGCGCGGCCGTCGCGGCCGGCCTGGTCGCGCAGCGGCGGGCGATCCACCGCCGCCGCAACCGGCCGGACGCGCCGCCGGAGCCAGCGCTGGGGCCGATCGGTGGCCGGGTCGCCACGGTGCTCGCAGCCGACGGCGTGCCGCTGCACGTCGAGGAGACCGGTCCGCCGGACGCGCCGCTGACACTGGTGTTCGTCCACGGGTTCTGCGTGTCCGCCGAGTGCTGGACCCTGCAGCACCGGGCCCTCGCGGACCTCGGCCGGATGGTCTTCTTCGACCAGCGCGCGCACGGGCGCTCCGGGCCGTCCGAGGTTGGCAACTGCACCATCGACGTGCTCGCCGACGACCTCCACCAGGTGATCCGCGAACGGGTGCCCGGCGGACCGATCATCCTCGTCGGTCATTCGATGGGGGGCATGGCGGTCCTGGGCCTGGCCGCCGCCCATCCCGAGCTCTTCGACGACCGGATCATCGGGGTGGCGCTGCTGTCGACCAGCGCGTCGGAGCTGGCCCAGGTGACCCTGGGGCTGCCCGCCCTGGCGACGGCGGTGGTGCGCCGGGTACTGCCCGGCATAGCCGTCGGTATGCGGCACACCTCGAGCCTGCTGGAGCGGGTCCGCGGGCGGGGCAGCGACCTGTCGTGGGAGGTGACCCGCCGGATCGGGTTCGGCGCCACCGATCTGCCGCCGGCGGTGGTCACGTTCCTCGAGACGATGGTCTCGGACACCTCGGTCGCAGTGATCGCGGCGTTCCTGCCCACCCTGCTCGACAACGACCGGCTGGCCGCCGCCGCCCGCCTGGTGGGGATCCCCACCGTGCTGGTCGTCGGCGACGCCGACCTGATCACCCCGGTGGCCCACAGCCGGACGATCGCCGAGATCCTGCCCGACGCGGAGCTGGTCGTCGAGGAGGACGCGGGCCACGCCATCATGTTGGAACGGCCCGAGGCGGTGAACGCGGCGATCCGCCGGCTGGTGCAGCGGTCACTCGCCGAGGTCTCGCTGCCGCTGCCGCGGTCGCGGTCGGGGCTTCCGCCCGCGGCGGTCGGTGCTGCCGCGGACGGTGCCCCGTCGGCCGAACGGGCGGCGATCGTCGACCGTGACGCCGGCGGGACGGCGGCCTGACCGGCCCGGCGGACCCGGGCAGGCAGGACCCGGGCAGGCGAGGAGGTGACGGGCGTGGACGCCACACGGCAAGGTGACCTGGTCGTCGTGCCCACGGCGGCCCGGATGCGGGACTTCGGCGCCCGGCTGAGCGCGTTGCTGCGCCCCGGCGACCTGCTCGTGCTCTCCGGCCCGCTCGGCGCGGGCAAGACGGTCCTCACCCAGGGCATCGCCGCCGGGCTCGGCGTGCGGGACCCGGTCACCTCGCCGACGTTCGTGCTCGCGCGGATCTACCCGGACGGCCGGATCCCGCTGGTGCACGTCGACGCCTACCGCCTCGGTGGGGTGACCGAGGTCGACGACCTCGACCTCGACGCCGACGCCGACACCTCGGTGACCGTCGTCGAGTGGGGCGCCGGGCTGGTCGACGGGCTCGCCCAGGACCATCTCGAGCTCGTGCTCACCCGGCCCACCGCCGACGAGGCCGGCGAGACCAGAACGGTCCGTCTCGTGGCCACCGGCCCGAACTGGGCGCGCCGGCTGCGCGACCTCGCCGCGGACTGGTGAGCGCGCCGCGGGCTGGTGGGCGCGCCGTCGGCGCCGACTCGCCGCGGATCGAACGCGCCGCCTGCGCCGGGC
>NZ_JAMQQF010000422.1 GCF_023716945.1 Frankia sp. AiPs1 | reverse complement strand
GGCCGCCACCGCGCCCGCGGTGGCGGCGATCTGAGTGAGGATCCGGTGGGCGTCCGGCCGGCGTTCCGGCTTCTTGCGCAGACTCGCGGCGACCACGCCGCGCAACGGGCCGGGCAGGCCGCTGAGGTCGGCCTCACCGTGGACCGTCCGGTAGAGCAGCGCGTCGAGGGGGCCACCGCCGAACGGCGGTCGCCCACTTGCGGCGTAGCACACCGTCAGGCCCCAGGAGAAGATGTCGGCCGCGGGCCGGGGACGGCGCGTGGTGGTCAGCAGTTCGGGCGCGAGGTAGCCGATGCTGCCCATCACCACGCCCGAGGCGGTCATCATGCCGGGCAGGCCGGCGACGATCCCGAAGTCGATGACCTTCGGGCCGTCCTCGGCCAGCATCACGTTGCCCGGCTTGAGGTCACGGTGCACGACGTCGGCGTCGTGGATGGCGCTCAGCGCCTCCGCGAGGCCGCGGGCCACCTCCCACAGCGCCGCACCGGACAGCGGCCCCCCGGTGGCGACCGACGAGAACAGGGTGGGGCCCGCCACGTACTCGGTGGCGATCCACGGCTGGTCGCCGTCCACGTCCGCGGCCAGAAGCCGCGCCACCCGGGGGCTGTCGATCGCCGCCACCGCCGCGGCCTCCCGGTGGAAGCGGTGGCGGAACGCCGCGTCGGCGGTGTGCTCCTCTCGCATCACCTTGACCGCGGCACGGGTGCCCGCGTCGTCCACGCCGAGGTACACGATGCCCATGCCCCCGCTGCCGAGCCGGCCCATCAGCCGGTACGGCCCCACTTCGGGCGGATCGCCCGCCCGCAAAGCTTTCCAGGACACGCCACGTCCCCCTCGGATGCTGCGTCGCGCCGAGGCCGCGCCCAGGCGCCGCCGTGCCGGGCACCGGGGGTGCGGCGACACCACGAACGCCGGCACGCCCGGTCGCGGCCCACGCCGCCACCCGACCGATCCGTTGTACCCGGACGATTCGGCCGGAATTCGAGCCGTCCGACCACCCTCTGTGAAGTACGCCTGGCCGGGCCGGTACCCCCGAGGGATGCGATCGGGCGAGCAGGCCAACCAAACCCGACCGGCCGACGCGGACCCGCTGACCCCACGCCCACCTGCGGGTTCGGCCGGGTTCGGCCGGGTACGGCGACCGGCGGGCTAGCGGGCCGCCAGCCGGTGCACGTCGGCGGCGGAGGTGCCTAGCCCGGTTGGGCTACCGAAGGGCCGTCGATCGGCGGAGGGGTGGTAGCGCAGTTCGGCCTCCTCATATCGGTGCGTCCCTTGGTGCCAGCGCAGGACGCCGGCCAACCAGTTCTGGAGCTCCCGGGCGTAGGAGCCGATCGCCGCGCGGGCTTCACCGTCGAGGTCGAGACGGTCGAACAGATCGGGCAGCTCCCTGTCCACGACGTGCTCGAACTGCCGGATCCGAGCGGTCATCAGCCCGTTGACCACCTCGACGGCGCGGTCGCGGTCGCAGCCGAGGAAGTTCTCGACGACCA
Organism: Frankia sp. AiPs1; assembly: GCF_023716945.1. Lineage (GTDB taxonomy): Bacteria > Actinomycetota > Actinomycetes > Frankiales > Frankiaceae > Frankia. The sequence goes on along the minus strand of NZ_JAMQQF010000422.1, from coordinate 3,868 downwards.
GCACCGCGTTGTGGATCTCACCTTCGAACTGGATCTCCTTCTGGTAGGAGTAGAGGTCGTTGAGCAGGCAGGCGAAGTCCGCGGCCGAGTTCTCCAGGGCCCGCAGCGGCCGGGTCCGGAAGATCTCCGCCGGCACGCTGTTGCCGCGGGCCAGCCGGCACAGGCTCATCGTCAGGTCCGAGCCGAACGTCGCGCGGCGCATCTCCAGGTAGTCGATGGGGTCGGGGATGCGGTTGTGGAACTGGTTGGCCAGTTCCCACAGCCAACTGTCGAGCATCACGTCGACTGCCCGGCGAAACGATGCCTGCGCGGCGGGTTCCATCCCTCGGGTGGTGCGCTCCCACAGGTCGGCGAGGCCCCGCTCCAGGGCGCTGACCGGCAGCTCGGTCAGCGGGCCGTCGACCGGCATGAAGGAACGCAGCCGCTCGTTGGTCAGCTTCGCCGCGGCCAGGTTCCGGGACGCGCCGAAGATCGCCGGATAGTAGTCGTCCGCGTAGGTTCCCCAGGTCAGCCAGCCCGTCGTGAGGTCGAGCTCCTCGGCGGTCGCGTCCGGGTGGATGCCCGCCGAGCACAGGGCGAAGTCGGCCGCGCGCAGCTTGTGCTCGTCCCAGATGCCCGGAACCCGGTCCAGCAGGCCCACCGACCGCGCCCAGCGGACGGCCTCCTCCCGTGAGTGGTCCAGGTGGGGGCTCTGTCCGCTGGTGTATGGCAGGTAGAACTCCGGCAGCGGGGTCGGACCGACGACCCGGAACGGCACGTTGGCGAACGACCGGAGCCGCCGCGGTGCGGTGGCCAGCAGCGACGGGATGACCCGGATGGCCGAGGTGCCGAGGCTGGGGATCCCGGGGATGCCGGGCAGTCCGGCGGCGGGGACGAGGCTGCCCGTCCCCCCGAACCCGACGGCGAGCCCGAGGCCGGCGACCTCGTCGGGGGTCGTCTCGCGGTTCATGTAGCGGCTGGAGCGCAGGTGCCACTCGTGCCCGCCGGACTGCCAGTCCTGCAGACCCTTGACGTACGCCAGCGCCGCGAGCCGGCCCGCCGGGTCGATGGCGTGCTCGTCGAGGACGGCTGGCAGTTCCGTGGCCGCGGTGTGCTCGAACTGGTGCAGCCGGGAGGTCAGCAGGTCGTTGACGGTGTCGGCGGCGGCCTGCGTGTCGATGTCGAGGAAGCGCTCCACGACCAGCACCCCGTTGCTGAGCTCGCCCTCCTCGGTGACCTCTCGCTCGTAGGAGAACAGGTCGTTGCGCAGGTGCACCGCGTCGGAGAAGGTGTCGCGCAGCACCTGCAACGGGCGGGTGGCGGCGACGCGGGCCGGGACCTCGGCATCGGCGGCATGCTCGACGAGGTTCGCCGACCAGGGGGCACCGCCGACCTTGCGACGCATCTCGACATACTCGATCGGGTTGGAAAGCCGAGCGGCGTTGATGTTCTCGAGTTCCCAGAGGGACTCGTCGAGCAGGTTGCGGGTGCTGACCGCGAAGCGGGCCCGCCAGTCGGCCGAGCGGGCCGGCACGGTCCGTGTCCACAGGTCGGCCAGGCCGCGCTCCACCGGGTTCGACGGCTCCTCGGTGATGTCGCCCTCCACCGGCATGAACGCGGGGAGCCGGTCGAGGTAGGCCCGGGCGCCGGCCAGGTCGTGCGACCTCTTGTAGAGCTCAAGGAAGTGGTCGTCGAAGTAGAAGACCCAGACGTACCAGTCGGTGATCAGGTTCAGGCGATCGGCGGTGGCGTCGGGATGGGTGTAGGCGCACAGCAGGGCGTAGTCGTGGGCGTCGAGGTCGGCCTCGGTCCAGATCGCGATGCCGTGCTGGGGAACGTCGATCATTTCCATCGCCCGGGCCCACTCCCTGCTGTGTTCCCGGGCCTGTTCGAGATGCGGACTCAGCCGCGCGGGATAGGGCACGTAGAACTCGGGGAGGGTGAAAGGCTGCATAATTTCTCCGGGAAAACCCTTGGTTGCCGCGGGGTCGGGACGATGAGATCCGGGAGGCATCACCGAAACCGGTGGGGCGGCGCGGGCGGGGGCGGGGGAGCCTGTTCGGTGCTTTCCGGGGCGACGAGCGCCCGGGCGGCGTCGTCGTGGGGGCGCACCCGGCGCACGACCGGATCCCACGTCCAGCGGGCGCAGCGGCTGTCCGAGGTGAGCTGGACGAGCCAGATCCCGTCGACGCGGCGCCAGGCGTCCCACTGGGCGGCGGCGGGATTGTCCTGGGCGACGATCAGCCGGGCGTCGACGACCTCGCCGAGCGGTCGCCCGGGCACCCCGCCGGGGTCCTTGGGCAGCAGCGCCGCCCGGGCCTCCTGCACGACGCGGGCGCGCTCGGCCAGCACGGGACCCTCGTAGCGCTCCACCCGCTCCACGGGTATGCCGGCGGCCCTGGCGACCTCCGCGGCGGTCTCCCCGGCACGTAGCCGGGCCTGGATCTCCCGCGGGGTCAGCGCGCTTTCGGTGCGCACCTCGCTGCGGCGCATCCCGCGCAGAGCAGCCCGGAGCCGGTCGTCCACCGGCACTCGGAACTGCTCACCGTCGGTCCTGCCGCCTGCGTCCGCGAGCACGAGGTAGCCGCCGTCCTCGCTGAGTGCGACCGCCCTCAGCTCACGCATGGCGCCTCCTGTTCACTCGAAGCCGTACCGTGCCCGGGTCGGCACGCCGCGGCGCACATCGCGCCGGTCGGCCGACGAGCCTGCGGGCAGATCGGCATGACGCACCTGAACCCGCCTTCGGCATGTGCGTCCCGGTAGGTGACAGCCTGCCATCGATGCGGCCGCCCGGCGGGCTGACAGCGGACGACACGCACAGTCTGACCGAGTCGGGCCTGTCCGTCCGGGCCGGGAGCCGGCCGAATGATCCTACGGCCGGCGGCCGCCCGGCGGCCGGGTCGCCGGTCCCCGCCGCCGCGCCGGACGCGCCGTCGGGCGCGGGCGGCTCTGATCGGCCAGGCCGGACAGCGCGGCGCCCACGATGCCCGCCTCGTTCTGTAGTTGCGCCGGTACCACCCGGGTGCGCAGCTCGAGCTGGTCGAGGAACTTGTCGGCCTTCTTGCTGACCCCGCCGCCGATGATGATCAGATCGGGCCAGAGCAGCGCCTCGAGCGTGCTGAGGTACCGGGTCACCCGCTTCGCCCACTTCTCCCACGACAGGTCCTCCCGTTCGCGGGCCGCGTCGGAGGCCTTTGTCTCCGCGTCGTGTCCGTGGATCTCCAGGTGCCCGAGCTCGGTGTTCGGGACGAGCTGCCCGTGCAGGAACAGGGCGGTCCCGATGCCGGTGCCGAACGTCGTCATCACGACCAGCCCGGCGGTGTCGCGGCCCGCCCCGAAGGCCATCTCCGCGACCCCGGCGGCGTCCGCGTCGTTCACCGTGGTGATGTCCGCCGCAGTGACGGAGCCGGTCGGCTGCGCCGACACCGAGGTGGCCTCCGCGTCGGCTCGGCCGAGGGCGCTGGCGAGCACGCCGACGATGTCGGTGCCGACCCAGGACGGCGCGATGTTCGCCGCCGTCAGCGCCACGCCGTTCTTGACGACCGACGGCAGGGCGACACCCACCGGACCGGACCAGCTGAAGTGGTTGACGATCTCGGCGATGGTCGCCGCGACGGCGGCGGGCTCGGCGGGCTGTGGGGTCGGAATCCGCAATCGGGGCGCGGCCAGCGTGCCGTCCTCGATGTTGACCGGAGCGCCCTTGATCCCGCTTCCTCCGACGTCAACTCCGAAGACCTGCATTGCCCAGCCCCTCCCCGCGCCGAATGTTCCCGCCTGTGGCGCCGGCGGCGCCGGCCCCGCGGTCGCGTGCGCGGACGGCACCGCCCGCCGCACGCGCGCGGTCGGGTGGGCCGGTCCATCGACCGCCGAGTGCTAAGTCTCGCAGGCC
>NZ_JAMQQF010000421.1 GCF_023716945.1 Frankia sp. AiPs1 | reverse complement strand
CCCCGGGCCCCCGCTCGCACCGGAGCCTGCGCGCGCCGCCGAATCCCGGCCGGGTCGCCCGGCCGGCCCCGGGCCGACGCCGGGGATCGTCGCGGGCTGATCGGTCATGAGGGCATTAGTACCAGCCATCTCCGACAGCAATCGTCGGCCACGCCATCCCGGGTCGCCCTCGGGAATCGGCCCTCCGCGATCGATCACGGAGATCGGCGCCGCAACGATCGGCCCACCGCGATCAGCCCACCGCGATCAGCGCACGGCGATCGGCGGCCGGGAAAAGGGGAAGCCGGGCCGGGCCGGCGGTGCGGTCCAGCCCGGCTACCCGGGTCGTGCCAGCCAGCGGCGGTCGGGGCGTCAGCCCTTGACGACGCGCTGGAGCGCCTCGGCGCGCGAGGTGGACTCCCAGGTGAAGTCGAGCTCGGGGCGGCCGAAGTGCCCGTAGGCGGCGGTCTGGGCGTAGATCGGGCGCAGCAGGTCCAGGTCGCGGATGATGGCGGCCGGGCGCAGGTCGAACACCTGGGTCACGGCGTCCTGGATCTGCTCCTCGGGGACCGTGCCGGTGCCGAAGGTCTCGACGAACAGGCCGACCGGGTGCGCCTTGCCGATGGCGTAGGCGATCTGCACCTCGCAGGCGCTGGCGAGGCCGGCGGCGACAACGTTCTTGGCGACCCAGCGCATGGCGTAGGCGGCCGAACGGTCGACCTTGGACGGGTCCTTGCCGGAGAAGGCGCCGCCGCCGTGACGGGCGTAGCCGCCGTAGGTGTCAACGATGATCTTGCGGCCGGTCAGGCCGGCGTCGCCCATCGGGCCGCCGATCTCGAAGCGGCCGGTCGGGTTGACCAGCAGCCGGCGGCCCTCGGTGGAGATCTCGAGCAGCGCCAGCTCCGGCTCGACGACGTACTCGGCGATGTCGGGCGCGAGCAGCGTGTCGAGGTCGATGTCGGCGGCGTGCTGGGTGGACACGACGACGGTGTCGAGGCGGACGGGCTTGCCGTCGGCGTACTCGATGGTGACCTGGGTCTTGCCGTCCGGGCGCAGGTAGCCGACCTGACCGTCCTTGCGGACCGCGGACAGCCGCCGGGCGAGGCGGTGCGCCAGCGCGATCGGCAGCGGCATGAGCTCGGGGGTCTGGTCGCAGGCGAAGCCGAACATCAGGCCCTGGTCACCGGCGCCCTGACGGTCGAGCTCGTCCTCGCTGGAACCCTCGACGCGGGTCTCATGGGCGGTGTCCACGCCCTGGGCGATGTCCGCGGACTGCGCTCCGATGGAGACGCTGACCCCGCAGGAGGCGCCGTCGAAACCCTTCTTGGACGAGTCGTACCCGATCTCCAGGATCCGCTCGCGGACGACCGCGGCGATGTCGACGTAGGTCTTGGTGGTGACCTCACCCGCGACGTGGACCTGGCCGGTCGTGATGAGCGTCTCCACCGCGACCCGACTCTTCGGGTCGTCCTTGATCATGGCATCGAGGATCGAGTCGCTGATCTGGTCAGCGATCTTGTCCGGATGTCCCTCGGTGACGGACTCGGACGTGAACAGGCGCGTCGCCACTGGTCTAACCCCCTGGGAGATCCGGTTGATTCCGACGAAGCTTACCGAGGAGTGTGCACAGGCACCCGCACTGCCTCGCCCGGCGTTCCGCCATCGTGATCGGTCGAGAACTTTGCCACGAGATCGAGGATCCGGTGCGCGACCAGATCCTTGCTCGTCCGTTCGATCGTCGTCTCCCGCCCGTCCGCGGACAGGACCACCGCGGCGTTGTCCGCCACCTCGAACCCGAGCCCGGCGCCGACCTGGTTGACCACGAGGAGATCGACGGGCTTGCGGGCCAGTTTCGCCCGCGCGTGGTCGAGTACCCCCCCGTCGGGACCGCCCGTCTCGGCGGCGAAACCGACCAGGACCTGCCCGGGGCGGCGGTTCGCCACCAACTCGGACAACACGTCAGGGTTTCGCACCAGGGCAATGGAGTCGGGCGCCGCGGATTCTTTCTTAATCTTGTATGCCTGCGTCGTCTGCGGCCGGAAATCGGCGACCGCGGCCGCCATCACGACGACATCCGCGGACGGCGCCGCCTCGTGCACCCGCTCCCGCAACTCGGCCGCGGAGGTGACCGCGATCGTGCGCGCCCCGGCCACCGCGGGCAGGGCGACGTTGGCCGCGACCACCGTCACCGCGGCCCCGCGGGCGAGCGCCGCCCGCGCCAACGCGTAGCCCTGGCGCCCGCTGGAGGCGTTGCCGAGGAAACGGACCGGATCGAGGTACTCCCTGGTACCCCCGGCGGTGACCAGCACGTGTTGGCCGGCGAGGTCCGGGCGGACGCCGGCGGCCCCGCGGGCGAGCACCGCCATGCCGAGCGCGGCGATCTCCGCGGGCTCGGGCAGCCGGCCCGGCCCCGAGTCGGCGCCGGTCAGCCGGCCGACGGCCGGGTCCAGCACCACCGCGCCCCGGGCCCGCAGGGTGGCCACGTTCGCCCGGGTGGCCGGATGCTGCCACATCTCGGTGTGCATCGCCGGCGCGAAGACCACCGGGCAGGTGGCTGTGAGCAGGGTTCCGGTGAGCAGGTCATCCGCCCGGCCGGCGGCGGCGCGGGCCATCAGGTCCGCGGTCGCGGGCACGACGAGGACCAGGTCGGCCTCCCGCCCGATGCGGACGTGGGCGACCTCGTCGGCGTCGCTCCAGACATCGGTCGTGACCGGGTTGCCGGACAGCGCCGCCCACGTCGTCTCCCCGACGAACCGCAGCGCGGACGGCGTGGGCACGACCCGCACCTCGTGCCCGGACTCGGTGAACCGGCGCAGCACCTCGACCGCCTTGTAGGCGGCGATGCCGCCGGCCACGCCGAGCACGACCCGGGGCCGCCGGGCCGAGGCGCCCGCGGCGCCGGTGGGCTCGTCGGTCACGGCTGGGTCAGGCGACCGGCGGGAGGCTGTCGGCGACGGTCTCGTGCGTGAGCAGGCCGGCGTTGATCTCGCGCAGCGCGATCGACAGCGGCTTCTCCTGGGCGTTTGTCGTCTCGACCAGCGGGCCGACGTACTCCAGCAGGCCCTCGCCGAGCTGCGAGTAGTAGGCGTTGATCTGGCGAGCCCGCTTGGCCGCGTAGATGACCAGGCTGTACTTCGAGTCGGTGGCCTCGAGCAGCTCGTCGATCGGCGGGTTGGTGATGCCTTCGGGGTGGGCTACGGTTCCGGCCACGATGTCCTTCCGGGGTGGGCGTCCGGGGCGGCGGCCGCCGTCCGGACCGTGCTCGGCGCACACGGGCCTGCCTGCACAGGCCGGCAAGCCGCCTGCACCCGGATCAGGCACGTGAGGTGCGGCTTCACGGCGCGGTACGAGCGGACCCGCACCTAGGAGCCGATCATCAATGCTACCAACCGCGCGGCCGCGGCCCGCACATCGTCGTTGACGACCACGTGGTCGAACTCCGTCTCGGCCGCGAGCTCGATGCGAGCCCGGTCCAGCCGGCGGGCGATGACCTCGGGCGATTCGGTGCCCCGGCCGGTCAGCCGCCGGATCAGCTCTTCGAACGTGGGTGGGGCGAGAAAGACGAACCGGGCGTCGGGCATCGCCGAACGCACCTGGCGGGCCCCGAGCAGTTCGATCTCCAGCAGGCACGGGTCGCCGACGGCGAGCCGTTCCAGCAGGGGACCCCGCGGGGTGCCGTAGGCGTGCCCGGCGAACATCGCATGCTCGACGAACTCGCCGGACTTGACCATCCGGGCGAACTCCTCGGCGTCGACGAAGTGGTACTCGACACCGTCGGTCTCCCCGGGCCGGGGAGCCCGGGTGGTCGCACTGACCGAGACCCAGACCTCGGGATGACGCTCGCGGACGGCCGCAACGACCGTTCCCTTCCCGACGCCGGACGGCCCGGACAGCACTGTGAGACCCACGGCCCCAACCCTAGGGCCTCCGGGACGGCTGCCGCACAGCGGTCATCCGCCGCGGATGACCCAGGGAGGGACTTCTTTCCCATGGACTTTCGGATCGAGGGCCGGTAAAGAATGCCGGCCCTCGATCCGCTCGGAAGGTACCGCGGCTTCGCCGGAAGAACGTGAGTGAGACCACTCACCCGGCGACGCCGCGTCCCGCCAAGGCCCTACTCCGGTTGCCGGAGTGGATTTCCCACTCCGCCGGATCAGGCCGTTCCGAACTCCTCGAGGAGCGCGGCGCGTTGCTTCGCGCCGAGCCCTCTCAGCCGGCGGGTCGGACTGATCCCGAGTCGTTCTCGGATCTTCTGGGCGCGCACGCGCCCAACTCCGGGAAGCGACTCCAGAACAGCCGAAACCTTCATCTTGCCGACGACCTCATCGGCCTCGGCTTGTTCCAAGACGGCGGCCAGAGTGGTCTCGGCCTTCTTCAACCGCTCCTTGAGTTCCGCGCGCTGCTTACGAGCCAGCGCGGCTTTCTCGAGGGCGGCGGCCCTCTGCTCGGGCGTTAGGGGCGGCAGGGGCACGGGTACGCCTCCTCAATTGGGTGATCGCGCCGCGCAAACTAGCGAGGAAGTGGCTCCTCGGTCCAGCCTTGGCCACAACACTCTGATGCGGACATATTGTTCGCACAAGAGAAGGCTTTGACGGGACGAAAGGGGTGGCCCGCTCGTGCCGCACCCTTTCGGTCTACGACGGCCCCACCGTACCGCTTCGTACCGCACCAGGACGAACACACCCCGCCCTGACCTCGGCCGTCAGCGAGACGCAGGCCCCTGACCTGCGGAAATACTGTCTGCGACGACCTTTGCCGCTATGCCCAGATCGGCGGCTCGGGTGATCGGACGGCCCACCACGACCAGGTCCGCACCCGCCTCGAGCGCCTCTCGCGGGGTCGCGATTCGGGCCTGGTCGGCCGCCTCAGCCCCCTCCGGACGCACGCCGGGCGTGATGAGAGTCACGTTGTCACCGAGCTCCGAACGGACCATTCGGACCTCCCATGGACTGCACACAAGGGTGCGCGCCCCCGCCTCGGCGGCGAGCACGGCGAGGCGGCGGACGGCGTCCGCCGGCGGTCCGGCGAGTCCGACGGCGGTCAGAGCGGCCGCATCCAGCGAGGTGAGGACGGTCACAACGGCCACCTCGACCGTGGGGGCCGCGGCGATGGCCGCACGTATCATCGCCGCCCCCCCAGCGGCATGCACGGTGACGAATCGAGGCTGCAACGTGGCGACCGACCGCATTCCACCGGCGACCGTTGCCGGGATATCGTGCAGCTTGAGATCAAGGAACAGCTCGGGTGGGCCAGCGGTCGCCGCTGCGGGGCCCGTGCCGGCCGCAGCGGACCCTGCGCCCTGCGCGAGCAGGCCGGCCGCGCGCAGGGCCGTCACGATCGCAGGCCCCTCCCGGTAGAACAGCTCCAGCCCGATCTTGAGC
>NZ_JAMQQF010000420.1 GCF_023716945.1 Frankia sp. AiPs1 | reverse complement strand
GCTTCGCCGCGTGCTTGACCGGGTCGGCGGGCAGCCCGGCGGCCTTGGCCTCGGCGGCCCTCGCGGCCTGCGCCCGACCGGCGCGCACCGAGTCGATGACGAACAGCAGCCCGCTGAGGATGCGCACGATCGGGGAGCGGATCAGGTCACGAGGCGACAGCGGCACCCGGCCGGCGCAGACGAAGAACGGTTGGAACCAGAACAGCGCCGTGGCCGCGAGTCCCCACGGCCGGTTGACGTGCACGCCGATGGCGGTGGCGAGCTGTGGCACGAACGGGAAGAGCTGGTTGCGCCGGGTGAACCGGTAGGCCCGCTGCTGGACCCGCACGCGCATCGCCGCGTCCTCTCGGGCGGCGCGCAACCCCGGCAGCACGGCGAGGTCGGTCGACCCGGACGCGAAGGTCTTCAGCCGTTCGGTGATGTCGACGAGCTCCACCGGGTCGAAGCCGTCGCGGCGGGTGATGCCGGCCCGGTCGAGGATCTCCGAGCGGACCAGCAGCGCCTGGAAGGCGCCGCGGCCGGGCACGCACCGGTCGGTGCGGTAGGTGCGGGTGTCGACCATCCGGGCCACATCGAGGGCGCGTTCGACGGTCAGGTCGCCGGGCACGAGGTCGAGGACGTCAAGCTTGTCTCGACTGGCGTGGTAGCTGGCCGCGCGTCGCCCGCTGTCGGTCAGCCGCACCCCGTTGGCGACGAGGAACTCGTGCGAGGGATCCACCGGCCGGCCGGAGGCGGGCAGGGTCTCCAGGCGGCGCAGCCGGCCACGCAGGCGCACCCCGTTGATGAGCAGGCCGACGCAGACCAGGACCGGCAGCCAGTCGAGCACGGTGGTCAGCCCCAAACCGGCCCGACCACCGCGCGATGGCACCGGCGAAATGTCATGCGGCGAGTTTCTCAAGCCGGTCCGCGGCGGCCGCAACCCCTCCCGCCGCAGCGAAGGCCTCGCGCAGCCGCCCGGCGGCCTGGCGGTGGCTGGGATCGTCTAGCAGGGCCGTCACCGCGGCGCGCACGGCCGCCGGTCCGGCCCGACCGAACTTGATTCTCAAGCCCGCGCCACTGCGCGCGATCTGCTCGCCGATGATCGGCTGATCGTCGCGGACCGGGGCGACGACCAGCGGAACCCCACGGGACAACGCCTCGCAGACCGTGTTGTTGCCGGCGTGGCAGACCACCGCGGACAGCTTCGGCATCAGCTCGACCTGCGGCACGAACGGGGCGACCAGCAGGTCGTCGGGGGCGGCGTCGGCGAGGTCGTCGACGAGGCCGGGCGGGGCGACGACGACGGTCTGCGCCCGTCCCGCCAGACCCAGCAGGCCCTCCGCGGCGGCCCGCAGGAACCGGCCGCCGGCCTCCCGGGTGACCGTGCCGAGGGAGACGAGCACCGCCTCGCGGTCCGGGTCGAGCCACTCCCAGGGGAAGGCCGCGGTCTGCGCCCGCCGGCCGACCGCGCTGCCGACGAAGGCGACGTGGCTGGGCACCTCGGGGTCGCGCAGCAGTTCCCGCACGGACGCGACGAGGGTGAGCTCGTCGGAGAACCGCAGGTCACCAGCGGCCGCCTCGCCGGCGGGCACGCCCTGGGCGAGTTGGAAGTCCCGCAGCAGGTCGGCGACCCACTGGCCGAGCCCGGCCAGCACCCCGTACGGGTTGTCGAACTCGGCCGACGTCGTGGCGAGGGTGGCCCAGTGCAGCCGCCGGCGGCGGGCGACCATGGCCGCGCCGACCGCCTGCTGGTCGATGACCAGAAGATCCGGGCGGAACTCGTCGACAGCCGCGTCCACCGCCGGCGCCATCGCCGCGGCCAGCGGCAGCAGGAAGTCCTCCCACAGGAACTTCAGCGACGCCGGGCCGCGCAGCGCCCGGGAACGGGCGACGATGTCGGCGCGGTCGTCCTCGCTGAGTGTCTCCGGTAACGCCAGCAGCGGCAGTCCCGGTGGGACCAGCCCGCCGATCACCCCCGCGTGGCCGGCGACGGCGACGTCGTGACCGCGGTCGGCGAGCTCCCCGGCGATCCCCACGGCCGGATTCACGTGCCCGGTCAGCGGCGGCACGACGAACAGGACGCGGCTCACGGCCGGCTCCTCAGTTGACCGCCGGGCGGCGCCCGGCGTTCAGGTCGGGCGGTGGCACCATCTGTGTCACCCACTCGGGGGTGGCGAAGCGCCGTTCGGTGTCACGGACGTACGGCGGCGGAGGCGTGTCCCGGTCGAACAGCCACCAGGCCAGCAGGCTGCGCAGGTAGCCGGTGGCCTCGCGCAGCACCATGTGGGTGTGGTGCTCCAGCACGATCAGGGTGCACTCGGGGACCAGGGCGGCGAGCCCCGCGGCCTGCCCGATGATGTCGGAGTTCTCCCCGTAGACGGCGAGCACCGGAATCGGCAGCGCGGCGAGCGCCTCGGCGGAGAACGCCGGCGTCGCCAGCATGTCGGTGGCGATCGTCGTGTCGGACAGCAGCCGCTGGGCGGCCCGGGTGGCGCGGTTGATCACCCGGCCGGCACCGTTGTCCAGCCACTCCTCGACCTCGTCGTCGGTCATCGCGACGAGGATCTGGCTCAGCGAGCGGGCCATCTCCTCGCCCAGGCCCTCGATGAGAAACGGCGGCTCGATGAGCGTCAGGCTCGCGACGCGGGCGGTGAACTCCAACCCGAACGCCAGGGCCAGCGTCGCGCCGTAGCTGTTGCCGACGACGTGCACCGGGCGGTCGACGCCGAGGGTGTCGAGCAGCCCGGTGAGGTCGGCCATCGAGTCGGCGAGGCGGTAGCCGCCGCGGGTGCGCTCGCTACGGCCGTGGCCGCGCAGGTCGTAGCAGATGACGTCGCAGCCGGCGTCGGCCAGGCAGGTGCCCAGCGAGAAGTAGAAGCTGGAGATGTTGTCCATCACCATGCCGTGCACCATGACGACGATCGGCGAGTCCGCGGACGCGCCCCCGCGGGGTTCGAGCCGCTGCACGTGCAGGCGTACGCCGTTCGCGATGACCTCTGCCACGGACCTTGCCTCCTTGTCGATGGATGCTGTTCGGATGCTGTGCCGAGCGGCCGTCAGGCTGACCCGGCGGTCGCGGGCGCCGGCAGGCTGTCGACGATGAACCGGACGACCTCGCCGACCCGCATGTTGATCACCTGGTCGACGTCCATCTTGGCGAGGAAGCCGACGAAGTCGACGGCCTCGCCGTAGCGCTCCCGCAGCCGGTCGGCGAGCGCCACGAACTCGATGCTCTCCAGCTCCAGGTCCTGGCTGAACGTGGTCTCCAAGGTGATGTCCATGTCGATCACGTACTCCTCGCCGATGACCTCGCGCAGGTCCTCGGTGACCTCGCCGAGCACCCGCGCCTCGGTCTCCGCCCGGCCCGCGCCGCCCGGTCCCGCAGTCTCCTGAAAAGACATGATCGCTACTCCTTCTCGCAGGGATGGTCGTTCGCCTCGACCTCGGGGGAGGTCCAGGCGACGACATAGATCGCGGCGCCCGCCCGCCGGGCGGGGGCGCCGTCACGGGCAGCATCCTGACCGATGACAGTGGCGGAACGCACATCCGTCGCCACGGCTGCGCCGCCGGCGCCGCCCGGGTCCGGCTCGGGGGCCCCGGGTTCGTCGCCTTCCGGCCGGATCCGGCCGGAGGCGTCCACCGTACGCAACGCCACCCACCGAGAGCCCCGTGGGAGCGGCCCGTCCGGACCGTCCCCGTAGACGGTGACCCGGACCAGTTCGGGCGGGGCGTGCCCGGCCCAGTCGGCCGCGGCCCAGGCTGGTCCGGGCCGGTGCGGACCGTCGACGACGAACTGGCGCGGTCGGCCCGCGAGCCCGGTGCCCTCGGCCTTCGCCGCCGCTTCCTTCGCCGCCCACAGCCGGGTGAACCACAGCGCCCGGCGGCTGGGATCGTCGCCCGCGACCCGGTCGAGCAGGTCGCGTTCGACCTGGGCGAGCGCCGCCAGCTCGACGCCGGGCGCCCGGGCAACGATCTGCTCGATGTCGATGCCGACCGGCCCGTCCGCGGACACCAGCGCCACCGCCAGCTCCGGCTTGTGGGCCAGCGACACCCGCGGAGGGTCGCCGGCCGGGATGCCCGGCCGCGCCGGCAGAGCACCGACCAGCGGGGCGCCCAGTTCGTCGTGCCCGATCCGGACCTCGATCCCCCAGACGGGCCCCGCGCCGCGCGCCCACAGCCAACGCCGGACGGCGTCCTGGACGGCGATGCGCCCCAGCAGCCAGCCGCGCGCCGCCCGCGGGTTCAGGCCCGCGAGCCGGCCCCGGTCGGCGGAGTCGGCGTAGTGGCGCACGATCAGCTCGCGCGAGGCCGAGTCGGACCAGCGGTCGAGTGCCACCACCCAGCCCTCACCCGAAGGCTGGGCCACGCTGTGCAGCTCCGGGGCGCGGACCATCGCCCACAGCACGTCGTCGTTGGCGAAACGCCGATCGGTCCAGGCCGACACGACCGCCCACAGCGACCCGTCGAGGCGGCGCAACTCGAGGTCGGCGGTCACCGTGCGTTCGGCGACCTGCCGGATCCGCACGACGCAGTCAACCAGGTCGCCCACCGCCGGCGCCGGGCCGTAGAAGCTCAGGTCGGACAGGGACTGCGGCAGCAGCAGCGAGTCCTCGGGCAGGTTCTCCATCGCCCAGTAGCCGAAGAGCTGCCCGGCGTTGTCCAGCAGCGCGCCGGACGCGGCCGGCACCCGCAGCCGCCCACGGATGCCGGTCGCGGCGATCGCCTCGATGCGGTGGATGCCCTGGTATCCGGGGCCGTGGAAGAGGAAGTGCCCGCCGTAGAGGTCGCTGCCCTGGTGGCGGGATGGCTGCTCGCCGGGCAGGATCGGCCCGGTCGGGCCCGCCGGCAGGTCGGCGGTGGCCGCGGTCGTCTGCGGGGGCGGCGGATAGCCGTCGGCGAACACGACCGTGCCGCGGGCGTAGCCCTCCATCGTCACCCGAACCGCGTCGGGGCCGGTGGGAGTGAGGACGACCGACACCTCCACGGCGGGCTCGATCGCGAGCCAACGCAGCGCCCGGACGTCCCGGATGCCGATCGGCACCCGGCCCGGCATCAGCTCCGCGGCCTGCGCGATCATGAGTTCGAGCATCTCGGTCATCGGCACGACCGGGAACAGGTCGGACATGTCGCGCCAACCTGGCGGTTGGCGGTAGAAGCAGTGGTCGATGATGTGCGGCATCGACGCCAGCGACAGCCGGCGACGGACGGTCCGCGGCCCGAGTGCCGGGCCGTCGTCGGACACGGACGCGGCAGCCGTGCCGGAGGCGGGCCCGCTCCGGCCGGCGGATGCGGTCAGGCCGGCGGATGCGGTCAGGCCGGCAGGTGCGGTCCGGCCGGCGGGGCCGGCGGCTGCGGACGCACCGGGGCCCCAGGAGGCGGTCGCGCCGGCTC
>NZ_JAMQQF010000041.1 GCF_023716945.1 Frankia sp. AiPs1 | reverse complement strand
CCCCGGGGCTGGTCGGACCGTCCTGCTCGGGCCGTTGCGCGCGCCGCCAGCCGCCGCGGCCCGCCGGCTGCACCGAACCGGACGCCTTTCCCGTGGCGGCCAGGTCGACGATGCCGGCCCAGGCCACTATGTCGGCGGCCGGCCCGTCCCAGCCGCCCGCCGCCGGTCCGTAGCCGTACCCGGGCACGTAGCCGCCGGCCGCGGCCCGGTGCCCGGTGGCAGCCCCGCGCCCGGCGGCAGCCCCATGCCCGGTGGCGGCCCGGTGCCCGGTGGCGGCCGTGGACAGCAGCAGCGGGCGCAGGGCGGCGGCGATCCCCAGGTCGACTAGGCGGGGGCCGACGACGGACAGGACGATGTCGGTGGCCGTCAGGTCGCCCAGGGCGCCGACCGTGTGGTGGGCTGCGTCGATGGTTTCGAGCAGGGTGCGGGCGAGCCGGTCGATCTCGTCGGCGGACAGCGGCCCCCGCTCGGTGAGCTCGCGCGCCAGGGTGGGCCCGCCGACGAACTCGGTGACCACGTATGGGCGGTCCGCATCAGGCGCGGCGTCGAGCACGCCGCAGGTGTGCGGACCGGACAGCACGCTGGCCCGGTCGACGGCCGCCGCGAAGCGGGCCCGCATGTCGGCACGCAGGGCGTCGCCCGGGTGCAGCGCACGGATCGCCACCTGGGCGCCACCCGGCGCGCGGCCCAGGTAGACGATGCCCGTGATGCCCGCGTCGAGCCGGCCGAGCAGCAGATAAGGCCCGAGCGCCGGAGATTCGCCGGCGGCGAGCGGTGCGACGTGGCGAGGTAGTCGAGCGGTCATGGTGGGTGCCCCGAATGCGACTCGCGGATGGCCGGCGGCGTGCGACCTCTCCGACGGTAGCTACTCCGGTCGTGTCCGTGAAGGCTGCTACGCCCCCTTCTTCGGAAGCATCAGGGTCGAGGCCGCCGTGCCCACGAGGTCCGAGGCCGGCGTGCCCACGAGGTCCGCGGCCGGCGTGGGCCCCTCGACGGGGTGCGGGCGCGCCGGCCGGGCGCTCGGATGGGCGGCCTCGATCCCGTCGAGCAGCCAGCCCAGGGCCTGCTCGAAGCGGGGCGTCAGCAGCCGGCACCCGATGGTCCGCAGCGACCGCAGCCGCGGCAGCTCCTCGGCGGCGACGATCGCGTCGAAACCCGGTTGCGGTTCCAACAGGGGCGCAGGACGATCGTCATCGTCGCCGGCGGGCTCGTCCGGGCCGGGGTACGCCTGGCCGCTGAGTTCCCGCAGCGTGCAGCCGACGACCAGGTCGGTGACGGAGTGGATGATGCGCAGCTGCTCGTCCGGATCGTCGGTGATGCGGGATGCGACGGTGAGGTACTGCTCGAGGTAGCGCAGCTTGTTGGGTCCGAGAGCGGGGCGGACCGCGACGCCCAGCGCCCAGGGGTGACGCTGGAAGGACTGCCTGATCCGCTGGGCGATCTCGGTCAGCGCCGTGCGCCAGTCGGCCGGGATGTCGTCGAGCAGGTGTCCGCCGAGGAACTCGTTCCACATCAGGTCGAGTAGCTCGTCCTTGTCGCGCACGTGGTAATAGAGCGTCATCGTCCCGACGCCCAGGCTCGCGGCGAGCCGGCGCATCGTCACGGCTGCCAAGCCCTCGGCGTCGGCGAGCTCGATGGCCGCCAGCGCGAGCCGCTCGGGGCTCAGAGTGGACCGGCACCCGGGTGGGGGCCCCTGCCCCGCCCGACGCCTCCCGCCCGGCCCGACGGCCGGTTCCGTCGGCGCGACCATGACCTCGTCACCTCCGAACACGCAGCCGAACAGCAGTTTTTGCCGTTGGTACATCGTACGGCGTAGGGTGGCCCCTAGTCCTCGTACGGTGTACGACGGCTGCTAGGAGGGGATGTTGGGAATGGCACATTCGGAGGGAACGAGCGCAGGCGATGCCGGCGGTCCCGGGCAGGTGACGGCGAGAGCGCCCGAGGGCACCCCGTCCGTCGGGGCCGCCGGTGAGGGCGGGCGGGGCGCGGTCGGTCCGGCCCGGCCGGCCACCCGGCCGAAGTGGGCCGTGCTGGCGGTGTGCTGCCTGGCCCAGTTCATGGTGGTGCTCGACATCTCGATCGTGAACGTCGCGCTGCCGGCGATGCAGACCGATCTCGGCATGTCGGCCGGCGGTCTGCAGTGGGTGGTGAACGCCTACACCCTGGCGTTCGCCGGGCTGCTGCTGTTCGGCGGCCGGGCGGCGGACCTGTTCGGTCGGCGCCGGGTCTTCGTGTTCGGGCTGGGGCTGTTCACGCTGGCGAGCCTCGCCGGCGGCCTCGCCCAGTCCGAGACACAACTCATCATCGCCCGGGCGGTGCAGGGCCTCGGCGGCGCCGTGCTGGCCCCGGCGACGCTGAGCCTGCTGATGACCTCGTTCGCGGAGGGCCGGGAGCGGACCAGGGCGCTCGGCGCCTGGGGCGCCACGGCGGCCAGCGGCGGTGCCTTCGGAACGGTCGTCGGCGGCATCCTCACCGACGTCGCCGACTGGCGGTGGGTGCTGTTCGTCAACGTGCCGATCGGCGTGGCGCTCATCGCCGCCGCGCGCGTGGTGCTCGTGGAGTCGCGGGGGCAGGTCAGCCGTCTACGCGACCTCGACGTGCCCGGCACGCTGACCGTGACGGGCGGCTTGGTCCTGCTGGTCTACGCGATCGTGCGCACAGAGACCTCCTCCTGGGGGTCGCCGGCGGTCATCGGGATGCTGGTCGGCGCGGTCGTGCTGCTCGGCGCCTTCGTCGCGATCGAGGCCAAGACGGCCAATCCGCTGGTGCCGCTGAGCATCTTCCGCTATCCGGGGATCGCGGTCGCCAACGTGATCGCGGCGCTTCTCGGCGCGGCGATGTTCGCGGTGTTCTTCTTCCTCACCCTCTTCCTGCAGCGGGTCGAGGACTACAGCCCGCTGCGGGCGGGGCTGTCGATGCTGCCGATGCCACTCATGATCATCGTGGCCTCGCAGCTCGTCACGCGGACGATTGGCCGGCTCGGTCCGCGGCCGATCATCATCTTCGGCGCGGCCGCGGGCGCGTCGGGCCTGCTGTGGCTGTCGGCGATCACGCCGGGCGGCTCGTACTGGACGCACGTGTTCGGCCCGCTCGCGGTGATGGGCTTCGGCATGGGAACCACGATGGTCTCGATGGTGTCCGCGGCCACCGCCGGTGTGCCGATCAGGCTCGCCGGGCTCGCCTCCGGTCTCATCAACACCGGGCGGCAGATCGGGGCGGCAGTCGGCCTCGCCGCCGTGACGACCATCGCCACGCATCACACCGAGGGTCGGCTCCGCCATGGGGTCGCGCCGCCCGAGGCGCTGACCTCCGGGTATTCGCTCGGCCTGTTCATCGGCGGCTGCGTCTTCGCCCTGGGGGTGCCGGTGGCATTCCTCCTGCCGCGGCTGCGCCGTCAGCCCGAGCCGGCCGCCGCCGGGGTGGCGGCACCGGCCCAGGTTGCTGTCGACGCAGCACAGCCCGCCGACGCCGACGAGCAGGCAGTCGCCCACACCGCCGAGGTCTGACCGACCTCGGGTCGGCCCTGCCCCGCCCTGCCCTTCCAGAGGGATAACCGGACACGGGACCCGCTGGAAGGGCAGGGAACTCCGACGCCGCCGTGGCGGGGCGTCGGAGCCGGCGGGACGTGACGTCAGGGGCGGGCCGGGCGCAGCAGTCCGACGACCTCGGCGGCGGCCCGCTGCACGCCGTCCGGGCCGAAGATCTCGATGCGGCCGACCGCGCGGCCGTGACCGGCGTGCACCGTGCGGACCTGGAACAGGTGCCAGTCCCGGACGTCCAGGTCATCGAAGAACGTGACGGTCTGGGACAGCACCGCCGCGGCAACCTGCGGTCGTTCGTCCGGCATGGGTGGGATCCCCGCGGCCGTGAGCAGATCGGCCAGCGGTAGCAACTCGCAGGAATGCGCCAGCAGAGCGCGCCAGACCGTCGGGTCCTCGCCCGCGTCGGGGATCCGCTGCCACTGGTCGAGCCGGTGCGGCTCCGCTCGGGGCAGCACCCTGACCTCCCACGGCATCATCGGCCGATCCGGGCGCGGCACCCCCGCCGCCGGCCCCGGCAGGTCCACTCGGACCGTCTGCACGCTCAGAAAATCGGCCTCCGAAGCCCGTAGCATCACGTCCGCCCGGCAGATGTGCAACGAGCCCTGCCGGAAGGACAGCGCCAGCGCGTCGATCGAACCGCCGTGGGCGAGACGTTCGACATCGACCCAGAGCGGCGCCCGGCAGTCCCCGGGACGGGAGAAGATCGAGTGCAGCGAGTGCACCGCCTTGCCCGGCGCCATGCGTTCCGCGAGGACGATCTGTTGACCGAGTAGCTGTGCGCCAAGGATCCCGCCGTGCGCGCTCACCAGACATCGGGCCGGCACCGGAGGGACGTCCCCGCCCAGGTCCAGCACCGCCAGCAGGTCGCTCAGCGTAAACACGCCCGGCGCCGAGGCGCTGACCGGCACCAGCGGCTCGGGCCGTGCGGATTGCGAACCATCCCGCTGAGGATCGATGGTCTCCACGGACCGTCCACCCACATCGCACCCCTTCGCTCGCGACGGCCGGCGGGTGGTACCGCGAGGGACGCGATCGCTGCGCGCCGTGGCTCGGCGCGGGCAGGTGACCGGTCGCCGCGCCTGCCGGCGGTCCGTCGCGCATGGATCACGACTCCGCCCGGCGCGGAGCCTCGCGGGTCAATATCGACCCGTTCGGCGCTGTGAGCGGCGCGCAGTGGCGTACGCCACGTCCCGATGGGCCGCCGACCCGAATAAAAGTCGCGAAACGCCAGATCAATCGCTCTCATGATCTGTATACGGATCCGGATACGGACCGGGATACAGAGTTCATCGCCGCGTTACGCGCCGGGCGGTGATCTGAAACGACGCCCCCCGACCCTCGTCTCCAGACACGCCGGGGGAGGCACCGGACGACCGGGCCGGGCGTGTCGAGCTCCCTCGACGCACTCCAGCCGCGCGACTGCGACCTGCGCGGACCCCGAAACCCGTGGACTCCGATGGCGAGAGCTGGCATGAGCGAAACCGCAACGACCCCGACCGCGCCCCTGGCCGTGAGCGCCCGACCGTACGACTTCACCTTCGACCCCGCAACCACCGCGCTCGTCGTCATCGACATGCAGCGCGACTTCCTCGAGCCTGGTGGCTTCGGGGAGAGCCTCGGCAACGACGTCAGCCAACTGCGGAGCACGATTCAACCGCTGCAGGCCGTGTTGGCGGCCGTGCGGGCCGCGGGGCTGACCGTCATCCACACCCGCGAGGGCCACCTGCCCGACCTGTCCGACCTCCCGCCGGCGAAGCTGCACCGCGGCGACGCCGCGCTGCGCATCGGCGACCTCGGGCCCAAGGGCCGCATCCTCATTCGGGGCGAGTACGGGCAGGACATCATCGACGAGCTCGCGCCGGTCGACGGCGAGTACGTCATCGACAAGCCCGGCAAGGGCGCCTTCTACGCCACCGCCTTCGGCGACGTCCTCGCCGAAAAGGGGATCACCAGCCTCGTCGTCGCCGGGGTGACGACCGAGGTCTGCGTGCACACGACCGTCCGTGAGGCCAACGACCGCGGTTTCGAGTGCCTGGTGCTCAGCGACTGCGTGGGCTCCTACTTCCCCGAGTTCCAGCGGGTGGCGCTGGAGATGGTCGCCGCCCAGGGCGGGATCTTCGGCTGGGTCGCCCCGTCCGCCGATTTCCTCGCCGCGCTCGCCTCCCCGGCCCCCGCGGCCGACTCCACCGTGCCCGCACCCGCCGTCACGGCCTCCTGAAAGAGGACGGGTCCCATCATGGTCAAGATCGGGAATCGGCCGGCGTCGTCCGCGCCGGCCCTGCCCTACTGGACGAAGGGCGACACCAACGCCTTCTTCGGCCTGGGCATCAACGTACTGGTCAACGTCATCGTCCTGAGCTCGCTGTGCCTGTTCGTCGTCAACATTCCCAAGGACGACGTGTTCGGCACGATCCTGCCCGCGCTCGGGATCGCGATGCTGCTCGGCAACCTGTTCTACGCCTACCTGGGTCGCCGGCTGGCGGCGAAGGAAGGCCGTGACGACGTCACGGCGATGCCGTACGGGCCGAGCGTCCCGCACATGTTCATCGTCGTGTTCGTCATCATGCTGCCGATCTATCTGAAGACGAAGAACCCGGTCGAGGCGTGGCAGGCGGGCCTCGCCTGGGCGTTCATCATCGGCATCATCGTCGTGATCGGCGCGTTCGTCGGGCCGATGATCCGCAAGTACGCGCCGCGGGCGGCCATGCTCGGGACGCTGGCCGGCATCTCGATCGCGTTCATCTCGATGCGCCCTGCCGCGCAGATGTGGGACGCCGCCTGGATCGCGCTGCCCGTCTTCGGCCTGCTGCTCGTCGGCCTGCTCACGGACCTGAAGCTGCCGTGGAACCTGCCGATCGGCGCGGTCGCGCTGGCGCTGGGCACCGCCATCGGCTGGATCGGTGGGTTCATGGACACCCCGGCGGTGTCGGAGGCGGCCAAGGACATCGCGGTGTCGCTGCCGACCTTCCACTTCGACAAGCTGTTCCACGGCCTGTCCGACATCTCGCCGCTGCTGGCCACGGCCATCCCGCTCGGCGTCTACAACTTCACCGAGGGCATGTCCAACGTGGAGAGCGCCGCGTCCGCCGGGGACAACTACAACCTGCGGCCGATCCTGCTCGCCGACGGCTTCGGCGCCATCCTCGGCTCGGCGCTCGGTTCGCCGTTCCCGCCCGCCGTCTACATCGGCCACCCGGGCTGGAAGGCCGCCGGTGGTCGCACCGGCTATTCCCTGGCCACCGGCGTCGTCATCGCGGTCCTGTGCTTCCTCGGCCTGTTCGGCCTGCTCAACGCCGTGCTACCGCTGCCGGCGATCGTGCCGATCCTGCTCTACATCGGGCTGCTCATCGGCGCCCAGGCATTCCAGGCCTCGCCGAAGGCGCACGGCGCCGCCGTCATCGCCGCGATCATCCCGAACATCGCCTCCTGGGCGGCCGGGCAGATCGACAACACGGTGACGACAGCCGTCGGCGTGGCGTCGAAGATGAACCCGGCGGTCACCCTGAACGTCACCGACGCCGACCTCGAGGGCAACAGCGTGCTGTTGCACGGCCTGCATCTGCTCGGGGACGGCGCGGTGTTGGCCGGCCTGGTACTCGGCTCCATCGTCGCGTTCATCATCGACAAGCGGTTCATCTCGGCGGCGATCGCCTCGGCCGCCGGCGCGGTGTTGGCCTTCGTGGGGCTGATCCACGCGGAGAAGGTCGAGTGGGACGCCGGCGGCGGCCAGGTCGCCCTGGGTTATCTGTTCCTCACGCTGGTCTGCGTGGCCTGGGCGCTGACCAGGCCCGAGCCGCGGGTACCGGACGCCGAGGAGATCGCGTTGGAGCGGGAGCACGGCATCCCGTCGCAGACCCGGCGCGGCGCTCCCGAGGAGGTCCCGCCGGCCGTCGACGCCACGCACCCGCCCGCCGCGGACCCTGCCCCCGGCACCTCGGCCGGTACTCCGGCCGGCGCCTCGGCGACCGGTCCCAAGCCGGCGGCCTCGGCACCTGCAGGCGCCGGAACCGTCTGACCGGTCGCCCCGACGAGGCGCAGCCGCCGCCGCGCCGCCGGTCATCCACCCCGACCGGCGGTGCGGTTCTCGTTCGGCCTGGTCGCGCTGCGCAACCTTGCCCTTTCGGGGGGCCCGGAGTCCGTTTCGTCCCCCCTGAAGGGCAAGGGAGGGCGGTCAGGGGTTGGCGGCGGTGGTTGCGGGGGTCGAGGCGGAGCGAGTGAAGATCAGGGAGACCTCCATGATTCCGTGATCCTCCGTGGAGACGCCGGGGAAGCTCGGGTTCGGGACGTCGTAGTCGGCGAAGACGACGGGGAGCTGGCCGACGGTGCGGATCGAGGTGCCGTCCCAGCGGGACTGCAGCGTCATCGTGACCCGCTTGGTCTTGCCCCGCAGGGTCAGGTCACCCCTGGCCGCGACGGCTCGGGTGGTCTTCGAGTCGGTGGGGACGGCGCCGATGTCGACCGGTTCGGCGAGGGTGAAGGTGGCGGTCGGGAAGGTGTCGGTATCCATGATCCGGCCACGGAACTGGTTGTCTCGGCGGCTCTCGTCGCTGGTCACCGTGGCCATCTGCACGGTGAAGGACGCCTTCGAGGCCCGCGAGCCGTCGATGGTGAGCGAGCCGGACACCTGCCTCGTCCGTCCTGCCGCCGTCGTGTCCTGGCCGAACAGGTTCTCCTTGACCCGGTAGCCGACCTCCGAGCCCGGCGCGATCGCCCAGGAGCCCGCCAGCGAGCCGGTCGGCGCCACCGTCTCGCCACCGCCCGGCTGGGCCAGGGAGAACTCCTCCGGGGCGTCTTTCTTGATCACGTTGATGTAGAGGGCGGTACCGCCCACGACCAGGATCGCCAGCACCACGACGGCGCCGATCAGGACCACGAGCAGGCGGGGCCGCCGACGTCGGGGCCGCGGAGCCGGTGCTTCGGGTTCGGTCATCGGAAGATCGTCCCTCTCGCCTCGGGGCTCGGCGACGGGTGTCGCTGAGATTCGTTGCTGTTAGTTGTGCAGACAACGATGTCGAGAGGGTCATTGTGCCTGTCACCCGCCGGCGGCCGTCCCAGGGCCGGCGTGATCGCCGCTGTCGGTGGTGTTCTGCTCACGGGCGTGATCGCCGCGGTCACGGGTCTCGTGGCGATCGGCCTCCTGGTCACGCGCCTCGTGGCGATCGGTCTCGTGGTCACGGGTTTCGTGGCGATCGGTCTCGTGGTCACCGGTCTCGTGGTCGCGCGGGAGGGAGTCGTGCTGCTCGGGCGGGCGGACCCGGCCCTGGGTGAGCGACTTGACCCGCACCGACAGCTCGTCGTCGCCCACCCGCAGGGGGACCACGACGAACCGTCCGGTCGGCAGGTAGGCGCCTGCCGGCGGCGAGTCCCAGGTGTGCAGGCCCAGCCACCAGCGATGACGGGAGTCGGTGAAGGCGTGGGCGCCCCCGGGCCCGAAGCCGACCTTCCCGCCGGTCAGCATCGGCTTCGGCGCCGGGTGGCAGGGCCCGAGCGGGCCGGTGCACGAGGCGCTGGCCACCACCTGGCGCCCGTTGAGCTCCGGTGCGGCCGAGTACACCAGGTGGTCGCGCCCTCCCTCGACGATCATCGAGGGGCTCGCCACCCGCTTCTCCTGCCAGGGCAGGCTGGGGCGTAGCAGCACCGCCGGCTCGCCGGTGAGCACCAGCCCGTCCGAGCGCAGCCGCTGGGCCCACAGCGTCGGGCCCGCGCCGCCGGAGCGCCCCGGGCTGCTCCAGGTCAGGTAGGCGCGCCCGGCGTCGTCGACGAAGGGGCTCGGGTCGGTGCTGCCGCCGTCGTCGGCCTGGCAGACGAGCGGGGAAAACGACGTGTCCACGAACGGCTCGTCCAGATGCTCCGAGGTCGCCGCCGAGATGCAGCGCAGGCCGAGCTCGCGCCAGGTCGTCGTGTAGTAGAGGACGTACGAGCCGTCGAAGGCGCCGATCGCCGCCGGCCCCAGCCCGCCGCCCAGGTCGGCCCAGCGCGGCGGCGCCTTCAGGGCGTCGGGCTGGACCGTCCAGCTCCGGCGGTCCCGGCTGGAGAGCAGGCTGATCGTGTCGGGGGTGCGCGGGTCCACCCCGACGGCATAGGTCGTCCGGTTGCGGGTCAGCAGGGATGGCGCCGGGAAGTCGACGCCGGGGACGAGCACGGCCCGGGTCGAGGCGCCCGAACTCGCCTTGGACAGGTACAGCCCGACGAGGACGATGACGATGACGACCACGGCCGGCTGGCGGCGGGCGAAGTCGACCAGACCACCGGTAAGGCCCTTCTCGCCCATGCCGCCACCATCCTCATTGTGAGTATCTGATGGCGGAGTGTATTCACGGTGGGGCGAAGTTGGGCGTCAATCGACTCCGCGGACACTCCCTGTCGTCTTGACGGCCGCCTAGGTAGCCGGCTTGGTAGCCGTCTCGGCAGTCGCTTCGGCGGTCGGCTCGGCAGTCGCTTCGACGGTTGCCTCGGCGGTCGGCTCGGGTGACGGCTCGGTGGTGGCCTTGGCGGTCGGCCCGGCCGTCGGCTCGACGGTCGGCTCGGCGGACAGCCCCTGCAGCAGGACGGCGCTGCGCGGGTTCAGCCCGACGATGGTCACCTCCGTGCCGCGCTCGCGGTACTTCGTGCGGACGTCGTCGAGGGCGGCGACCGCGGCGGAGTCGAGGACGTCGGCCTTGGACAGATCGATGACGATCCGGGCCGGGTCACGGCCGTAGGCGAAGGCGTTGACCAGGTCGCCCGTCGAGGCGAAGAACAGCGTGCCCTGCACGGCGTAGATCCGTTCGCCGCCTTCCGGGTCGAGCACGCTGGTCACCAGGGCCAGGTGGGCGACCTGGCGGGTGAACAGCAGGGCGGCGAGGACGACGCCGACGAGCACCCCGTAGGCCAGGTTGTGGGTGGGTACCACGACGGCGACCGTCACGACCATGACCGCGGTCTCGCCGCGGGGCATCCGGCGCAGGGTGGATGGCGCGACGCTACGCCACTCGAAGGTCATCACCGCGACCAGGATCATCACCGCGACCAGCGCGGACATGGGAATGTGCCGGACGAGATCGCGCAGCGGCACGACGAGCATCAGCAGGAACCCGCCGGCGGCGAAGGTCGACAGTCGGCCGCGACCGCCGGAGTTGACGTTGACGATGGTCTGGCCGATCATCGCGCAGCCACCCATCCCGCCGAAGAAGCCGTTGACGACGTTGGCGATGCCCAGACCCCAGGACTCGCGGTTCGGGTCGTGGGTGGAGTCGGTCATCCGGTCGACGATCTGGGCGGTCAGCAGCGTCTCCAGCAGGCCCACGGCGGTCAGCGCGACCACGTAGGGTGCGATGATCCGCAGGGTCTGCCAGGTGAGCGGGACGTCGGGGATGCCGGGCATCGGCAGCGAGCTGGGCAACCGGCCCTCGTCGCCGACCGTCGGCACCGAGACGTGGAAACCGCACGTGACCAGCGTCAGGACCGCCACCGCCACGAGCGGCGCGGGGATCGCCGTCGTGAGCCGGGGGACCGTCAGCAGGATCGCCAGGCCCCCCGCGACCAGGACGTAGACCTTCCACGACTTGCCGATGACGTGCGGCATCTGGGCGGTGAAGATCAGAATGGCCAGCGCGTTGACGAAGCCGATCATCACGGTGCGCGGCACGAAGCGCATCAGCCGCGCGACCCCGAGCACGCCGAGGACGCCCATCAGCAACCCGACGCCGACGGTGGTCGCGAGCAGGTAGTTCAGCCCATGCTCGCGGACCAGTGGGGCGGCCACGAGGGCCATCGAGCCGGCGGCAGCGGAGATCATCGCCGGCCGGCCGCCGGTGAAGGCGATGATCACCGAGATCGTGAACGACGCGAACAGGCCGACCTTCGGGTCGACCCCGGCCACCACCGAAAACGAGATCGTCTCCGGGATCAGCGCGAGCGCCGTCACCAGGCCCGCGAGCAGCTCCACCCGGACGTGGCGCGCGCCGGGCCAGCGTCGGGCCAGCGCGGGCAGGCGCAGCCCCCCGATGACCGCACGACGGCTCCCGGCCGCCACACCGGCGGCCTCACGGGCGGAAACACCTGTCATGGAAGCGGACCTCGAGGATCGACGGCGGCGTCGGCGCAGCGCCGAAGCCGCCGTGGCGGGACCGGACCCCTACTCGCCCGCCGCCTGTCGCCACCACACGACGCACCGATGTGGCCGGCGAAGCGTGGATCGGGGGACGACGCACCCGTGGAGAAGACGCGACAGATCCAGGGGAAAGCGCAACGTGGCGGCATCATCGCCCGGGGAACGACTGCGGGGCGGCGTTCCCCCACGCCTCGGGTGCACGACCGGCGGTACGGTCCGGTTAGTCGGAACTGACGATACAAAGTCAGCTTCGATGAAGCGACGGCCGGGTTCGGCCGGTCACGCCCGAGGCGCCCCGAGCCGGGCCAGGGCCTCCTGCATCTGGTCGATTTCGATCGACTGGTTGAGCACCATCGCCCTGGCGAGGCTGCGCGTGCGGTCGGCACCGGCGTGCTGCGCCGCGTACTGCGCCATCGCCAGACCCCCACGATGGTGGTGCACCATCAGGGTGAGGAACAGGACGTCGAGGTCGCGACCGTGGATCGTCGCGAGCCGCCGCAGCTCCTTCGGGGTCGCCATGCCCGGCATCCGGGCGGTGTCGTCGGCTGACGTCGCGCCGCCGGTGCCGCCCATGCCCGCCATGTCGGTCATGGCCGCCGAGCCGGTGTCGCCGTGCGCGTCGTGACCGCCGGCCGCCGCCGCGCCCGTGCCCCCCATCCAGCGCATCGGCGCCCCGGCGGCGGTCTGGGTCCGCCCCCAGCCCGACAGCCACGCCGACATGACGCCGATCTCCCGCTGCTGGGTCAGCGCGATGTCCTGCGCGACGCTGCGGGTCGACGTGTCGCCGCCGCGGTCGAACTCGATCATCGCCATCTGGACGGCCTGCGCGTGGTGTTCGGACATGTCGCGGGCGAAGCCGACGTCGACCGAGCTCTCGCCCGGCGGCCGGTCGAGCAGGTCGCCCAGCGCCGAGCCGGCGGCCAGCAGCCCGGCCACCAGCACCACGATGACCGGGGTCCACCACAGGGCCGCCCGGCCCCGGCGACCGCGACGCGGGGCACCGGCCTCACCGGCATCGGGGTCGGCTCCGGTCTCGGCTTCGAACCCGGCGTCGGCTTCGAACCCGGCGTCGGCTCCGGTCTCGGCGTCGGCTCCGGTCTTGGCGTCGGGTCCGATCCCGGCGTCGGACCCGGGGGCGGGCGTATCCGGCGCGGGTGCGCTCGGTCGGGCTCTGGCGGGGCCGGGTTCACCTCGCGCGGGCCGGTCGTCCTGCCTGCGCGGCTCGGCTGGGGCGTCTGCGGGCGCGGTGGGGGAGGTGGGCAGGCCACCCCCGGCGCGCAGCTCTGAATCGCTCATCGTCCGCCAAGTCTGACGTAGGTGCCGACGTTTCGCGCGCTGCCCCCGCCGACCTCCCCACGATGCCCCCGGGACAGGGGGTCAGACGTGCAGGTGGGAGTTGAAGACGAAGGTCCGCTTGCCGACCTGGACGCGGGTGCCGGGCACCAGCGGGGCGGGCTGGTGCGGGTTGAGGGGGGTCCACACGGTCGCCTCCGGCGGTGCGATGTAGGTGCCGTTGGCCGAACCCTGGTCGGTGATCACCGCGTCCCATCCGGCCAGGGTGATCACGGCGTGCACCCGGGAGACGGCGCTCTCGCCGTCCTCGACCGGCAGCGCCCTCGCCTTACCGGCCCGGACCGCGTCGTCCCGGTCGGGCTGGCGGCCGATGACCAGGTCCATGTCGACGTTCATCGTCTGCCCGTCGTCGAACACGAGCACCCCGACCGTGGGCCGCGGGCCCCACACCGTCCGGGAGCTCTGCTGGGCCAGCGACAGGCCGCACTCGGCGCAGTACGGCGCCTGCGGGTGGTTGAAGTGCCCGTTCGCGCACAGCACCCCCTCGACCTGGGGCTCGGAGTTGCTGGGCAGCATCGTCGGGGCCTCGTCGTCCTCGATGAGGTCGGAGACGGTGAAGGTCTGCCCGGGCAGCTGGGTCAGGGCGTCGTGCTCGTCGTCGGTGAGGTCGTCGCCGAGCCCGTCGCTCAGCCCGTCGCCGAGGCCGTCGCCGCGGCCGTCCGACAGCGGCTCGGCATGTCCGCCGAGCTGGCCGAGGTGACCGCCCGGCCCGGAGTCGACCGCGGCGTGGCCGATCGCGGCGTGGCCGATCGGCTCGCGCCCGGCCAGCTCGGTCGGCGGGTCCTCGTCGAGTTCGTCGAGTTCGTCGAGGTCGGCGGCCTGGGTGGGCTCCGCCGCCGCCCGTCGACGGTGGGCCTCCTCCTCCTGGCTGAGCAGCGGGGCCAGCGCCGGCGGGGTGGTCGGCATCGGGTCGGGGGCGCGCGAGCCGGGTGTGGGGATCGCCGCGGCGCCGGTCATCGGCTCGCGCAGCGGATCGAAGCCGGCGAGCAGCTGGTCGGCCGACACCTTCGGGGCCGGCAATGCGGGCGCGTCGCTGAGCAGCAGGCTCACGCCGATCCCGGGCACCGCGCCGATCCGCAGGTCGAGGGGGAAACCGAGATCGCCGAGGCCGCCGGGGAAGCCGGTCGGGCCGACGAGGCCGGTCGGCCCGACGTCGATCCGGGCGATCTCCGTCGGCAGCAGCCGGTCGACCCAGGTGGCCGAGTCCACGCCGGACAGCGTCACCCCGGACGAACCGGACGCCATGACGTCCATCGCCCCGTGGACGAGCGCCGCAACGCGGTCGTTGACGGTGGTCAGCAGGCTGAAGTCGGGCACCCGGTCCGGGTCGGCGTCGGCGAGGACCCCGGCGACCCGGCGCACGAGCCGGCGACCCATGGTCGACGCGGTCGTGCCCGCCTCCGCGGCCACTTCGGCGCACAGCCCGAGCAGCCTGCTGGTGATCTCGGCGGTCTCGGGCCGGCCGGCCCGGGCGACGATGAGCGCGCCGGGCAGCCGGACGACCACCCCGGTCCGATCCGGGTGCCCGGACTCCACGACCACCCGGAAATGGTCCAGTCCCGCCATGACCTCGCCCCTCGTCCCCACACCTCGCGCCGCGCCGGTCATCACCGCCGGCGGCCTCGTGGCACATCCTCGCCGCTCGGTGCGGCCCGTCCGGTACGGTCCTATCCTGCCGTGCCCGCGGGCCGGCTGGTACCGCCTTACCGTCACCGCGGCGGCGATGTCCGGGGTCCGACAGGCGAGCGCGCGCCGCGGGCGCGCCACCCGCCCGCCGGGTGGTCGAGGTCGAGGCGGGCCGGTTACCCCAGGGCCCGGTCCAGGTTGATCGCCGCGCTGATCAGCGCGAGGTGGGTGAACGCCTGCGGGAAGTTGCCGAGCGCCTCGCCGGAGGAGCCGATCTCCTCGGCGTAGAGGCCCACGTGGTTGGCGTAGGTGAGCATCTTCTCGAAGACCATCCGGGCCTCGCTCACCCGGCCGGCCCGGGTCAGCGCCTCCACGTACCAGAACGAGCACAGGTTGAACGTGCCCTCGTCGCCGGTCAGCCCGTCGCTGCCGTCGGCGGCGTAGCGGCGCACCAGGCTGTCGCTGACGAGGTCCTCGCCGAACCGGTCCAGCGTCGAGAGGAACCGCGGATCGGTGGGCCCGGAGAACTTCACCAGCGGCATGCACAGCAGGGACGCGTCCAGCCGCGGCGAGCCGGGGAACTCCATGTAGGCACCGCGGGTGGGGTTCCAGGCCTCGTTCTGGACGAACCGGTACGCCTGACCGGCGAGGTCCTTCCAGTCGTTGGTCGGGCCGGGCAGGCCCCGCTGACGGGAGATGCGGCAGGCCCGCTCGAAGGCGACCCAGGTCATCAGCGCCGAGTAGGTGAAGCGCTGGCGCCCGCCGCGGGTCTCCCAGATGCCCTCGTCCGGGGTGTCCCAGTGCTTGGCCAGCCAGTCGAGCTGGCGGCCGAGGGCCTCCCAGAGCTGGAAGGAGATCGGGACCTTCTTGTTGTACAGGTAGACCGAGTCCATCAGCTCGCCGTAGATGTCGAGCTGGAGCTGCTCGGCGGCGGCGTTGCCGATGCGCACCGGCTTCGAACCGCGGTAGCCGGAGAGGTGATCAAGGACGATCTCGTCCAGGTGGGCGTTGCCGTCGACGCTGTACAGCACGTACAGCCCGGAATCCTTCGGCGCCTCGTGGCAGCGCTGCTCCAACCAGTCCATGAACGCGGCGGCCTCGTCGGTGAAGCCCAGCGCCATCAACGCGTAGGTGGTGAACGCCGCGTCCCGGATCCAGGTGTAGCGGTAGTCCCAGTTGCGCACGCCGCCGAGCTCCTCCGGCAGCGAGGTGGTCGGCGCCGCCACCAGCGCGCCGGTGGGCCGGTAGACCAGCAGCTTCAGCACCAGTGCGCTGCGTAGGACCATCTCCCGCCAGCGGCCGTGGTACCGGCTCTGCCGCAGCCACGCCTGCCAGTAGTTCAGCGTCCGGGTGAACAGCGTGTCCGCCTCGCCGATGATCAACGGACGGATCGTCGAGTTCCACTCGAGCACGATGTCGGCGGTCTCGCCCATGGGGAGGTCGAACTCGGCGAACACGGCGGTGCCGTCGACCCGCAGCGGCAGCGCGGTGCGCAGCACGAGAGTGCCCTTCACCGATTCGAACACCGCCCCCGAGCCGGGGATCAGCGTCACCGTGTGCGCGGCCCGCCCGTAGTCGAACCGCGGATCGCAGCGCAGCCGGAACGTCGCCGTCCCGCGCACGGCTCGGGCCTGGCGGACGACGACGTGTGGCGTCTCCGCGACGTCGCTGTCCACCGGGACCATGAAGTCGACGACCTCGCCGACCGCCCGTGGAGTGAGGAAACGGGTCATCAGGACGTTCGAGTCGGGCAGGTAGAGCTGCTTCGCCCGCGAGTCCGGACAGTGGATGCGGAACGATCCGCCGCGGTCGGCATCGAGCAGGCTCGCGAAGACCGACGGCGCATCGAAGCGTTGCGGGCAGTACCAGTCGATCGTGCCATCCGTGGCGACCAGGGCCACGGTACGCAGGTCGCCGATGACCGCGTGCTCCTCGATGGGCGGGTAGTCGGTGTCGGGCATTCGTAGGCTCCGCGAGGCGTCATTGGCCGAGGGTCCGACCAGGGATTCTGCGGGGGACGGATCAGGAAGGACGCCACCGCGCGAGCACAACCCGGCGCCGAGTCGCTCGCGTCCTCCCGGCCGCCGCCGGTCGCCACCCGAGCGATGGCAACCAGGCGAAGGTAACTCGTCGCGGCGGTGGCGCGCCCAGCACTACCGGCAAGCCGGAAAACGGGTCCGACCCGCTGTGTGAACTCGCGGTGTCGGCGATGCGTCGCCGTCGGGTCCGGGCCGCATCGGTGGAGGTCACCGGGTCGCTGGAACCCTCGTAGCCACCGGCGGTTCGCGATGGTCGCGGGCGGCGGTGGCGCCGGCGTTCGCACCCCGGTGGGGGGTCTCGCCGCTCGCCGTCCGAGGCGGCCACCTACGATCACGCCATGGCCGCCCACCCTCCGACTGCCGAGGACGGTCGCGCCGCGCTGGTGATGTTCGCTCGGGGCGACCGGGTCTTCCCGGTCGACGACCTCGGCGGCGGGATCTGGTCGCGGCGCGGCACCGTGCTGGCCGTGCACGCGGCCGGGCGCCGCGAGCCGGCCGAGCAGCCCGGGCCGGTAAGCGTCGAGTCGACCCGCAGCGCGGCGCCGGTCACCGCGCGGGCGACGGTCCTCTGGGACGACGGCAGCGCCGAGGTGCTGGCCGAGGATCAGCTCTGCCTCGTCTACGACCAGGAGGCTCCCGTCGGCGTGCGGGTCGTCACCCTGCCGATGGCCGAGCCGGTGGATGTGGTGCAGCACGGCGGGCACGTGGTGCTGGTGCTGCGCGACGGCCTGGTCCCGCCCGCGGTCGTGGAGTCGCTGCGCGACAAGCTGCGCCGGGTACGCGCGGCGTTGACCCCGGCGCGGCCCGACCCCGCCTCGGCAGCCGAGCTGCGTCGGCGGGACCTCGACCTGCTGCGAGCCTTGATCGCGCAGCTCACCGGGGGCTCAGCCGAGCCCCGCTGACGGGTAGCCCGCTCCGGCCGCCACCGTTGCGCCGTCGAGCCGTTGCGCTGTCGTGCCGTCGAGCTGTCGTGCCGTCGAGCTGTCGTGCCGTCGAGCTGTCCGGGTCAGGACGTCGAGTACGGCCCGGGGCGCACTCCGCCCGGGCCGTAGGCATTGCCGTTCATCCCGGCCCGCGGCTGCTCGGTCATCGCCTGGCTCACCTTCGACGCGATCGCCTCGGTGAGCCGGATCGCCTGCGTGAGGGACAGGTTCAGCACAATCTCGCTGTCATCGGTCATCGCGAAGCGCACCGACACATCGGCCATGGTGGTTCCTCCCAGTCTCGGTCCGCCCGACACCCGGCTCCGGTGGTTGGAGGTCGGAGGGAGACCCGCACGGGCGCTGCCTGCCGTGCGGCCTCGGGGCATGGTGACCGCCCCACCATCCCCGATGGGGATCTCACGCCGTACGTGACCCCCCCTGTCGTCCTCACCGGTGAGGCTGCTAGCGATGGACTGCTTCGACTCTGGGTGATCAGTCAACTTCGTTGCTCCCCGCGCATGCGTGCCGATCCGGACAGGAACACCCATTTGTGATGATGGCATCGCTGTCGGTGGCCGCGTGGGGGGTCGAGGTGAATCTCGTGAGAGAGATCACACCGAGCCCACGCCATTCGGTGTGCCCGCGCGGGGGTCCCGGCTCAGATCCAGCCGGGGAACCACATCCTGGCCCGCCACGAGGAGTAGGGGATCACCTGCGCGGCGAGGATCGGGTAGAAGTACGCGAACAGCAGGACCACGACGATCGTGTAGATCCCGACCGTCAGCGCGCCGGTCAGCCGGCGGGCGTCGGAGGCCTCCCGCGGGCCGAGCGCGAGCCCCGCCAGCGCCGTGATCCCGAGGACGAGGAACGGCAGGCACGGCAGCGCGTAGAAGAAGAACATCGTGCGGTTCGGGAACAGCAGCCACGGCAGGAACGCCGAGCCGAAACCGACCAGTACCAGGGCGGCACGCCAGTCCCGCCGGGCCACCCACCAGGCGAGCATCCCCAGCAGGCCGGCGGTGCCCACCCACCACACCGCGGGGTTGCCCAGCGCCAGCACCTCCCGGGAGCAGCCGGCCGGCGCGTGGCAACCGGACGTCCCGTAGGCGGGCGACGAGTAGTAGTACGCCACCGGCCGGGCCATCACCAGCCAGCTCATCGGGTGCGAGGCGAAGGTATGGCCCTGGTCGAGGCCCTCGTGGAACTTCAGCACCGCCATCTGGTACTTCCACCAGCCGTGCCACGCCGCGCCGAACCCGTCGCCGTAGAAGTGCCGGTAGTAGCCGCCGTCGGTGACGAACCAGCCCGTCCAGGTGGCCAGGAACACCACGACCGGGACGACGACGAACATCGCCGCCCAGGCGGGCAGATCGCGCCGCAGCGCCCCCAGCACGGGCCGCTGCGCGCCGCCGGTGCGCCGGGCACCGATGTCCCAGGCGATCGCGAGCGCCGCGAAGCCGATGATCGTGTACAGCGCGCTCCACTTCACGCCCATCGACAGGCCAAGCGCCACCCCGCAGGCCAGTCGCCATCGGCGGAACCCCAGCCTGGGCCCGTAGAGCTCGCGCAGCCGATCCTGGCGGCCGGCCGTGGCCCCGGAGTCCGCCAGGGCCACAGAGTCCGGCAGGGCCGCCGTGACCGCCGAGTTTGCCGTGACCGCCGAGTTCGCCGTGGCTACGGAGTTCGCCGAGACCGCGCCCGCGCCGCCCGCGCCAAGCACGCCCGGCGAGCCGTCGACCGTTGACAGTGGCGGACCGGAGCCTCGGGGCAATACCGCGCTCAGCCGGTCGGCGAGCCGGGCCCGTCCGTCGTCGCGGTCGAGTAAGAGGCAGGCCAGCGCCACGACCACCCCGGTCATCAGGAAGATGTCGAGGATTCCGATGCGGCTCTGCACGAACTCCAGGCCGTCCATGGCGAGCAGCAGGCCGGCGAAGCAGCCCAGCAGGGTCGAACGGAACATCCGCCGGGCGGCGCGGGCGAGGACGAGCACGGCCAGCGTGCCGAACAACGCCGAGGAGAACCGCCAGCCGAGCTCCGGGTCGCCGTGCGGGACCCCCGCACAGTTCGTGTACCCGAACAGGCCCTCGGAGGCGGCCATCAGCCACTTGCCGAACGGCGGATGGACGACGTATGCCGGCCCGGCGCAGCTCTTCGCGTCGATCTCGTAGCCGGCGGTGAGCAGGCCCCAGGCGTCCTTGGTGTAGTAGACCTCGTCGAAGTACACCCCACGCGGCTGGGTGATGTTCCAGAACCGCAGCACCCCGGCCAGGACCGCGACCGACAGGGTCGCCAGCCACCCGGCGAGCGGCGAGCTTGGCATCGGCGGGCACAGCCGCTCACGCAGCGCCTCGGCCCGCGTCCGCGGACCGAGTGGGTTCGCATTCGTCACCGGCGGCGTGTCGCCTCCTCCGCTCGCACTCCAGGGCACGTGGGCCGTCGTCGCCGTCACACCGATCAGGGTAGGTCCTGGCTCCTGACACACTGGGCGGGTGTCCGGGACCCTGGTGCTGTGCGGCGCTCCGATCGGTGATGTCCGGGACGCGAGCCCACGACTCGGTGAGATCCTCGCCACGGCGGATGTGATCGCGGCCGAGGACACTCGGCGGGTGCTCCGGCTGGCGCACGCCCTCGGCGTCACCATCTCCGGCCGGATCGTGTCCTGTTACGACGCGGTGGAGGGCGCCCGCGCCGCGCTCCTGACCGACTACCTGCGCGAGGGGGCGACGGTCGCCCTGGTCACCGATGCCGGGATGCCGGCGGTGTCCGATCCCGGCTTCCGCGTGGTCGCCGCGGCCGCCGCCGCCGGGATGGCCGTCACCGTTGTGCCCGGCCCGTCCGCGGTGACCGCCGCCCTGGCCGTCAGCGGTCTGCCCACCGACCGGTGGACCTTCGAGGGCTTCCTGCCGCGCAAGGGCGCCGACCGGCGTTCCCGGCTGCGTGAACTCGGCGGCGAGACCCGCACGATGGTGTTTCTGGAGTCTCCGCACCGGCTCCCGGCGGGCCTGGCCGATCTGATCGCCGTCTTCGGTGCCCACCGCGCCGCAGTGCTGTGCCGGGAGCTGACCAAGACCTTCGAGGAGATCGTCCGTGGCGACCTCGCGGCCCTGCTCGCCTGGGCCACCGACGGCCGGGTGATCCGCGGAGAGTTCACCCTGGTGATCGCCGGCGGCGCCGGTCGCCGACCGGTGACCGTCGACTTCGCCTCCGCGCAGGCGGCGGCCAACCCCGACCCCGCCGCCAACCCCGACCCCGCCGCCAACCCCGACCCCGCCGCCAACCCCGACCCCGCGGTCAGTTCCGGCTCTGCGGTCAGTTCCGATCCCGCGGCCAATTCCGGCTCCGCCGGCGCCTCCGGCTCTGCGCCCGGTTCCGGCTCTGCGCCCGGTTCCACCGCCGCCGTCGACCTCGGCCCCGTGTCCGAGGGCCGGGCCTTCGAGGTGGGATCCGCCGACACGGTGGACGCGCGGGTTCTGGCTGCCGACGTCGCCCGGCGCACCGCTGCCGGGATGCCGCGCAAGGAGGCCCGGCGGGCGGTCGCGGCCGACTTTGGCGTGTCCCGCAACGACGTCTACGCCGCCGAACTCGCCGCCCGTGCGCCCCGTCCCGCCCAGGCCGACCGTCCCCACTAGGTTGGCCGTCCTCGCCGGGTGCCCCGCTCCCGACAGGCGGGCGTGACGACAGCCAGTCCCGGAGGCGCGGACACGGTTCCGCGGAACCACAGGATCGCTGGAGGTGGCGGTGGAGGTGGGGGAGTTAGCGGTGGGGGTGGGGGCCGCCGCGTGGGTCAGCAGCTCCGTTGGAGTCAGCAGCTCCGTTGAAACAGCAGGGCCTTGCCCATCGCCGCCCATTCGTAGGTGATCATGTAGGGCCACATGCGGCGGGGCGGCGGCACCCCGATCATCCGGACCTCGCCGGGGTAGCACCGGCCAAGCCGTAGCCGGGCCCGGGTGCTCTGCGACGTCGAGGTGATCACGATCAGGGAGTGCCAGCCGCGCCGGGCCGCCGCGGCCCCCACCCAGCGGGACTCGCCCTGAGTGGTCAGGGGGCTGGGCGCGAAGCAGATCACCTCCACGCCGGGGATGGCGGCCGGGCAGGGATCGTCGGCGGTCGGCGTCGAGACGGCAAGGACCGGGGCGTAACCGGCGCGGGCGAGGGCGACCGCCCGTTCGAGCCGACCAGGACTGCCGGCGAACATCACGATCGCGTCGACCGGTGCCGGCTGGTCGCGATGGGGGAAGACGAACAGTCGCGCGGTGGCCGCCATGAACGCGACCGCCAAGGCGCCGATCAGGGCGATGGTGATGGCCCGGCGGCGCGACGCGGCAGCCGGCGCGCGTTCGAGCGGACCCGCCGCCATGGACCTCCCTTCGCGGCGCCGTCGTGGCCGTCGTGGCGCCTCGTTCCACCGCGTGAGCCGAGCCAACCACGGCTCACCCGCTCCGGGTGGGCTCA
This sequence comes from Frankia sp. AiPs1, assembly GCF_023716945.1. Lineage (GTDB taxonomy): Bacteria > Actinomycetota > Actinomycetes > Frankiales > Frankiaceae > Frankia. The sequence continues at coordinate 2,548 of NZ_JAMQQF010000041.1, read as the reverse complement.
CCCGCCGCGACCCGCCACCCCGGACACCATCGGGATGCGGCGCGGGCGGGTGGCCCGTTCTCAGCCGTCGCCGCTCTCCGTCGTCGTGAGGCGATGTCGCCGTGAGGTGGCTTTGTCGTGAGGTGGCGTCGTCGTCGTTCTACGTCGTCGGGGAGGTGGAGGTCGGCCGGGCGGTCGGGGGCGCCGAGGCCGGCCGACTGGTGATCCGGCGGGGATGGGCGAACGTGGCCCGGGCGGCCTCCCTTGGCCATACGGTGCGGGACGCGCCGTCCTGCCACTGCACGATCGGGATCTGGTGGCCGACCTGCAGCCCGGTCGCCTCGTCCAGCCGGAACCGGCCGAGCAGCGTCGTCGTGTCGATGCCGCGGGCGGCGGCGAGCACCGAGGCGTCCTGCACGCCTCCGCAGAACCGGATTGCCCGCCCCAGGATCAGACCGGTGACGTAGGCCCAGGCGGCCGTCTCCGTCGGCGCGACGCCGTGCAGGGCGGTGTAGTCGGCGGTGAACTCGCGCGCCGTCGGCCCGGTGGCGGTCAGTTGGGTGCTCTCCGGCATCCAGCTGCCGGGGGCGAGTAGTTGCTCGCGCAGGTCGCCGAGGCTGGCGGTGGCCTGCGCGCTGACGGCGGTGGAGAACGCCGCCGCCCGCCACGGCCGGCGCAGCAGAATGTTCGCTGCGGCCAGCTCGTCGTCGGGACTCGCGTGCACGATGAGGACGTCGCCCGGGGGAAGCCGGGTCGCGGCGAGCGTGGCCTTCCCTGGCGCGAAGACGTGCGAGGCGACCTCGAACGCCTGGCCGGTGGCCGCGGCCCTCGCCACCGAGGTGATCTCGACCGCGGTGTCGCCCGAGGCGAGCAGGACGACCTTGCGGGCCCGCCGGTCGGCTGCCCGTACCGCCGCGAGGACCCCCCGCGGCCAGGTCGAGGTGGCCGCGGCGATGTTGACGACGTTCGGGAACGCCTGCCGGACGAACCTGGTCGACGGCGCCCCCGTGTTGAACACCACCCGGTCGGTCGCCGCGCAGGCCGCCAGGGCCGCCCGGTGGCCGTAGGGTCCGAGCAGGGCGTCCGGGCGGGCGGCGACGGCGGCGCGCATCGCGGCCGCCGGGTCGGGGTAGGCGTCGTACGCGGTCAGGCTCACCTCGTCCCAGGGGGCGGGGAGCCGCTCGTCGCGAGCCCACAGGGTGACGCCGCGCAGGCCGGCCAGGCCCTGGGCGGCGTCCGGCCCGGTCAGCGGGGTGACGAGGGCCACGGTCAACGGTGTCGTCATCGGCAGGAATCCTCGCAGTCGCTCACGAGATAAGCGTCCCATGCTTGATTGGCGCATTCCTCGGCGCGCCCGGCGGCGGCCGTAGACTTCACCGGACGCGGAAGGATGGGTGAGGTGGCGCGAAACTCTGACCGGGCGGGCGAATCACCGCCGCCGCCCGATCCACTACCGGTGGCCGTCGTCGACAGCCACTGCCACCTCGACCTCATGGAGACCGAGGTGGAGGCCGCGATCGCAGCCGCCGTCGCCGTCGGCGTCACGCGGGCCGTCACCGTCGGGGTGGACCTGCCGACGAGCCGCTGGCAGGCCGACGTCGCCGATGCCCACCCGGAGCTCTACGCGGCCGTGGCCATTCACCCCAACGAGGCCGCCCACGGGGTGAGCGAGGAGACGTTCGCGGCCGTCGCCGAGCTTGCCCGCCGGGACAAGGTCCGGGCCGTCGGCGAGACCGGGCTGGACTACTTCCGCACCCCGCCGGAGGCGCATGCCGCCCAGCAGGAGAGTTTCCGCCGGCACATCGCGATCGCCAAAGAGACCGGCCGTGCCCTGATGATCCACGACCGGGACGCGCACGAGGACACATTGCGCATCCTCGCCGAGGAGGGTGCTCCGGACACGGTCGTCTTCCACGCCTTCTCCGGCGACGCCGACATGGCGAAGGTCTGCGCCGACGCCGGCTACGTGATGTCCTTCGCCGGCAACGTGACCTTCAAGAACGCGGTGAACCTGCGCGAGGCGGCCGCCGTCGCCCCGGCCGAGCTGCTGCTCGTCGAGACCGACGCGCCGTTCCTCACCCCGGTACCCTGGCGGGGCCGGCCCGGCGGCCCCTATCTGATTCCGTTGACGCTGCGGGTACTCGCCGACACCCGCGGTGTGGGCGTCGCCGAGCTCGGCGCGTCGATCGCCGCCAACGCCGAGCGGGTGTTCGGGCCCTGGTAGGCACCGACGCGCTGCTCGCGCCGGCGGAACTCCGGGCGTTGGCGCACGCGCTGGACCTGCGGCCGACGAAGCGCCGCGGACAGAACTTCCTCGTCGACGCGAACACCGTGCGCCGCCTGGTGCGCCTGGCCGACGTCGGTCCGCGCGACACGGTCCTGGAGATCGGGCCGGGTCTCGGCTCGATGACCCTGGGGCTGCTGGGCACCGCCGGTGCGGTCGTGGCCGTCGAGGTGGATGCGCCGCTGGCCGCCGCCCTGCCGGTGACCGTCGCCGCCCGGCTACCCGCCGAGACCGCGGCGCGGCTGCATGTGGTGCTCGCCGACGGGCTGCGGCTGGGCGTGGCGG
>NZ_JAMQQF010000419.1 GCF_023716945.1 Frankia sp. AiPs1 | reverse complement strand
GGTTCGCGGCGGCCCGGACGACCCTGGTCATGCGGCCGGCCGACGTCCGAGCCCTGGTCGTGACCGGGCTCGCGGTAGCCGGGGTCGCTGCCCGCCCGGGCGGGGCGCTCCCGGTAGGGATCCGTCGGGTAGGGCTGGCCGCCGCGCGGAGTCGAGCCACGTCGGTACGGGTCGTCCGGCGGGGGCGTGGGACGCCGGTCCGGCGGGGCCGTCGCCCGATGCCCGACGCGCTCCGGCGGGGGGGTGGCTCGGGAGGGCGACCGGCCCGCGGTGCTGCCGCGGCCGTCCTCACGGCGGAACACGATGGTCGCGGTGCCGAGCTCGATCCGGTCCCCGCTGACGAGCTTGACCTGGGTGGCCGCGCGGCCGTTGACGAGACTGCCGTTCGTCGAGCCGGCGTCGACGTAGAGGAACTGCCCGTCCGGCAGCCGGCGGATCTCCCCGTGCCGCCGGGACACCCCGGTGTCGTTCAACCGGATGTCGCACTCGACGCTGCGCCCGATGACGGTGGTCTCGGCGTCCAGCGGGTACTCCCGCTCCCCGCCGCCACCCGTCCCGCCCGGGGCCTTCGTCGTGATCAGTAGATGGGGGGTGCCGGGCGCACTCGGGCGTGGCCGGCCGCGTCGCCCGCTGACGACCCCCGGGTCTGCCGCCGCCACGCTGCTGCGGATCCGGAAGACGCCGACGTCGAGGTCAGCCGCCTCGGACATCCGGACGGACACCGGGCCGACGAAGGTGTACCGCTGCTCGGCCGCATGTTCGCGGACCATCTCGGCCAGCTCGTCGCACAGCGCCCGGTCATACGGGGAAAGCCGGGCGAAGTCGCCGCTGGCGAGCTCCACCGCGAACTCGTTGGGCACCAGCACGCGGTTGGAGCTGACCGCCCGCCGGTCGTCGGTCTCCCGGGCCAGCGCGCTGGCGATCTCCACGGGCTCGACCCCGCCCTTGAACACCTTGGCGAACGCACCCTCGACGAGGCCGCCCAGGCGCCGTTCGAAGCGTTGTAGCACGCCCATGCTCGACCTCCCTTCTCCCGGTCTGTGAGATCGTATGCCCCCGGGCACGGACGCCCCACGGCTCGGCCGCTTGACAGGTCCACCGCGGTGGGCGGCCCCCCGACGCAGCGGACATCTCCGACGTGATAGCGTGTCCCCTGGTTAAGAGATAGTCCCACTCGGGCGAGTGGCGGAATGGCAGACGCGCACGGTTCAGGTCCGTGTGTCCTAGCGGACGTGGGGGTTCAACTCCCCCCTCGCCCACGTCAGCCCCTACCGGAGCATGCTGCGCCGGTAGGGGCTTCCTTGATTTTGTCGGGGGGGCCGAGCCCCCCCGGACCCCCCACGAAGAGCTGCTTGGGGGGCTGCCTCGGGGGGGGGGGCTTCGGGGGGGCTTTGTCTTTCCCTAAGTTGACCACCCCGTCTAGGCCGTCCCCTGGTCGCGAAGCGGCCCAGCGGAGCCGGCCGGATTCGTGGGGCAACCATCGGGGGGCCGCGGACGGCTCCCGTGGCCACCCCACTGGGCGCACCCTCGGGGGTGGAGGTCGGGCGGGCGACTGTCGTGAAGTGGACGGCGGATCGGCCAGCTCGGGTCTCGATCCTGCCGTCGTCGGCCGGCGGCAGCGCGCCGCGGCGGTCAGCGCGCCGCGGTGGTGCCCAGCGCCGGCTGGGCGGAGCACTTCTGGAGCACCGCGCGCATCGCCTTGGCCTCCGCCGCCACCACCCACAGGTGATAACGCGATTTCAGCCCCACCTGGCGGGCGATGTAAGGGCACTGCTCGCCGGGGCTGGGCGGCAGCCATTCGGCCGCGTCGTGGTCGCTCTTGCGCTGGTTCGTCGGGCCGTCCACCGCGAGCAGGTTCTCCGGGTCGTTCGCGAACTGCCGACGCTGGGCGTCGGTCCAGTCGAGCGCGCCGGTCCGCCAGGCGTCGGCCAGCGGCACGACATGGTCGATCTGCACGGCCGAGGCGTTGCGGGAACGGTCGAAGCGGATGATGCGGGTCGTGTAGGGATCGTTGAGCTCGCCGGTCAGCACCGTGCAGCCGTCGGACCGCCGCACGGTGGTGCTGCGCAGGTCCCGGCGCAGGATGTCGTTGCGGGTGTCGCAGCCGTTGTGGTCGACGTCCGACCAGGGGGTGCCGAACTCCTCGCGCTGGTACTTCGGCGAGTTGTCCTCGGCGCGGACCGGCAGGGTGGCGAGCAGCGCGAGCGCCGAGCCCGCGGCTGCTCTGGTGCCCGCACCCGTCGCGGCCGGCCGACCGTCCGCGGCAGCGCCCGCATCCGCCGCGCCGGTCTCGTCGCCGACGCTGTCGCAGGCGACCAGTGCCGTGGCCACCATGAGCAGTAGCGCGAGTCCGACGACCCGCATCCGCCCGACCGATCTCGCTCGCCCGACCGATCCCGCCTGCCCGACCGATCCCGCCTGCCCGACCGATCCCGCCTGCCCGACCCGGCCGCGCAGGACCGCACCGACAGCGCTTGTCCGCACCTGACCCCCCACCTCGACGCCCCGCCCACCTCGACGCCCCGGGTCCGCGGGAAGAACGCCTCTGCCCGCTTGACGCCCGTCTGGGCAGAGAGTCACGTTAGCGGGTGATCGTGGTGCCTGGTGGTCGGTACAACCCAGAAAGAGCAGTTCTTGCCGCGAAGCATCGCAACGTAGCTGGACAATCCCCTACAGTGTGCTGCCATGCTCAGACTGCCGGCGAAAGTCGCCGTTCCGATGCCGTCCCATCCCCGCGGGTAGCACGTGATTGCCGTCCCGTCCGCGTCGCCGCGATCCTCGGCCGGGCCATCCCGGCCCTTACGCCGCGACGCCGAACTGAACCGTGCCCGCATCCTCACCGCCGCCCGGGAGCTGTTCGTCGAGCGCGGGAACGACGTCGGCGTCGAGGAGATCGCCCGCCGCGCCGAGGTCGGCATGGGCACCCTTTACCGACGTTTTCCGAACAAGGACGCGCTCATCGAGGCGATTCTGCGGTCGACCGTCGACGACATCCGCGAGTTCGCCGTGGAAGTGGCCGCGACGGAACCGCCGGCAAGCGCGCTGCACTGCTTCGTGATGCGGGTGCTGGCGGCCGACCCCTGCCACGGGGCCTTCCTGGCGCAGCGGCTGTGGAGCGGGCGTACCGCGGAGCGCATGATCGCCGAGGTTGTCCCGCCGGTGGCGGCGATGCTCGCCGCAGCCCAGCGGGCGGGCACGGTCCGCAGCGACGTGATGCTGGCGGACCTGCTGGTCCTGATGCGGTCGCTGCGGCTTGTCGTGGACCTCACCGAGCGAGTCGCTCCGGGGTCCTGGCGGCGTTCCCTGGAGATCATCCTGGCTGGCTTCCGGCCGGACTCCCGTAACGACGTGCTGCCGTCGCCGGCGCCGGCCTACGCCGGGCTGGCGGGCGCCGGGCAGACGCCGCCGAGTGTCGGCTGAAGCCGCCGAGTTTCGGTTGATGCCGCCGAGTGTCGGCTGATGGCAGCTGTCAGCGGACCGGGATGCGGGCCCCGGTGCTCTGCGAACTCTCGTGCAGCTCGAGTTCTCGCGGCTGCGCGTCGCGGGGTACGTCGAAGACCAGGGTGCCGCGCTTGGTCTCGCCGGGGTCGATGGAGTCCCACAGGTTCTCGTCCAGCTTGAAACGGGCGAGGAAGTTCGCCTCGTGACGGTCGCCGTGGTCGTCCCAGAGCAGCTGAGAGGTGTTGTCCAGCGCCGCGGAGGTGTCGCCGGTGTTGCGCACCGTCACCTGGGCCAGACAGAACCTGCCGCCCGCCCGCAGTGCCAGGATTCCGTCGCCCAGCTGGGTCTTCGAGCAGTCGACGGCCGCCACGACGAACTCCAGTCGGCCGTCCGTGGCCGGCAGGCCGAGCCCCGCGGTGGGACTCGGGGTGACCGTCGCGTCGTCCGCCACCGTCCCGGCGGAGCCAGGTTGGCGGCCCGCGTCAGCCCCCCCGCCGTTGCGGCTCGGCAGGCTGACCACGACCGTGATGGCGATCAGCGCCGCCACGACGATTCCGATGATCAGTGCGAGCCGCCGGCGGTCCGGTCCGCGCCGGTGGTCCGGTCGGCGGCGCCGGTGGTCCGGTCTGCGGTGGCGGTCCGGTCTGCGGTGGTGGAGCGGTCGGCGGTGTCGGATGCGGTGGTGGGGGTGATCGGGGAGCAGACGGGTTATCCGGTGGAGATGTTGGAACCGGATCTGGATCTTGAGGCTGATCTGTCGATCGACTCGATCAAGCGGACGGAGATCCTGGGGGAGTTGGCGCAGCGGTTGGGGCTGGTGGAGGCGGGTTCGGGGGAGTTGGACGAGGAGGTCGTCGAGGAGCTGGCGGCGATCAAGACCGTCCGCGGCATCGTCGACTGGATCGTGGGTTCGACCGAAGGCGAGCCCGAGCCCGCCGTCTCCACCGCCGAAGCGGTGCTGACCGGCGGGTCGCCGGTGGTGTCGCAGGCCGGGCTGCCGGTGCGGGATTCCGCCCCGTCGCTCACGTCCGTGCCTGCCGGCTCCCGCGCGCCCGCCGGCTCCCGCGCAGCCGTCGGATCCCGCGCGCCCGCCGGCTCCCTCGCGCCCGCCGGGTCTTCCCTGGACGTCGGGTCCGCTGTGGTCGGCGAACCGGTCGGGGCGATTGCGCTGCGGCGGTTCGTCGTCGAGCCGGAGATCCTGCCCGCGTCGGCCGGCGCGCCCCCGACCGACCTCGCCGGCTCCCGGTTCCTGCTGGTGGAGGGCGGTCTCGGGGTCGGCCTGGCGCTCGCCACCCGGTTGGAGCAGGCAGGCGCCGAGGCACGGATCCTCGCCGCCGACGATGCCGGCCTCGTCGACCAGATCCGGGCCGGGGCCGGCGCCGACGGCCTCGTCTGGATCGCCTCCGCCGACCCGGGCGCGGACGAGCACGCGATCCTGCCGGGTGCGTTCCCCGCCCTGCGGGCGGCGGCCCTGGGCGGCAGTCGGCGGGTACTCATCGCCACCGGCAACGGCGGGCGGTTCGGCCGGGCCCGTGCCGCCGCCCCGGGCGGGACCGCCGACCCGCGCGGGGGCGACGCGCTGGAGTACGCCCGACGCGCCGACGCCGGAGAGTTCGTCGTCCGTCCGACCCCGGGAGCGGGGCTCGCCGGCCTCGTGCGCACGATCGCCCGGGAGGTCCCCGGCCTGGCGCTGCGCCTGGTCGACGTGGAGCCGAAGGACGAGCCTCGCCGGATCGCGGACAGCCTGCTCGCCGAGCTGCTCACCCCGGGCGGGCCGCTGGTCGTCGGTTACCGGGACGAGACACGGGCCACCCTGCGGGTGCGGCCCGCCGGTGCCGGTGCGTCCGGCAGCCTGCCGGCCGGGCTGAGCCCGTCCTCGGTTGTGCTGCTCACCGGCGGCGCCCGCGGCATCACCGCGGCGGTCGCCGTCGAGCTCGCC
>NZ_JAMQQF010000418.1 GCF_023716945.1 Frankia sp. AiPs1 | reverse complement strand
GGCCGGATCCGACAGGGCTGCCCGCACCTGCCTGGGCGTCCGACGCCGCCGCGGATCGCGGACGGCTGGCGGCCCCCGTGGCCTCGAGGCCTGATGCCGATGTCGGGCCTGATGCGCTCGCCGGGCCCGGCGCTCTCGCGGGGCCCGGCCCTCTGGTGGGGCCCGGAGCTCTGGTGGGGCCCGGAGCTCTGGTGGGACCCAGTACACCCCAGGGGCCGGATGCACGCAGGGAACCGGGTCGGACTGCCGGGTCCGCCGCGCCCGCGGCGGCCGGCGCGTCCGGAGCCGGCTGGTCCGGGATCGTCAGGTGGCTGCGGCGCGAGATGGTGTTCGCGTCGGTGCTGGTCGGTGTCGTGATCGGGTTGACGCTCGTCTACCAGGACCGGTGGCGCCGCGGAATGCTGGTGGTCGGGGTTGTGCTGGCCCTGGCGGGACTCGCCCGCCTTACCTTGCCGACGCGGCGGGTCGGCCTGCTCGCCGTGCGCGGGCGGGCGTTCGACACCGTGATCCTGGTGCTGCTCGGGGCGTCGGTGATCACGCTCACCTCCACGGTGCCCTACCTGGGGCCATGACGGCGGTGGCCGCGGTCAGCGCCGTCCGGACATGGTGCGCCGAACGGCGAGCCGGGTGAGAGAACTGGCCGGGATCGTGCCCCGGCCGAGCCCGATCTCGACGAGGGAGTCGTAGAGCTCGGTACGGGTGCGGGCGGCCCGCACCGCGGCGTCCATCATCGTGCGACGCCTGCCGACGAGCCCGGCGAGCAGCGCGGTGTGCCGCAGGTGTCGACCGAGCTCGGCGTCGAGCGAGCGCCGGTAGCGTCGGCCGGCGCCGGCGGGGTTCGCCCCCCCGAGCGCCGCCTGCCCGGCCAGGGAGCCGGACAGCAGGGCGTAGTAGATGCCCTCTCCGGTCAGCGGATTGATCAGCGAGGCGGCGTCGCCGGCAAGGAGAACCGGGCCGTTGGGCTGGCGCGGCCGATGGGTCGACAGCGGCAGGTGGTGGGCCCGCAGCGTGGTCGGGTCCGCCGGCGTCTGCGGCAGCATCCGGGCCAGGGTGCGGTGCAGAACCGTCTTCGCGCTGGTCCCGTCGTCGCCGCCGGTCAGGCGGGAGCGCAGCATGCCGTAGCCGATGTTCGCCCGGCCGTCGCCGATCGGGAACGACCACGCGTAGGCCGGCCAGCCGTCGTCGGTCATGTGGATGAACTGCTCGAGCGGATGCTCGTCGGCGGGGAGGTCGGCATACGCCCGCACCGCGATCGCCATGGCTTCCGGCGGGTTCGCGGCCAGCTTCAGCCCGCGCCGCACGACCGAGTTCGCGCCGTCCGCGCCGATCACGACCCGGGCCGTCATCGCGCCGTTGACGACAACGACCGGTTCGCGCCCCCGCCCGTCGAGCCGCGGCCGGTCGGTGAGCTCCAGGGTCCGCACTCGACGTTGCACCAGGTGGGCGCCGCGAGCACAGGCCGCGGCCACGAGGCGGGCGTCGAAGACTTCCCGCGGGACCACGTAGCTGGCTCGCGCCGACGGGGTGGCCACCTCGGCGCCACCCGGCGTGCGCAGCCGCATCCGGTCGACCGGCTGGTAGCCGGCGACGGCGTCGGTGACGCCGAGGTCGCGCAGCACGTCCAGGCCGTGCGGGGCGATGCCGTCGCCGCAGGTCTTGTCCCGCGGGAACACGGCGGCGTCCGCGATGACGACGCTGGCCTCGGGGCGTTCCCGCAGCGCCGCCAGCGCCGCCGCGCAGCCGGCCGGACCGCCGCCGACGATGAGTACGTCGATCGTGCGGTCGGGCAGATCCGCCAACTCGTCGACGCGCACGATCGGGGTCGCCGTCGTGATGGTGTCGATGTCCTTCGCTGGTCCCGCCGGGATGGGGCGTGGGCCGGACGGGGTGGACGCTGAGGACGGGGTCTGCACGCCCGCCAGTCTCGCAGCCGACCACGGGACGGTACGCCGGTGCCCCCGATGCCTGCCGTGGGCCCGCGCGTCGCCCGGTCGGATCCGTCCGGATCCGTCCGGGTCCGTTGGGGACCACGGCCCGGCGGCGGAGTTCGTACAGTGCGTGGCGTGGACGCACTGGTGCAGGTTTCGCAGTGGCCGGTCAGGACGGCGGCGGTCACGGTCCTCGGCCTTGACGATGCTCCCGCCGCCGGGACGGTCCGGGAGCTCGCCCGGACGGGACCGGACGATCATCCGTTTCGGCTTGCGTCGGTGTCGAAGTTGCTCAGCGCCTACGCGGTGCTCATCGCCGTGGAGGAGGGCGCGATCGAGCTGGCCGACCCGGCCGGACCCGAGTCGTCCACCGTGGCGCACCTGCTCGCCCACGCCTCCGGGCTGGCGTTCGAGGGCGACAAGGTCATCGCCGCGCCGGGCACCCGCCGGATCTACTCCAACGCCGGCTTCGACGTGCTGGCCGAGGTGGTCACCGGGGCGACGGGGATCGCCTTCGCCGACTATCTTGCCGAGGCCGTGTTCGAGCCGCTGGGGATGCGGCGGGCCAGCCTCACCGGTTCGGCGGCCGCCGGGGTGACGGCGACCCTGGCCGATCTGCGTAGTTTCGCTGCCGAGCTGCTCGCCCCCACCCTCCTGTCGGCCGCGACGTCGGCCGCCGCGACCTCGGTCGCCTTCCCGGGGCTGGCCGGCGTCCTGCCGGGCTTCGGCCGCCAGGACCCGAACGACTGGGGGCTGGGATTCGAGCTCCGCGGGAGCAAGAACCCGCACTGGACCGGCCGCGCGAACGCCCCGACGACCTTTGGTCACTTCGGCCAGGCCGGCACGTTCCTGTGGGTGGATCCGGTCGCCCGGCTCGCGTGCGTCACTTTGTGTGATCGGGACTTCGGGGACTGGGCGCGCGAGGTGTGGCCACCCCTGTCGGATGACGTGGTGGCGCAGGCCCGCCCCCAGGTGGTGAATCCCGCGCCGTGACCGGACCGCGGCGCGCCGGACGGCCGGCGTCCAGCGGTGGTACTTGCCGGGATCCTCCCGCGATCCGTCCGATCCATATGGCGGGTTGTCGCGGATTTGGCCGGATCTGCGGGTGAGCGGGTCGCGGTCTTCTGGTCCGCGGGAGACAAGCGGGGTCCGTGGGCCATGATGTCGGCATGCTTTCCTCGGCGACACCGACCCCGACGGCCGGTCACCGACCCGGTGATGGCGTGCCTGCGAGTACCGAGAGTCACGATCTGCGGCTTGGATGTCGCGGGCGCCGCGCGTGCCACGGTGCCGGTCGCGCATGAGCGAAAGGTCGCTGGAACCAGGCGCCGCCGTGCGCGCGGCGGATCCGGCCCGTCCGGTCGACGCGGTGGACCTGGCCGACATCGGCGTCGCGATCGGCATTCCGGAGCCCTACCGGACCGAACTCCAGGACTGGCGGGAGCGGCTCGGGGATCCCAATGCCGCCCTCATCGTTCCGCATGTCACCCTGCTCGGGCCGACGACGGTCAGACTGGCCGACCTGCCGGCGATCGAGCGTCATTTGGCGCATATCGCCCCGCCGAACGCTCCGTTCACGATTCGTCTGCGGGGCTCGGGGACGTTCCGTCCACTGTCACCCGTAGTCTTCGTCGCTCTCGTCGCTGGTGCGGCCCGCTGCGCGACGCTGGCGGCGGCGGTGCGGTCCGGCCCGTTGGACCGGCCGCTGAACTTCGCCTACCACCCGCATGTCACGGTGGCGCACGACATCGCCGAGGACGGCCTCGACCGCGCCTACGAGGAACTGGCCGACTACCAGGCACAGTTCGAGGTGCGCGGGTTCGGCCTCTACGAACGAGGAGCCGACCTCCGCTGGCGGCAGCTACGCTTCTACCCGTTCGGTCAGCAGGGGGACGAGTGGGAACCGAAGGACGACGCAGCGCGCCGCGCCGGTCCCGGTTCACGGGAATGACCAGGCGTCGTCGGGGGGACATCGACGGGTGTGACAAGACCTCGTGAGGCGGTTCGGGCCGGCGTCGGCACGGTTTCCGACACCGCCAGCGCGGTAAGGGCGAAACGTCCCTTTATCGACCACATTATCCGGGCGTACTCCCGGTACACGACCGACGGCGGGGACCGGCTGGCGGCGTCGGCGACGTACTTCGCCTTCCTGTCGTTCTTCCCGATCGTCGCGCTCGCCTTCGCGGTCACGGGATTCGTGGTCGACGCCTACCCCGACGCGCAGGACAGCCTGACCAAGCAGATCAACGACTACCTGCCGGGGTTGTCGGACAGGCTCGACGTCACGTCGATCGGCAACGCCAAGGTCGGCGTCGGCATCATCGGTGTGCTCGGGTTGCTGCTCGCCGGCCTCGCCTGGATCGACGCGCTGCGAGACGCCCTGCGACTGGTCTGGCACCAGGACATCGACGTCGGCAACATCATCATGCGGCGGTTGCGTGACATCACCGTCCTCGCCGGCCTGGGACTGACGCTCCTGGCCTCCCTCGTGGTCACCAGCCTGTCGACCTCGGCTACCGGGACGTTCCTGGACTGGATCGGGCTGTCCGGCAGCACGGCCGCCGCGTGGGTCACCGGCATTTTCGCCCTGCTCGTCGCCCTCGCGATCGATACTGCGGTGTTCCTCTACCTGTTCTGGCGGTTGCCCGGACAGACTGACCGGACCCGCTCGGCGCGCGGTGCCGTCCTCGGTGCGGTCGGGCTGGAGATCCTCAAGGTCGTGGGGACCTGGCTGGTCGGCAAGACCACCGGCAATCCGGTCTACGGCACGTTCGCGGTCATCGTCGGGCTGCTCATCTGGATCAACATCGTGATGCGCTGGACGCTGTTCGTCGCCGCCTGGACGGTGACCGCGCCCTACGACTCGGACGTGTACCCCTCGGGGACGGCCGGACCCCCCGCGGTTCACCCGCCGTACGGGTCACCGGACCGGGACGCCTCGCGGCCCGCCGCCGAGCCCCACGGGGCCGACTCCCCGTCCGCCCGGGGCGCCGCGCCACCGGACGACCTGTCTGTCCGCCTGGTGTCGAAGCGGTCGGAGTCGAGTTCCACGACGCCGTACTCCTCCGTTTCCGTTGGGTCCGCTGCCACCGGCTCGGACGCGACGTTGGCCGCCAGGTTGCGCGCATCGCTGCGCCGACGCCACCCGTCGGAGACCTCCGGCGGGTCGGGCTGAGCAGGCACGGCTTGGCGCCTAGGCACGGCTTGGCGCGGCCGCGCGCCTAGCCGTTTCGCGGCGCGGGCCGGTGGAACAACCGACGAGGTGCCCACCGCCACCGGCGGCCCGGGCCCGCGGTGCCGGCGATGCCCGCGCGCCGCGCGTCGGGTGAGGGCGGTCACCAGGCAGGCGCCCGCCGTGAGCGAGACTGCGATCCAGGTCATCGGGCCGATGTCGCCGGCGAGACCGCCCGAATGGCCCGCTCGGTGGACGGACGCCGTCGCGGGCCGCGCGAGCGCCTGCGCGGCGGCCACGGGC
>NZ_JAMQQF010000417.1 GCF_023716945.1 Frankia sp. AiPs1 | reverse complement strand
GCTCGGCGGCGAGCAGGTGCTGCAGCAGGGTGAACGTGGTCAGGTCGCCGACGACGCCGCCGGACTCGTTGCCCCGCGCGACGAGCCCGACCGCGCCGGCCGCGACCGCGCCACGGGCCTGCGCGACCGAGGTCACCTCCGCCCAGACCCGCCGGCCCCGCCGGATCAGCTCCCCCGGCTCCCAGCGCCGGTCGGTCCCGGGGCCGACCGGCGCTCCAAGATCGCCGGCCGTGGCGCCGCCCGGCCGGGGGGCGAGCACCACGAGATCCACCGCGTCGGGCAGCTCGTCCGGACCGACCGGACAGCCGGCGGCGACCCGGACCCCGAAGCGTCCCGGCGTCCAGCGCGCTGCGTCCCGCAGCGCGTCGCGCGCCGCTCGCGCCGAGCGCCCCAGGTCGAGCACGCCGAGACCGCCGGCCCGGGTAACGGCGGCGACGAGGGCGGCGGCGGGCTGGGCGAATGGTGTGATCACAACGACCAGCTCGCGTGCGTCGAGCGGGTCAGGCGCGTCGGAGCCGGCCGGAGAGGCCTCGGGTGACACGCGGGGTGCGGTGGTCATCGGCAGGTCCTCCTGGCAGGTCGCGGCCGGGGCAGGGTGATGAGGGGGACGAACTAGTCCGGGTCACTGAGCCCGCCGAGGCCGTCCGATCGTCCGACCGGTCCCGCGCCCCCAACGCGTGGTCCGCCCCCGGGTCACCACAAGGCCATATCCAGGACAAGAGGCGCACCGATCAAACCAACGTGATGGACACGTTCCGGACGACGAGATCGTCCACATCATCGGTGACCTCCTGGCCGGTGCCGCTGGGCGACAGACGTCCCGGGGAAGCTGCATCTGCACTGACTACGCGGAAAGCGAACGGACCCCCAACAACTCTTGCGGAACTGGTGCGCTCGGTGGTCGGGACGACCGACTTGCTTAGCCGACCCGACACTGTCAACGTGCGCGGAATACTAGTCGGCTCGGTCCGGAGCACTGCACGGCGGCAGGCCAAAGTCGCGATCACACCCGCCTTCGACAGCGGCCTTGATCGCCGTGACCTGGTCGGAGCCGCTTCGGTCCAGCGGTTCCCCTGCGGCCGGACATCGCCAGTGATGTCGCGGATCGGGATTACGCAGAGCCCGCGCGGATGTGCACCGGGCGACCTCATCAATCCCGGCGACGATCGGCGGAGGTCACGAATTGGTAGCACCCAGGGCGCTATCCCGGACCACCGAACCCGGCGGTTTCCATTCGACTTCGGTCGGCTAAAGGGGTGATGAACAGTCGAGCACACATTCCTCGGCCCCGGATCGGCCCGCGCAAGGCCAGCAGAAAACGGAGGAGAGAGTGCCGCCGCAGACGGTATCGAACCACGGGTGTAGAGCATCCGGAAATCGATCGTGATAACCGCCGGCCGGGTCAGTCGCCGGCGGTCGGGTGGCCCCTTCGGGCCCCACCCGGCTAGCAAGGACACGGGTCAACCTAGTCACAGTGTGCCATCAGCCGCAAGCGGGGCCGAGCGGAGGGGTGTCGACGTTTATCACCGCGCCACCCAACCGGACCAACCCGCTACGACCGGCGAAGGCCAGCATCCCACAGATGGGGCATGTCGCGCATCTTACGCAGAAGCCACAAAAGAGATGATCTACGTTAATCAGGACGAGACGCAGCCTGGCGCGGGCCGCCGGCACGGCCCCCGTCCTCGCATTCCACCGGCGGCAGACCTCATCGGGGCAGGCCGGACGGCCTCCAAGGCGCTCACGCGGGCGCGGCGGAGCCGCGAACCAGCGCAGGTGATTGACCGAAGCACTTCTGGGCCATCTTCACCGTCAGGGATCAGCCGTGACGGTGGGACCACGACGACGACCACGCACGACGACGACGCACGAGGAGAGGACATCGGGGCGGCTCGGGCCGAGCAGGCCCCCCGGACATGACACGACCGCGGGTGGCGGGGCCGGTCTCGGCCCGCGCCACCCGCGGTTCGTCGGAAGTCAGTTGTCGAGGCGCGCCCGTGGCGCGTCGCGTCGGTGCGCCGGTCTTCCACCCTGCTGGCGGGCCGACCGGCCGGCGGGCCCCATGGGTCGATGGGCACCTGGCGCCCGCGCCGTCGCGGCACGGGCCGGTCTCCTCGCCGGGCATGTCCGGCCTGGTCAGGCTGTCAGACTGCCGGGCAGGCCCGGCGTGTCGCCGGCCGGTAGACGACCGGCCGGCAGGAGGACCGCCGCCGCGGCCGAGTGGACCGACATCCGGGGTCCGGGGTGGGAGCGGCGGCAAGGGGCAGGGGCAGAGTGCCGGGGCGGCAGCGGGCCGCGGACGCGAGACCTCGAACCGTGACCCGCCGCGTCTGGACGCGGCCGGAGTTCTCCGACGGTCGGGTCAGTTTCGCAACCGGCGAGTCAGGGCCGGGGCGGGCTGGGCGGCGCGAACGCGCTGGTCTCGCGTTGCCAGGCAATGGCGAGCTGGGTGCGGTTCGAACATCCCGTCGCCACGAGAGCGTGGGTGAGGTGGTGCTTGACCGTGTCGATGCTGATGCACAGCGCCTCGGCGACCTGCCGGTTGGACCGGCCCTCGGCGACGAGTCGCACCACGTCCCGCTCGCGGGCAGACAGCCGTCCCGCGACCGACGGACCGGGATCGGTCCGGATGTAGAAGCGCAGCAGGTTGCCGAGATGACGGCCGAGGACGGCGCCGACCGCCCGGTCCCGCGGGCCGAACGCGCCCGGCCGCGAGTCCAGCAGGGAGATGAGTGCGCCCACGTTCGACGGGCCGAACAGGCGCACGAGCAGCTTGGCGTGGATGCCGTGCGCGCGCAGGAAGCGCTCGAGGCGCATCCGCACCTCGGGACGCTCCGGAACACCCAGGTCATCGAGGGTGGCGAGGCCACGCTCGCGGACCGAGCGCAGGCTTTCCGGGTTGCTCAGCGCCTCCAGCTCCCGGTAGCGCTCCATGTACGGGCCGGCCAGGCGCAGGGCGAGCCCCCGGCCGGTGGGCCGGGCGTCCTGGAACGCCGTCTCGATCGAGGAACCCAGGAAGAAGGCCGAATGGCGATAGCCCAGGTGGCGGGCCATGCCGTCGAGCGCCAGTTCACGGAAGGAGGCGAGCGAGGAGGCCCGCTCACAGTCCTCCACGACGCGCAGGATGCCGCGCAGCTCGGCCGCTCCGAGCGCGAGGTCACGGGGCATCGGGGCGCCGGTGCGGGCAGCGGCTATGCCCGGGCGCATCGGCGCGCCCGGCGCGGTCCGGGCGGCGGGCGCGCCCGGGACCTCACCGCGGCCCATGGGGGACCCGGTCAGCGGGGGCCCGGAGCGGGGATGAGACAATTGCCGAGCAGTGGCACTGCCCGTGCTCGTGGTCGGCGCGGGGTGCCGCGCCGGTGCCGGCGCCGCGCGATGTGGAGTGGTCGGCGGAGCGGGTGAGCTCGCCGAGGCTCGCCTGGCGATGTGACCCGCCATGCCTATCTCGGTGGATGTGTCCACGGTCACGCCGATTCGCGGCCGATGGGGCGCGTCCTCGCCGATAGCATCGGTCGAGCGGGGAACTCGGTCGGTCACGCGTGCCTCCGGGGGTCAGACTCAGAATCAAACCGGGCGGTAGTCCGGCTGTGGCGATGCCACCGGGTGAATTTCCGGTGAAGATGGACATGTTCGGCAAGCGTAGGGCCCACCTCCCTCGCTACGCCACCAGTTGCCCGCGCCCCTCATTCGCGGTCGGGCCAAACCCACCGCTTCGGTGGGAGAATCGTGCCCCCAACCCGGCCATATATTTCCGGGACCGCCACCCTCGCGCGTGAAGCGACCATTTCGGGTGATTTTTCCCTCCCGAAACCATCCCCCAAACGGGCCACCTCGTCAGCGGTATGCCGGCCCTGCGGCCCCCCGCTCGCCCCGTCCAGGCCGGGATCCAGCCTGTCTGCGAGCAAGCGGCACGACGGACGCGAAACGTTCCCGCCGCCCGCCACCCTCCACAATGGGTGACCACCCACCCACTAGGTGCCTCACCAGCATGGGCCATCGTCACCGAGGGTATTAATATCGGCGGCCCACCGTTTCGGTAGGTGCACCTCCGCCGGTCCCCCGCGAGGTCCATCGCTCACAACGCATCCCGCCGGATTCGCGCAGACCCGGTACGGTCTCGCGCCACCGATGCCCTCCCGCCGATGCCGCGCGGGCGGCAACCATTGCGGTCCGCCGCCGCCCCGCCCACGGGACGAACGAGGTGAACAACTGATGACCCTGGGTCTGTCGGTCTTCCTGGTTGTGGTGGGTGCCACGCTGCGATACGCCCTGACGTGGCGAGTGGTCGGGGTAGATCTCCCGGTTCTGGGGCTGATTCTGATGGTCGCGGGGATCGTCACCTCGGTCATCTGCGTGCTTCGAGCCGTCGTCCCGCTGCCGACGCGGGCCTCGGCGCGCGAACGCAGCGCCGATCTGCGCGGCTGGCCCGCCGACGCCGACGGCCGGAGCCAGGCGGGTGGCCGGCCGCCGAGTCGAACAATCCCGCTGGCCGACGGCCGCCGGGGAGAGACCGCGCGACCCGCATCCGCCGATTCCCTGACCGTTCCGGACGCACTCGGCGCCGTCCCCTTCCCTGTCGCGGATGCGGATGCGGATGCGGACGCGCTCGAGTTCGGGGAACCGTATCCGGACCTTGCCCAGCGCCCGTACCTCACGCTGGAACAACACGTCTTCGGCGGCCGGGCCGAGGCCGGACCGGCCGAGCCCCGTGACGAAGCCGGGATCTGAGGCGACCGGACCTCCTGGCCTGCCACCGCGTCGGATTCTGGCCGCCCGCCGTCCGGGAATCCGGATGCCTCCCCCACCGTCTCAGCGGCTCACGCCGTTTCAGCACCTCAGGTTTCAGTACCTCGGACCGTCGCCGCGGCTCAACACTGCGGGCAGCCTCAACACCCTCGGACCTTCTCAGCGTCTCGGACCGTCTCGGCGTCTCGGACCGTCTCTCAGAGCAGGTGAAGTTCGCGGGCGCGGTGTACCGCGTCCCGGCGCCGCGGCACGTCGAGTTTGCGGTAGACGCTCTTCAGGTGGGTCTTCACCGTGTTCACGGAGACGTAGAGCTCGGCAGCGATCTCGGCGGTCGTCAGCATCGTCGGCAGGTAGCTGAGAACCGCGAGTTCCCGATCGCTGAGGCGGTCGCCTGCGGCCGGGCCCCCGCCGGACCGCCGCCGCTGCGGCTCACGGGACCACCTGTCCGCTGCGCCGGTCCGCGGGACGCCACCGAGCGCGTCGCCTCCCGTGCCCAGGTGCGGCCCCGGGTACGCGCCGTCGGGTCGCCGACCGCGCCGAGCCGGATCGGCCGTGGTCCCCGGCCCACCAGATCCGCTCGGAACGCCCGATCCCCTCGGCCCGCCCGATCCGACTGGAACGCCCGGCCCGCTCGGCCCGCCCGGAACGCCCGGGCCGCCTGGGACACCCGGCC
>NZ_JAMQQF010000416.1 GCF_023716945.1 Frankia sp. AiPs1 | reverse complement strand
CGGCGACCCCGGCGGTGGGCGACGGCTGCGGCGCGGCGCTCGGCGTCGGCGATCCCACGGCGGCCCCACTCGGCGACAGGGTCGGCTGCGGGGTGCCGGGACTGGCCGAGGCGGCGGTGCCCGTGGTGTCCGGCGTGGCGGTCGTGCCCGGCGTGGTGGTGCCCGGGGTGGTCGTGCCCGGCGTGGTGGTGTCGGAGTGCTGCACGGGGACGTCGGGCAGGGCCGGCGCCTGCTTGAACTCCTTCGCCGCCGCCTCGGGGCCGGTCACGTCGAGGGCGTCGGCGGCGGTGGCGCCGCCCTGGGTCGCCTTGACCTTGACCGTGCCCTTGAAGTCCGGCGGGACCCGGAATCCCAGGATGAAGCGGCCGTCCGCGTCCGCCTTGGTCAGCGCGCTGCCGCCCAGGCTGGTGGTCTCGGCGGCGACGGTGACGTCGTCGCCGACGGCGAAGTCACGCCCGCCGACGAGCACGATGTCCTCGTCGAACAGGACCAGCGTGATACGGCTGTTGGCCTGCGGGGTCAACGTGGAGATCGGCACCCCGGGCTGGGCGGTGCCGGCGGGCTCGGCCGAGGCCGTCGGACTGGCGCTCGGCGACACCGCGCTCGGCGGCGTGAGGGACGGCTGGGGGCTGGGCGTCTCCCCCGCGGCCTGGGCCAGCGGGGTTACCGCCCCCAGCAGGCCGAGGACGAAGACCGACACCAGGCCCAGCCGGGCACCGGTACGGACCGGCCGGCGGGCCCGGCGGCCAGGCCCGCGGCGGCCGGGCGCGCCACGAGGTCGAGTGGGCGGGGAGACCGAACGGCCGACCGGAGGGGACGGTCGGCGACGAGAGGTCGAGACCATGCTCGCGCGCTGCCTTTCGGAGTTGGCGTGAGACGCACCCGCCGAGCGCACTGCACACCGACAACGGAGCATGGTCGGATCACGACCGTTGATGGAGCGTCCCCTCCGAGCCGCCGCCTAAGCGGCCACCCAGCGCGCCATCAGAGCTCGACGACACCGCGGCGGGCGCGTCGACCGGGCTGCCACTGCGGCCCGTCCGTGACGCCGACCGTCTCCGACCTCGGGGTCAGGACGGTTCGACAGATACTCCGACCGAGTGGCGAATACCCACCCGGCCGGTACTGGAACTACGCGTGATGGACCCAATCGTAAGGGGCACACCGGCTGCAAGGAACAGCACCAGGACGAATACTTTCCGTGGTAGCGCCATTATTGCAGATCCGGTGTGACATCTCCGCCCAGCCGCCGCCAGAAGACAACACTCACCCAAATCACCGCACGAAGAAACTTGATCTGACCGGGGCGGAACGGTCGTTCAGCGGACGACCAGATCCTCGTCGGCGGGATGCGTGACGGACCAGCCGGTCGGATGCACCAGCGCCGGCAACAACCGAACGCCCCACGGAAGCTGCGCCCCGTCCAGCGTGACGTCGATGGTGCGGGTAACGGCCTGATCGACGGCGGCCAGCCGGGACAGCTCGTGGGCCTCCGCGGCCACCCGCGGCGGAGCGGCACCCGGCCGCGCGAACAGGATCAGCTCGCCGACCGGGCCGGAGGTACGCACCTGGACTCGCATGGTCCGCCGCCGCCAGCCGGATCGGCTCACCGTGTAGGTGACCGTCGGCTGAACCAGCCCACCGGCAGCCGACCCCGGCGGCACCGGCCCGGTCAGCACCGGAACACTCACCGCACCCGCCGGGTGCCCGGGCCCGCCCACGGCCCCGGGCATCGCGGGGACACCGGGGGTGCCGGGTGCGCCACCTCTACCGCGGCCATCCGAGCCGCCGGGACCGTCGGGGACGACCGGCTGCCCGGCGGCGGGACCGGATCCCGCCGGTGCCACGCCACCGGGACCGCCACCGCCACCGGGACCGCCACCCGGACCGTCACCGGGGCCGGCCGGCTGAGCGCCGCTGTTCGCAACCACCGTTGTGCCGCCTGAGAGACGGCCTGGCCACGGGTCCGCGCCCCAGGCCGGGCGGTGGGGGTTACCCGTGGTCCCCGCGGCTGCCTCGGTAAGGTCACACGTGGGCGCCACCGGGGTGGCGTCCACGGCGTCCACGGTCACCGCGGTTGCGGTCGGCGGGTTTCGCGGCCACCGACGGCCGCGGCCCACGCAGTCCACGAGCCCTCGCGACCGAGGGCCCTGGTGGCGGACCGCGGCGTGGCACGGCGTGCCGGATCGGGTGGGATGGGACCGGCCCAATCGACGATGGAGGCAGGAGCACATATGTCCGGTGGAGCGGTCGCGGGCCTGATCGCGTCGGGCGCGTTCGCGGTGCTCGCCCTCTTCGGCTGTTTCGTCCTGCTCAAACTCGGCAAGATCTTCGACGAGGCGGCGGCGCGGGTGCGTCAGACCGGTGCTGCCATCGACGAGGGAACCGCCCGGGTTCGGCAGGCCGGTGCGACGGTCGACGAGGTCAACGTGGCACTCGCCCACGTGAACAAGGAGCTGGACCGGGTCGACGCGATCACGGCCAACGTGCAGTCGATCACGACGAACGTCTCGTCGCTGACGTCGCTGTTCGCGGCGACACTCGGTGGCCCGATGGTTCGGGTGGCCGCGTTCAGCTACGGCGTGCGCCAGGCCGCGGCCAAGCGCACCCGGTCCGAGGTCGAGTCGCGGGTGAAGTCGCAACTGAAGGCGGACAAGGCGGCCCGGCGCACGGGCGCCGAGGACGTCGGCCTGAGCCCGGTCGCCGGGGCGACCGACGGACGCCGGGGGAGCCGCTAGATGTCCAGGATCTTCTATCTGGCGTTCGGCGCCGCGGCCGGCGTCGTGGTGGTGCGCCAGGCGGCGAAGGCCGCCGCGGCCCTCACTCCGACGAGCCTGGCCGGATCTCTCGTACAGTCGGTGCAGGAGTTCCTCGCGGACGTGCGTGAGGCGGCGGCGCAACGGGAGGAGGAGATCCGTGTTGCTCTCGGCCTCGACCGCGACTCGGACGATGATCCCTCCGTCCCGGCCGAGCGGCCCGCCGACGCCGGTGCTGGTGGCGCCGGGCCGGCCGGCTACCCGGACGGCCTCGACGATGCCGAGCGCACCATGCGGCTGGTCCCGGGTGCCCGCCGGCCCTGACGCCGCGGCGGCCGCACGGGCGGCGGCAGCATCGCCGCCCACCCCCGGATGACGCCCCTCCTCCCACCAGTCTGGACGATGTGAACTCGATGGACACGGCCGAGATCCGCAGCCGCTTTCTCAACCATTTCGCCCGGCGCGGGCACGCGATCGTCCCGAGCGCCTCGCTGGTTGCTCAGGACCCGACGCTGCTGCTGGTCAATGCCGGAATGGTGCCGTTCAAGCCCTACTTCCTCGGGGATCTGGCGACGCCGTGGCCGCGGGCCACCAGCGTGCAGAAGTGCGTGCGCACCGTCGACATCGAGAACGTCGGCCGCACCGCCCGGCACGCGTCGTTCTTCCAGATGTGCGGCAACTTCTCGTTCGGCGACTACTTCAAGGCCGAGGCGATCCCGTTCGCCTTCGAGCTGCTCGTCGACGGGTTCGGCTTCAAGCCGGACGACCTGTGGGCCACGGTCTACCTCGACGACGACGAGGCCGAGCGGATCTGGAAGGACCTGCTGCCCGCCGAGCGCATCCAGCGCCGCGGCAAGGAGGACAACTTCTGGTCGATGGGCGTGCCCGGTCCGTGCGGGCCGTGCAGCGAGATCTACTTCGACCGGGGCGCGGCGTACGGCCGCGAGGGCGGCCCGATCGCCGACGAGGAGCGCTACCTCGAGGTCTGGAACCTCGTGTTCATGCAGTACGAGCGGGGTGAGGGCGCCGGGTACGACTACCCGATCCTGCGCGAGCTGCCGGCCCGCAACATCGACACGGGCATGGGCCTGGAGCGGATGGCGACGATCCTGCAGGGCGTCGACAACCTCTACGAGATCGACATCTCCCGCCCGGTGCTCGACGCCGCGGGTCAGCTCACCGGCCGCCGCTACGGCGCCGACCCGGCCGACGACGTGCGGCTGCGCGTCGTCGCCGACCACACCCGCACCGCGGCGATGCTCATCGCCGACGGCGTCGTGCCCGCCAACGAGGGCCGCGGCTACGTGCTGCGCCGCCTGCTGCGCCGGGCGGTGCGCGATGCCCGGCTGCTCGGCGCGCGCGAGCCGGTCATGGCCGAGCTGTTCGGCACCGTCGGCACCGCGATGGGCTCGATCTACCCGGAACTCGTCGACAACGCCGAGGCGATCACCAGCGTTGCCGTCGCGGAGGAGGCGTCGTTCGCCGAGACGCTGCGCACCGGCACGACGATCTTCGACGCGGCGGCGCGGCAGGTCCGCGCCACGGGTGCGACGACCCTCGGCGGCGACGAGGCGTTCAAGCTCCACGACACCTACGGCTTCCCGATCGACCTGACGCTGGAGATGGCCGCCGAGGCGGGGCTGTCCGTCGACGAGGCCGGGTTCCGCCGGCTGATGGAGCGCCAGCGCCAGACCGCGAAGGCCGACCGGGCCGCGCGGCGCATCGGCAACGTCGACCTGTCGGCGTTCCGGCCGATCCTGGCCCGCTCCGGCGCGACGACCTTCACCGGCTACGAGGAGCTGTCGCGCGAGTCCGGCGTCGTCGGTCTCGTCGGCATCGCCGACGGCGCCGGCCTGACGGTGGTCGGCGAGGGTGACGAGGTCGGGGTCGTCCTCGACGCCACCCCCTTCTACGCCGAGAGCGGCGGCCAGGAGCCGGACTTCGGCCTGCTGCGCTTCGATGGCGGCGAGGTCGAGGTCCTCGACGTCCAGCGGCCGGTGCCGGAGCTGGTCCTGCATCGGGTCCGGGTGCGCTCCGGCGAGCTGCGCCTCGGCGACCGGGTGCAGGCCGAGGTCGACGAGAACCGCCGCCGCGCGGTGTCCCGCTCGCACACCGCCACCCACCTCGTGCACGCCGCGTTCCGTCGGGCGTTGGGGGAGGCGGCGACCCAGGCCGGCTCGTTGAACTCCCCGGGCCGGCTGCGCTTCGACTTCCACGCCCTCGGCGCGGTCGGGCCGTCGGTCCTCACCGACGTCGAGGACGAGATCAACGAGGTGGCGCTGCGCGACCTGCCGGTCCGGGCATTCGTCACGACCCAGGAGGAGGCCCGCCGGCTCGGCGCGATGGCGCTGTTCGGGGAGAAGTACGGCGACGCCGTGCGCGTCGTCGACGTCGGCGACTACGCCCGCGAGCTGTGCGGCGGCACCCACGTCGCCAGCTCCGCCCAGCTCGGCGCGGTCAAGCTGCTCTCGGAGTCGTCGATTTCCGCCGGAACCCGCCGGGTGGAGGGGCTGGTCGGCATCGACGCGTTCCGCTACCTGGCCCGCGAGCACCTGCTCGTCTCCCAGTTGTCCACGGCGCTCAAGGCCCGCCCCGACGAGCTGGCCGACCGCGTCGCCGACATCGTGGGCCGGCTGCGCGACGCCGAGCGGGAGCTGGACCGGCTGCGGGCCGCCGCGGTGCTCGCCGG
>NZ_JAMQQF010000415.1 GCF_023716945.1 Frankia sp. AiPs1 | reverse complement strand
GCCGAGATCGCCCCGCCGGAACGCAGCCGCCCCGTCTCTCCCCCGCGGGCGGAACGGGGAAGGGACGGGGCGCGGCGGGGTCGGCCGTGGGGTGGGGCGTCAGGCGCTGCCGCTGCCGCTGCCCGCCGCCGCACCGGAGACGGCGGCCGCGTCGGACTCGACCTCCTCGTCGGCGAACTCGTTGTCACGGAACTCGCCGTCCCGCCGCGGTCCCGGGTTCGTGGTGACTCCGCCTGTGGTGGCGCCGCTCGTGGTGGCGCCGTTGGCAGGGGCATCGCTCGTGGTGACGTGGTGCGGGCGGGTGCCGGCGGCGGCCTCGGCCTGCTCGGCCTGGCGGGCCGCCATCGCCGCGCCCTGCGCGGCCAGCATCATCGACACCGGCTTGCCGCGTTCGGCGCGCAGCCGGTTGCGGCGGTTGAAGAACGGCCGGCCGACCGCGGTGAGCACAATGCCGACCGCCGCGTAGACGCCGATGACCGTCGCGCCGCGGCCGATCCCCGGCCCTGCGTCGTAGACGACGCCGCGCAGCACGTCGAGCACACCGGTGCCGAACACGTACGGGTGCAGCCACTTGAACGGCTCGGGCACGAACGCCGCCGGGAACGCCCCACCCGACGACGGGATGTTGAGGAACACGAACAGGATGAGCGCCGCCCCGGTGACGAACCGGCCGATGAAGTAGGACAGGCCGTTGACCACCAGGCCGACCGAGATCGTCGTCAGCCAGCCGAGCAGCCACAGGGACAGGAAGTGGCCGTGCACGGCGCCCACGACCGGACCGGCGAACAGCGTGCCGAGCAGCGAGAACACGAAGCCGGATCCGACGATCAGGCCGAGGCGGACGCGGTGCTTGAGGGTCTGGCCCATCATCCCGATGAACATGCCGACCATGTAGCCGGCGATGGTCCAGACCAGCGCGATGTAGAAGCCCGAGGTGCCGTAGGAGTCGTGCTTGGGCAGCGGGGCGAGGTCGTCGATGGCCAGCGTGGTGCCCTCGGCCGCCGCCACCGGGGCGAACGTCTGCTGGACGACCTCGGCGAGCTGGAACTGGGCGCCGCTGGCGACGAGCAGCCGGGCCGGCTGGTTCGCCGCGCCGGGGGTGAAGGCCGCCGCCAGGTCGCCGTCGCGCACATCGCCGCGGGCGGCGTCGACGGAGCCTGCCACCGACACCGACAGCATGCCGTTGCTGGTGCCCTCCAGCCGCTCGGCGAGGGTCGCCGTCGCCGGGCCCGTCCCGACCACCGCGACCTTGATGTCCTGCGGCGACGGCTGGTGGAAGGCGTTGATGTAGCACAGGCAGAAGGCGACGACGAAGACCAGCGGCAGCCAGAGCTGCAGGCCGATCATCTGGACCGGCGGGGAGAGCCGGGAGTACTGCCGCCGGAAGCGCATCCACGGGCCGAGCCCGGTCGAGGGCGCCCCGCTGGACGCCGGTGTCTCCGCAGTCATAGTCACTTTCCCGCGCGTGAGGACCGATGGGGGGGTGCAGGACCAGCAGGCCGGCCGCTGTGCCCGGCACAACGCCGGCGGCTCGGTTTGTTGGGGAGTTCGACCGGTGGTCGCAGCAAGACGTTAGCCCAAAACTGAGACTCAGTCCAACCTTTGAGCCGAGATACCAGATCTGGTATCCTCATGCCGTGGGAAAGAACCCCGCGGCAGTCCCCGCCGACGCCGCAACCCCCGCACGGGGCACCGATCTGCGCAGCAGGACGAGGCGGGCGTTGCAGGCGGAGATCACGGCCGTCGCCTTCGACCTGTTCGACCGGCAGGGCTTCGAAGCCACGACGATCAACCAGATCGCCGCCGAGGCCGGCCTGTCGCGCAGCAGCTTCTTCCGCTACTTCGCCACCAAGGAGGACGTCGTCCTGCTTGGGGTGGAGGAACGCGGCCTGGTCCTGCGCGACGCGCTCGCCGGCCGCCCCGCGGACGAGACACCGTGGCAGGCCCTGCGCCAGGCGCTCAACGCCATCATCGAGAGCAACACCGAGAATCCCGAGCGCACCCTGCGGCTGTCCCGGATGATGGTCGACACGCCGTCGTTGCAGGGCCGCCAGATGCAGCGGCAGAACAGCTGGCAGCGGCTGCTCGCCCCCGAGCTCGCCCGGCGGCTCGGCATCCCCCCGACGGACAGCTCCGACCCACGCCCGCGGGCGCTGGCCTCGGCCGCCCTCGGCTGCTACGACGCGGCGCACACGGTGTGGCGGGACTCCGACGGGACGGCCGACCTCACTGCCCTGCTCGGCCAGGCGATGTCCGTCCTGACCGACTGAGCCCGGCCCGACCGACTGAGCCCGGCCCGACCGACTGAGCCCGGCCCGACCGACTGAGCCCGGCCCGACCGACTGAGTCCGGCCCGACCGACTGAGTCCGGCCCGACCGACTGAGTCCGGCCCGACCGACTGAGTCCGGCCCGACCGACTGAGTCCGGCCCGACCGGCCGCCGAGCCGGCGGGCCTCGCGCGGGACGGGGGGGGGTCTAGGCGGGAAGCGCGCCGGGGTCGTGGCCGTGGAGCCACGACGTCGCGCCCTCGTAGACGCGAGGGAAGACGATGGGCATGATCACGTTGCGCATCCGTCGGGCGATCGGGCGGGCGGTCTTGACCTCCCGGTTGCGGGTTGCCTCCTTCGCCATCTTGTCCACCCTGGCCCGCCGCTGACGCTCGTAGCCGTCGAGCGCCCGTCCAACGGCGCCCTCGGCCTGCACGCCCTCGGCGTGCAGGTGCTGGGCCAGGGCGATGGCGTCCTCGAGGGCCATCGACGCCCCCTGTCCGGCGCCGACCGGGTGGGCGGCGTCGCCGACGAGCACGAGCCGGTCGCCGTGGTGGCGTGGTACCCGGGCGAGCACGTGGTGCAGCGTGGCGCCGTGGGTCCGCCGGGTGGCGCGCAGGATCTCCACCGCCCGCGGCTCGGTGCGGTAGATGTCGAGCAGGTCGTCGAGTCCGACGGCGTGCACGTCCGCCGGGCGCGGGCCACTGACCTGCGCCGACCACCAGACCGACCCGTCCGGTGCGCCCAGGTGAAGGAAGGCGCCACGGCGAGCGAAGATCATGTTGAAGGTGCCGGCGTCGACACGCAGGCCGTCCGCGCGGGAGACGCCGCTGACGCTGAACATCGCGCCGTAGACCGGCCGCGGGGCCAGCGGGTCGAGCACCTCCCGCACCCCGGACCAGATTCCGTCCGCGCCGACGACCAGGTCGACGCCGCCGTCGAGACAGGCCCGCACGTGGGCGGCATCGAGCCTGCTGCCGGTGACGATCCGGGCGCCGAGGCGCACCGCTTCGGCGCGCAGCGCGGCGACCAGGTCGGCCCGCATGAGCGTGACGCTGACCATGTCGTCCGCTCGGGCCCGGCCCCGCGCGACCTCGCCGAGCGGCCTGCCGGCCGAGGACCACATCCGCTGCCATGGCACCGCGAACCCGGCCTCGCGCACCCGCGGCAGGCAACCGAGCACGGCCACGGCGCGTAGCCCGTTCGCCGCCAGGCTCACGAACGACCCGACCGGCCCGGCCGGCTCCTCGTGAGCCTCGTGCACCGTCACCTCGGCGCCGATCCGCCGCAGTGCGATCGCGCTCGCCGCCCCGGCCACGCCCCCGCCGACCACCACGACCCGCATACCGCCCCCTTCACCGAATCTGATTTCACCGAATATTGATTCGGTGAACTGGCGCTCAGTATGATCAGGAGCGGACCGGAACGTCAAACGAGGAGGCCGCGGTGGGCGCGCGCAGGGCAAGGGCGGCCGAGACCGAACTCGCGCTCAAGGAGGCGGCGGGGCGGCTGTTTGTGGAGCGCGGCTACCTCAACACGAAGATCAGCGACATCACGGCAGCGGCCGGGCGCGCCACCGGGTCGTTCTACGACCATTTCGCCAGCAAGGAGGCGCTACTGACAGCGCTGCTGGCGGACCTGCGCGGGGCGGCTTCCGCCGAGATGCGGCGCCCGGAACACCCCCGCGACCACGACCTGACCGACCGGGGCCAGCTCCACGACCATCTCGCCGTGGCCTGGCGGGTCATGCGGGAGAACCTGCCGGTCGTCATCGCGGTGCACGAGGCGTCGTTGACCGGCGAGCACGCCCCGGACCACGCCTGGCGCAGCCTCGTCACCGAGACGGACGTGCTGCGCGACCATCTCGAGTACCTGCGCGACCGCGGGCACGAGCTGCCCGGTGATCCCACCCTGATCGCCGCGGCGATGGGTGGCCTGCTGTCCACGCTGGCGCTCGCCCTGCTGCGCTCGCCGACCCCGGCCTACTCCGATGCCGAGGTGCTGGATACCCTGACGAACCTGCTGCTCACCGGCCTACGTGGCGTGCCGAGCGACCCCCCGGCGAACGCATGACCGATCGCGACGGGTTCCGGCGCGCGGGGCAGCCCCGGTTGCGGCACGTTGGGCACGGTCCGCGGCCGCAGACCGCGCACCGCATTCGGCCGCCCGGCGCCGAGCGTGGTCAGGGATGCGTGGATTCGCCGTCGACGGACACCGTCACGCGCTCGTCGTAGAAGCAGACCAGGCCGGTGATCCGGGCGCTCTCCGGCAGCGGAGTGCGGTAGGTCCACACGACGTCGTCGTGGCGCCGGCCGTCGACCTCCACCGAGAAGTACTCGGCGTTGCCCTTGTACGGGCAGTGCGTGCGGGTGTCCGAGGGACGCAGCAACTCCTGGCGGACGTCGACCAGGGGCAGGTAGTAGCGCGGCACCAGGCCGGTCTCGAAGAGGATGACCGGGCGGTGGGAGTCGGCGACGACCACCCCGTCGATCTCGACGCGAACGTGCCGGGAGCTGGGCAGCGCGTCGATGCGGGTATACGGGCTGCGCGGGTGGACGTAGACGGGCTCGTCCTCCTCCAGCCAGCGATCCATCGCCTCCCAGTCGAGGCGCACCAGCTCCCGCAGCCCCTCCAGCGGGGACTGCGGATAGGCCCAGGCCGCCGCCGGCGCGGTGCGCCCCTCGACGACCACGTCGAAGTAGACGGCCTCGCCGCGGCTCGGGGAGTGCTCCGTGCGGGCGATGGGGACCAGTTCGGCGACGACGTCGGCCCGGGGCAGGTAGTAGGCCGGATAGTGCGGGTTCTCCCAGACCAGCGCCGGGCTGGTGGTGTCCACGACCAGCCGGCCGCCAAGATAGGCCCGGACCCGCTTGCGCCCCTGCTCCAGCCGGACCCGCCCCCGCGCCTGCTGCGTCGTCATCGCAACGCCTCCCATCGCTTCGCCGCACTCGCGCCGGCCCCCGGCGGGCTCGTCGCCACCGTGCCACCGGGCGTCATCGGCTTCGTTGAGGAGGAACCGGCGACCGGCCGGGAGCCTTCCCGCGCGCGGGCCGGCGCCCGCCACGACGCGCCGGCGCCCACCCGGGCGGACTTGTCCATGGCCGGGGGCACGGCCCGGATGGGCTGGTCCTCGGCCGGGGGCGTGGCCCGCGCGGGCGGGGCGAACTCGGCGGCCAGCAGGGCGACGT
>NZ_JAMQQF010000414.1 GCF_023716945.1 Frankia sp. AiPs1 | reverse complement strand
CCCACACCAGGACGGCTGGTTCGCCCTCGCCGAGCCGATAGGACTGCGCGGCGAACCGTCGGCGGTCGTCGCCGTCCAGCGACCCCCGGGCGCCGCCGGGCCCCCACACACCTCCCCCGGGACCGTGCTGCCGGCGGGGGTCGGGGCCTTCACCGACTCCGAACGCAGCTTCGTGGCGGCGGTGGCCGGCGTGCTCGGTGCGGCGGCGGCCCGGTTCGCCGCCGAGCGGGAGATCCGCTACCGCTCGCAGCACGACATGCTCACCGGCCTGCCCAACCGGGCCTCGCTGCTGGAGCGGCTGCGCAGCAGCCTGGCGGCCGACCGCCGGGCGGGGGACGGCGAGGGTCGGGCGGGCGCGGGGCGCACCGGCATCGTGTTCGTCGACCTGGACAGCTTCAAGGCGGTCAACGACACCTACGGGCATCTGGCCGGCGACGCACTACTGCGCACGGTCGCCGGCCGGCTACGGGCCGCGGCGGGACCGTGCGACGTGGTCGCCCGCCTCGCCGGCGACGAGTTCGCCGTGCTCTGCATCCGGATCGAGTCGGTCGAGGCCGTCGAGCGGGTCGCCGCGCGGGTCCTGGCCGCCCTGGCCGAACCGGCGACGATCGACGGCACCACGGTGACCATCACCGCCAGCGCCGGCGTGGCCGTCTCCGGGCCCGGCCTCACCGACCCCGACCGCCTGCTCAACGCCTCGGACATCGCGATGTACGCCGCCAAGCGCGCCGGCGCCGGGCGCTGCGTCGTCCACCAGGACTGGATGCGCCTGAGCGCGGGTCCGACCCCCGCGCCGGCCGGGTAGGACGACAACGCGACGACGCTGAGACGCGACGGCGCTGCGACGCGACGACAGCGCAAGGACGGCGCAAGGACGGATCGAGGAAGGGCGTGCGCGCATGTGCCGACTTTTCGGGCTGACCGGGGCCCCGCGACGGACCCGGGCGACGTTCTGGCTGCTCGACGCCCCGGACAGCCTCGACGAGCAGAGTCACCGCAACCCCGACGGCACGGGCCTGGGGTACTTCGACGCCGACGGTCGGGCGGAGCTGTTCCGCCAGCCGATCGCCGCCTGGGAGGACCGCCAGTTCGCCGCGCGGGCGCGCCAGGCGCAGTCGACGACGTTCGTCGCCCACGTCCGGCACGCCTCCACCGGCGGGCTCGCGCCGCGCAACACCCACCCGTTCCGCCAGGACGGCCGGCTGTTTGCCCACAACGGGGTGATCGAGGGCCTCGACGTCCTGCAGGAGCACCTCGGCGCCGCGATGGCGGTGGTGGCCGGCGACACCGACTCCGAACGCCTCTTCGCTCTGATCACCCGGGAGATCCAGGTCGCCGGCGGTGACATCGGGGGCGGGATCACCGCCGCGGTCCGCTGGGTGGCCGCCACCCTGCCGGTCTACAGCATCAACCTGGTACTGATCACCCCCAGGGACCTGTGGGCGTTGCGGTATCCGGACACCAACCGCCTGTACCTGCTGCGGCGGTCCGCTGACGGACGGCCGCTGCACCACAGCGACGCCACGGGAGCGACCCGGATCCACGCGGCGGAGCTGGCGAGCGCGCCCGCCGTCGTCGTCGCCAGCGAACCCATGGACGATCATCCCAACTGGCGCCCGCTGCGCTCGGGCGAACTCGTCCACGTCGGCGCCGGCGGGCAGGTGCACTCCGTGACCGTCCTGCCCGATCCCCCGGCGCACCCGCTCACCCTCGCCGACCTGCGCCCCGAGGCGGCGACCTCGCAGCAGCCCCGCTGACCCGCCGCCCGTCCGGGGACGGAAGCCGCCCGCCCAGCCAGGCACGCCGCACGCCCACGGGCCCGAGCCCTCACGTCGCCGCCGGATGCACCCCACGGGCCAGCGGGAGTCCCGTTCAAGTCGCCAGGTTGTGGCGCCTGAGTAACGCTCCGAACGTCAGGGCACGTAGATGCTGTTGTGACCGGTGACGAGGCGGAGAAATACCAGTGGCACGACGAGAAGGATGAAGAAGGAGAGTTGGAAGACGGCGGTCCAGGCTCCGAAGCGGGCCAGTTCAAATTTCCAGCGTGATATGCCGACGACGTCGTAGTTCAGTCCGTCGTCGGTTGTGGTGATCGGGGCCTGGATCGGTGTTTCGAGCATTGCTGTTCCGCCGGGCTTGGTTGTGACGATGACGGCTACCGGCGCTGATTGCGGTGTCCGGGGCCGGGTCCACCGGTCGAGTCGGAACATGAGTTCGATACGGTTGAGGCCCCGATTGACGGGTTTCCCGGCGAGGTAGGCAACAACGTTGGGCCAGAAAAGCATGAGAGTGACGGGCCAGAGCAGCGGTTGGCGACCGCGCTCGAAGGCGATGACGGGGCCGAACCCTGGATTGTAGGTCCACCATCCGAAGTACGCCGAGAGGGTCTCCGCTGAGATGTCCCAGAGGAAGGTGACGGGTACCGACCAGACGATGACCGCTGTGAGCAGGCTCCAGCCACGTCTGTTCACCAGCCATTG
Organism: Frankia sp. AiPs1; assembly: GCF_023716945.1. GTDB lineage: Bacteria > Actinomycetota > Actinomycetes > Frankiales > Frankiaceae > Frankia. The sequence continues at coordinate 2,977 of NZ_JAMQQF010000414.1, read as the reverse complement.
GGCCAGCGTGAGGATCGCCCAGGCGTGGATGGTCCAGTAGATCGCGTAGGCGAAAGGCATGAAGTATGGTTCGGTCACTGTGTGATAGGGAAGCCAGTCCCAGGAGTAGTGGGCGAAGGAGGGGCTGTAGACGAGGTGCTGGCCCCAGTCACCCATGGTCTCCATCCAGCAGGTGAGGAGGGAGGAGAGGAGGAACAGAAAAGCCCAGGTGAGACGGCGTCGCCGCCAGCAGCCGACGGCCGCGGCGATGATGATGGCGCTGCCGAGTACGGGGACCAGCCAGTCGTAGGCCCAGACGGCGGGGGGATGTTCTATTCCGGCGGGGACGGCGGGATCGGCCAGCAGCATCAAGGTCTTCCTTTCCGCGGAGCACACCGGGGAACCAGGGATCCGCACCGTTTCCCAGCAAGATTCGGATGGGTATGGATCTGAGGATCAGGAGGCGGTCACGAGCTTGCCCGGGTCGAGGACGGGGTTGACCAATCGCCTGGACGGTGGCGGGCAGCGCGCCCACGGCGGTCAGGGCGAGTGCCACGCTGGATATCTTGTTCTGGCGCGCATAGTCCGCCATCGCGGCGAGAGTGGCGGGGAACCCGCCTGACCACATGAAGGCGGGACTCCCGGTCAGTTCGGCTGCCGAGGCGCCCGATACCGACACGTAGGGAATCCCGGCGGCGGTAATCGACGGCGCCATCGCGTCGCCCTGCGCGGTGATACCGACAACGACGGCGGCAACCTTGTCCTCCACCATCGTGTTGGCGCAGGCACGGGCCGACGCCGGATCTTCCTGTTCTTTGCACACAACCAGGTCGATCGGGCGACCGGCGATACCGCCGAGATGGTCGTTCGCGTATCTCACAGCCGCTTCGGCACCGGCCCGCACATCGGGCTGCGAGACGGTGCTTCCGCCTTCGTCGGCGATATAGCCGACCCGGACCGGCTCGCCGACCGCCTTCGTGCCTGGCGGCAGAGTGGCGGTCGGGGCACTGCTGGCGGCAGGAGGAGCGGTCCCACCGTCGCCACCGCTGCCGCAGGCCGACAGGCCGCAGAGGAGCAGGGCCGCACCGGCTAATGCGGTACCCGGATGGATTCCGGAAATATTTCGGCGCTTCTGGGGCCGGCCGATGGCTGGCATGGCAGCTCCGTTCTCGGGTCGCCGCTTTCCCTCGGGTGACGGCCGCGTCGATGGATGTGCGGGTTCCGGCGGTCGCCAGCGAGTGACCGCCTCAGCTACGGCAGGAGGCCGACATCGCAACCGGTTGACGACCCGGTTCTGGCCGTCTGCGGTCGCAGTGGGGATGCCTGCGACGGCAGGTCGGCCAGAGGCCCTCCCCCGCACCGCCCGCCATGTAGTGAAGCATGCTTCACTAGTTTGGTTATGATGTCAATCACACGATCGGGGGGCATTTCTGGAGCCTGATCGACGGCCCGTGCTCAGGGTGGCACTCGGGGCGCAGGCGGCGGGCTGACTCGCGGCGCACGACGGTGGACGCACGGTGACAGCCGTGGAGCCAGGACCAGCGCTGGGTACGCTTGCTTCATGGTGCGAGTCCGATCCCATGGATTCCGATCCCATGGATGAGGCGCCGCACGACGACAGCGTCGAGCCGGCCGACAGTCGGATCCGGCGGTTCTGGGAACGCTCGCTCCAGCGTCACGCCATCGACTTCGGCCAGTGGATTGTGCAGACCGGCTCTGAACGCGCGAAGGTGCGCGGCCACCCAGCACTACGACCGGCGCACAGCAACATCTTCACCCACATGGACCCGTCGGGAAGCCGGATGGCCGAGATCGCCCGTGCACAGGACGTATCGAAGAACGCGATCGGCCAACTTGTGGATGAGCTCGAAGATCTCGGCTATGTCGAGCGCGTGCCTGACCCGACCGATGGACGGGCCAAAATTCTGCGCTACGGAGAGAAGGGCATCCAGCTTCTCATCGACGCCATGGAGATCGGCGAGGAGATCAAACAGGATCTCGCCTCGATGATCGGCGATGAGAAACTCGCCCTGCTCGACGAGATCCTGGAGGAGATCGCCGTCAAGCTGGCCGCCCGTCGCACGCAGAACTTCACCGAGCCCACCGGGACCCACGAGGGGCCTGGTGCATTGCGGGAAGGCAAGAAATAACAGACTCTGCCGCGGGTAGGCGTCTCGAAGACGTCGTAGCGCTCGCGGGTAGAGATTTAGGCGCTGCTGCTGCGCGGCGACGCGCCGCTTGCGATCTGCGGTCCAGGTGGGCGGAGTCGCGGGCCTGCTGGCGCATCGTCGGGTGATGACCCGGCCGTTTCGTCGGATCCGAACGTTCGTCCTGCCGGAACTCCTGCCTTCTCGTCCCGCCTCGCCCGCCGCGCAGGCCAAGCGCCCTGCGCAGGACCGCACGCCGCAGGTTCAGAACCCACGGCAGGCCTCACACACCCATGAGGCCGGCGACGGACGAGGGCCCGAAACCGGGGCGGTCCTGCCGTCGGCAGGCTTCACGCCCGCGCTGCACGAGCAGGTCACGCGGGTCGCCGAGGCCACCGCGGGCCGCCTGGCGGAACCACTGCAGGTCTGGCTCACCCAGCAGTACGGCGAGAACCGGCTGGCAGCGGTGAACGACAACCGACGCAAGGCCGGCAAGCCGGCGGGCCGCGATCTGCGCGACCGCTGGAGGATCTCGGCCTGGCCGGTACGGGGCCACACCCGCACATCGAGATAGTTCTCTTCGATGACCTAGTGCACTATGATGCCCGTCACGGATGCCGGGTTCATCGTGGACGAGGGAGAACGGCGTGACAGAGACCACCTCTGACGGCGGACAGGCCGGGACGGGCGGCCAGGGCCCCTTGGCGGGGCTGCGGGTCGTCGATCTGTCGGGCAGCCTGCCCGGGGCGCTGGCGACGCTGTTCCTCGCCGACGCCGGGGCCGACGTCGTGCTGGTCGAGCCGCCCGGCGGCAGCGCGCTGCGCCGGCGGGTCGACTTGGCCGTCCACGGC
>NZ_JAMQQF010000413.1 GCF_023716945.1 Frankia sp. AiPs1 | reverse complement strand
AGCCAGGGACGCGGGGCCCCGCAGGGACGTGGCGGGCGACCGGGTGGACCTGGCCGTCCCGACGATCGGCGGGGGGACCGTCCGGATCGGTCGGCCCGGCCCGAACGCACCGACGTCGGCAGCCGTCGACCCCGGGTGCAGACTCCGCCATTGCCGGACGAGGCCCGCGCGGACATGCTCGATCACGACGTCCGCCGCTCGCTGCGGGGGCTGCCGACGAATCTGGCGGACACGATCGCCCGGCATCTCGTCGCGACCGCGCTCCTGCTCGACGACGATCCGGCCGCGGCGCTCGCTCATGCGCGGGCCGCCGCCGACCGGGTGCCCCGCCTTCCCGCCGTGCGTGAGGCGGTCGGCATCGCGGCCTACCACGCCGGCGAGTACGCCATGGCGCTCGTCGAGTTGCGGGCCGCCCGGCGCATGGACGGTTCGGGGCACAACCTGCCGCTGATGGCGGACAGCGAGCGCGGCCTCGGCCGGCCCGAGCGGGCCATCGCCTACCTGCGCGATCCGCAGGCCGAGGAGCTGGACCCGGCAGCCCGCGCCGAGATGCTGATCGTGATTTCCGGGGCGCGCCGAGACCTGGGCCAGCCGGAGGCCGCCGTCGTGTTGCTGCGCGACCTTGCCACCGCGAAGGGCGCGCCCGCGCCGTGGGCCCCGCGGCTCTGGTACGCCTACGCCGAGGCTCTGCTGGCCGCCGGCCGTCCCGAGGAGGCGGCTCGGTGGTTCACCTCCGCCGCGGCCGTCGACGACAACGAGACGGACGCGGCCGCTCGCGCCTACGAGATCGTCACCGGTCGGCCGATGCCCGAGGACGAGGGCTCCGAGGCGAGCGTCGACTCCGAGGTAAGCGGTGACTCCGAGGCGAGCGGTGACTCGGAGGCAGCCTGGGGTTCCGAGGCGGTGGACTCTGGCGAGCTGCTGGACAGCGTGCAGGCACTGCCGGAGGTCATTGAGACGGCGGAGGTCGTTGAGGCGGCGGACAGCGCGAATGCAGGGGATTCGGCGGACCCGGGGGACGTCGCCGCAGCGGTGGTGAATCCGGCGGATTCGGCGCGCGGGGATTCGGGGGAGGCAACAGAGCGGTCACCCGGTCCGTCCTAGGCCGGTACCGCATCGTGTCGAGGCCCGGCGGCGGATCTCGGATCCGAGACCGCGTTCCGACCTCGGCACGATCTGGCCGCACACGGTCTGGCCGCACGCACGGTCTGGCCGCACGGTGGCGTGAGACGGTGTAGCTGAAGTCGGCATGGCCGGAGACGGCGGGGCCGGGAAGACCGCGTCGGCTGAGACGATGGCGGTCGGGCTGGTCAGGCGTCCAACGGGCGCAGGACGAGACCGGTGCGCGGTTTCGGGGTGAACAGCGTCGATTTGCGGGGCATGCGTTCCCCGGCCTCGGCGACCGCGGTCACATCCGCGACCGGGGTCGGGTTGAGCAGCAGGGCGGTTCCGCCGGCGGCGGCCGCCGCGGCGATCGCCGCCGGAGCGTCATGGTGGTAGTCGACGACGCCGACCGTGTCCGAGAGTCCCCAGACATCCACGATCAGCCCCAGATGGGCGACGGTGACGTCGAGTCGGCGGAAGGCGGCGGAGCGGCCCGCCGGCAGGCTGCGGGCCAGCAGGTCCGCGGCGGGCTCGGTGAGCAGGTAGGCGGACGTGCCGTCGGTGACGACGAAGGCATGGCCGCGCTGACCGGCCTCGGCCAGTTCGTCGAGCAGGTGGTTCGGGTCGACGCCGCCAGCCGGCCGCCCGATGGCGTGGCCCTGGGCCGACCCGGGCGCGCTGTCGCCCTGCGCGGCGGTGCCAGCGGTTTCGGTGCCAACCGGTTCGGTTTCGGCGACGTCCGGGCCAGCGACGTCCGGGCCGGCGAGTCTGCGGACGGTGAACTCGGCGGCGGCCCGGCGCACCGCGTCGGCGAGGCCCAGGCCGGTCACCGCCCGGTGGATGGCGTGTACCTGCGGGCCGGAGACGGTCGCGTCCACGAGGAAGGCGAGGCCGAAGTCCCAGGGACCCGAGCCGTCCCCGGCAGCGTGCCGCTCCGCCTGGTACTGCCGGTAGGTGGCGTAGCGGTGGTGCCCGTCGGCGATGACGGCCCGCCGGGGCAGCAGGTCGGCCGCCACGGCGGTGAGCACCGCCGGGTCGTCGATCGCCCAGAGCCGATGGGTCACCCCGTCGTCCGTGGTCGTCTCGACCTGCGGGGGAGTCTCGACCAGTTCGCTGACAACCCGGCTGGTCTCACCGCCGCCGGAGTACAGCAGGAAGATGGGCTCCAGGTTGGCGCGGGTTGCCCGGGTCAGCGCCAGCCGGTCCGAGACCGTTCCGGCCATGGTGTTCTCGTGCGGCAGGATGATCCCCGCCGCCGGGTCGACCAGGGCGACGGCGCCGATCAGCCCCCGCTGGACGTGACCGTCCTGTTCCTCCTCACAGACGTAGACGGACGCCCTGTCGTCCTGGCGCAGCACCCCGCCGTCGAGCCACTCCCACAGCGTGCGGGCGGCGCCGTCGTAATCGTCGCCGGGCAGGATGAGCCGCACCACGTTGTGGACGTCGCGGGCCTGGAGCTGGGCACGTTCGGCATCGTCGATCACGTCGTAGGGCGGCGAGGTCAACGCGGCGAGAGCCGGCCCCGAGACGGGGTAGCGCGCCGCCCGGAACGGAACGAGCACGAGTCCCGCGGGGACGGGGACGGGACGGTCGGCGGGCAGCATGAGCCGCATCGTAGGACCCGGTGGGTGCCATTGCGCCGAGCAGGGGCCCGCCGGCCGGGTGCGGGTAGGCGCGGCGGCCCGTAGGTGGGCGTCGCCGTGAACCGCCTGTCGTGGCCGCCGTGACCGCGGGGCGTGGTGTGTCCGGCCGCGGCGGCGAGGTCGTCGTCCACCGGAAGTGATCATTATCCGATCCGGGGGCGTCCCGGCGGGCTCAGCGGCGACACTGGAACCGGGGTGTCGCCATCCTCGCTGGTGGGAGGAGCGATCGGAAGCCACCGTAGCGGGGAGCCACCGCGTAGGGGCGTGCGGGCGGCCGGCGCAGCGTAGGTGTTCGTCCACGTCGTGGAGGTGAAGATGGTCAACATGACCGGCCGCCCGGATGAGACTCCGGACGAGGGCGCCCCGACGGACAGCGTCCGCCCGGGGCCGGCAGGCGAGGTCTACGACTGGTACACCCGCGGGATGGCCCTGCTGGGCCACGGGGACGCCAACGCCGCGGTGCAGCTTCTCGCGCATGCGGTCGCGGCCGAGCCGGCCTCGCCGAGCGTCCGCGAGGCGCTGGGCCGCGCCCAGTTCAGCGCCGGCCAGTACGTCGCCGCCCGGGAGACCTTCGCCTGGATCGTCGACCGTCATCCCACCGACGACTACGCGCAGTTCGGCCTCGGCCTGTCCGCCCGCAAGATCGGCGACCTGCGCGCGGCCGTGGAGCACCTCGCGCTGGCAGTGGCGATGCGCCCGGACATCCGGCACTACGGCGTCGCGCTGCGCGGTGCCCGCGCGGCCCTGGCCCGGGCATGACCGACCGGCTGTCGGGGACGTCCCGGCGCCGCCGTCCGCCGCGGCCGGCAGGCCCGCGACCAGCGCAACCAGCGCGACCCCGGGAGAGTTCACCGTGACCCCAGATCTGACCGCCGGCCTGGTGGCCAAGCCCCGCGACGCGGCCGGGGCCGGCCCGCTGCGCGGCACGGACCGGCCGCTCGCCGATCTGTTCGACGTCGCCCTGATGGATCTCGACGGGGTGGTGAACCGGGGTGGTTCGGCGGTGCCGCACGCCCCGGAGGCGATTGCCGCCGCGGGCCGTCGCGGTATGCGCACCGTCTACGTCACCAACAACGCCCTGCGGCCGCCGGCGGAGGTCGCCGACCGGCTGACCGGGTTCGGCGTGCCGGCGCGGGCCGCGGACGTGGTCACCTCCGCGCAGGCCGCGGCGCACGTCCTCGCCGAACGGCTGCCCGCCGGCGCCCGGGTGCTCCTGCTCGGCGGGCGCGGGCTGCGCCAGGCGCTCACCGAGGAGGGGCTGACCCCGGTCGATTCCGCCGAGGACGCGCCGAGCGCCGTCGTCCAGGGGTTCGACCCCGACCTCACCTACGCCCGCATGGCCGAGGCGACCTACGCGATCCGGGCCGGCGCCTGGTGGGTGGCGAGCAACGCCGACCGGACGGTGCCGACCGAGCGCGGCATCGCTCCCGGCAACGGCGCCGTGGCCGCATTCCTGCGCGCCGCGACCGACCAGGAGCCCCTGGTGACCGGCAAGCCGGAGGCGGCGATGCACCGCGAGTCGATGCGGCGCAGCGGCGCCCGCACCCCGGTGATCGTCGGAGACCGGCTCGACACCGACATCGAGGCCGGAACCCGGTCGTCGACGCCCACCCTGCTCGTCTTCACCGGGGTCACGACACCGTCGGAGCTGCTGGCCGCGCCGCCGGAGCACCGGCCGACCTTCCTGGCCGCCGACCTGCGGGGCCTGCTGCGCCCGGCGCCGCCGGTGCTGGCGCTGCCGGACGCCGGGAAACACGCCGCCAGCTGTGGCGGGTGGACTGCCCGCGTCGAGGACGGCGAGCTGCGCTGGACGGCGGCGGGTGGGGGCGCCGGCGTGAACCCCGGCAAGGACAGCGAGGGCGTCCACGGCGAGAGCGGCGAGGGCGGCGAGGGCGGCGAGAGCGGCGAGGGCGGCAGGGACAGCGAGGGCGGCGAGGGCGAGGGGGATGGTCTTGACGCGTTGCGGGCTGCGTGCGCGGCGGTCTGGTCCGCCACCGACGCGGGCATCGCCGTCCATGCGATCGCGGCCGAACGGCCCTCGGGCTGCGCGGACCTGGTCGCGCCCGACCCGAACCGCACGTGATCGCACTGGCCGGGCAGCCGGTTGCCTGGTCCTGTCCGGCCAGATCAGTCCGGTTGGAAGAACGCAAGCATTTTCCGGCTCGCGTCCGGCGCCAGCCAGGAAGTGCGGTCAGACCAGGAAGTGCGGTCAGAGCAGGGAGTGCGGTCAGAGCAGGGAGCGGACCCTCAGCAGGTCGCGCACGCTCGCGTCCACCTTCAGCCGGCCGCTCGTCCAGGCGGACAGCACCGACAGCCGCCCCTCGGTCACCGCGACCAGATCGTCGCTGTTCACGGTCAGGGTGATCTGGGCATCGTCGCGCTGACCCTCGCCGACGTCGCGCAGGCAACCGTCGCGCAGCTCGCCGGAGAAGGCGGTCCCCAGATCCGGGATGCGGCAGACGATCGTGCGGTCGGGGGTTCGGGGCGGGCGGCCCTCGGCGGCGAGCCTGTCGAGACGGGCGGCGATGCTGCGGAAGGCGATCTCACACTGTGACCTGTCGGCCATCGGGAGCTCCGGCCTCCTTCGGGTCGGTTCGGGGCCTCCCATCGGCGGGGGCCCTCCCATGGTGCCCGCCCCCGGGCGGCCGGCGTCCGCACGAACGGCTTCCTCGTGGCCCGCGTCGCGCCCGGGCGAGGTCGGCCGGCCGCCCCCGGGC
>NZ_JAMQQF010000412.1 GCF_023716945.1 Frankia sp. AiPs1 | reverse complement strand
GGCCCGGCGGGCCCGGCGCCGACCGTCCACCGGCACGCGGCGCGGTCATGGCCGCCGTTCCCAGATCACGACCCGGTTGTTGCCGGAATCCGCGACGGCGAGCCGGCCGTCGTGCAGGGACAGGCCGTACGGCCAACAGAACGTGTCGGCGGTGACGGCCGACCAGCGGTTCTCGCCCGTGTCGGCGAACGTCGGCTGGCCGAGGACGGCGGTGGCCGCCGCGCCGGTGACCGATGGCATGCCGTCCCAGAGCAGGACCCGGTTGTCGGCGGTGTCCGCGACGGCCAGCAGATCGCCGTCCCAGTCGGCCGCGTAGGGGAATCGAAGCGTGTCGGCGCGGCCGGGGGCGTAGGGGAATTCGACCCACCCGGCCAGGGCGGCCTGGCCGAGCGGCAGCGGCGACCCGGCGCGGCCGAGTTCCTCCACGACGACCGCGAGGTCGGCGAAGGTCCCCCCCTCGGCGGGTCGCAGCAGCGAGGTGAGTCCGAGTTCGGCGGCGGCGCGCACGTCGTCCGCCGAGTAGAGCGCCGCGAGCGCCGCGCCGTCGGCCCGGGCCGCGGCCAGATCGGTGCGTTTCGCGAGCCAGTCGCGGGCGGCGTCGGCCAGGCTGATCTGTTCGTCGCTGAGAAGCATGTCGCCGGGTCCTTCCCCCGACCGCAGCGGTCGGGCACGCAGGTCGTCAGGGCCAACAGGTCGTCAGGGCCACCAGGTCGTCAGGGCCAACAGGTCGTCAGAGCCACCAGGACGTCAGGACCAACAGGTCGTCGGAGCTGGGACGTGGAGCTGGCCGGACGTCGGAGCTGGCCGGACGTCGGAGCTAGCGGGGCAGGCCGAGGGCGCGTTCGGCGATGAGGTTGCGCATGATCTCCGAGCTGCCGCCGGCGATCGTGTAGGCGCGGGCGTAGAGGTAGGCGTCCTGCCAGCGGCCGGCGTCGACGGCCTCGACGTCGCCCTCGGTGAGGATGCCGCGCGCGCCGAGCAGGTCCACGGCGAACTCGTGCAGCCGCAGGTTGAGCTCGCTGAACCACAGCTTGCCCGCCGGGGCGTCGAGCACCCGTTGCCGGCCGGCCCGCCAGCGGGCGAACGAGGACTGCCCGAGCAGGGCGCAGGCGCGGATCTCGGCCCGCAACGCGCCGAGGCGCTGGCGCACGTCGGCCTCCTCCAGCGCCGGCCGGCCCTCGATCTCGATCTTCTGCGCGAGTGCGTGCAGGTCCTCCCAGGCGAGCTGGAGGTCGACGACCGCGGCGCTGACGCCGTTGCGCTCCTCGGCCAGCGACGCATTCGCGACGATCCAGCCCTGGCCGGGCGTGCCGATCACGGCGGCGGCCGGGATGCGGACCCCGTCGAAGAACACCTCGTTGAAGTCGGAGGTGCCGGTCAGTTCGCGCAGCGGCCGGACGTCGATGCCCGGGGTGTCCATGTCGATCGCGAACGCGGTGATGCCCCTGTGCTTGGGCACGTCCGGGTCGGTGCGGGCGAGCAGGTACCCGCGGTTGGCCCAGTGACCGTTGGTCGTCCACACCTTCTGCCCGGTCACGACGTAGCCGTCGCCGTCGGCGACCGCACGGGTGCGCATCCCCCCCAGGTCGCTGCCGGCGTCCGGCTCGCTGAACAACTGGCACCACAGGTCGTCGCAGGAGCGGATGGCGGGCAGCAGCCGGGCCTTCTGCTCGTCGCTGCCGAAGCGGATCAGGGCACTGGCCGCCAGGCCGTTGCCGCCGAGCTGCATCGGAGCGCGGGCCCGCGCGATCTCCTCGGCGACGACGACGTCACACCGCGGGTCGTGCGCGGCGTCGCCGCCGAACTGCGCCGGCCAGTCGGCGCCGAAATAGCCGGCCTCGAACAGCGCGGCGATCCAGCGCCGCAGCTCGGTGAGCTCCGCGGCGCTCTCCGGGCTGCGCACCCCGGCCCTGGCCTGCCAGTCCGGGGCGTGGCCGGCGATGAACGCCCGCACCTGCGCCCGGAACTCCCCCAGCTCGGTCCCCGAACCCCAGTCCACGCTCATGACCTCTGCTGACCTCTGCTCCCACTCGACTGCTCCGTCACGACACCGGTGGCCGGGCCGTCACACGCCCAGCGAACGACCGATGATCTCCTTCATGATCTCCGTCGTGCCGCCGTAGATGGTCTGGATGCGCGCATCCGTGAACGCCTTACCGACGGGGTACTCCGTCATGTAGCCGTATCCGCCGTGCAGTTGCAGGCAGCGGTCGACGACCTTCTGCTGCAGCTCGCTGGCCCACCACTTGGCCTTGGAGGCGTCGACGGTGGTCAGCTTCTCCGCCACCGACGCCTTCAGACACCGGTCGATGTACACCTCGGCGATGTCGATCTCGGTGGCGAGCTCGGCCAGCAGGAAGCGGTTGTGCTGGAAACCGCCGATCGGCTGGCCGAAGGCCGTGCGGGTTTTGGTGTACTCCAGCGTGGAGTCGAACACCGCCCGCGCCCCGGCGACCGCCGAGATCGCGATCGACAGCCGCTCCTCGGGCAGGTTCTCCATCAGGTGGATGAACCCGCCGCCCAGGTTGCCCAGCACGTTGCGGGCTGGCACCCGGACGGCGTCGAAGAACAGCTCGGCGGTGTCCTGCGCGTGCAGGCCGATCTTGTCGAGGTTGCGGCCGCGGGAGAACCCGGGCATGTCCCGCTCCACGACGAGCAGGGAGATGCCCCGGCTGCCCGCCGCAGGGTCGGTCCGGGCCACGACGATGACGTAGTCGGAGTGGATCCCGTTCGTGATGAACGTCTTGGCCCCGGAGACGAGCCAGTCGGCACCGTCGCGCACCGCCGACGTCCGGATGCCCTGCAGGTCGCTGCCGGCACCCGGTTCGGTCATCGCGATCGCCCAGATCGCCTCGCCGGCGGCGAATCCGGGCAGCCAGCGCGCCTTCTGCTCGTCGTCGGGCAACCGGCTCAGGTAGGAGCCGACGACGTCGTTGTGGAGCAGGAATCCCGGACCGGTGACGAACGCGGCCGCGAGCTCCTCGGCGACGACGGCGTTGAACCGGAAGTCACGAACCCCGCCGCCGCCGAACTCCTCGGCGACGTTGAACCCGATGACGCCGTGCTTGGCCGCCTTGGCGAACACCGTCCGGTCGACGAGCCCGTCGGCCTCCCACTGGGCGTGATACGGGGTGACCTCGCGGGCGATGAACTCCCGGACGACCTCCCGGAACTGCCGGTGCTCAGACTCGAAGATCTCGCGTTCCACGGTCGTCTCCTTGCTCGGCGAACAATGCCAGCAGGTCGGGCATGCTGACCTTCTGGGACACTCCGCGGGGCAGCTCCGGGACCGTCAGCGCCCGGGCCGGCACCTCGTAGGGCAGCAGCCGGGGCCGGCACCAGTCGCGCAGCTGCTGCTCCTCGACCGGCTCGGCGCCGGGCGCCAGCTCCACGACGGCGACGGGCACCTGGCCCAGGCGCTCGTCGGGCAGGCCGAACACCGCCGCCTCGGCCACCGCGGGGTGCTCCTCAAGCACTTCCCGGACCGTTTGCGGTCGGATCTTGAAACCGCCACGAATGATCACGTCGTCGGCGCGGCCCTCGATGTAAAGGAAACCGTCGTCGTCGAGGTGGGCGAGGTCGCTGGTCCGGGTCCAGCCGTCCGCGTCGGCCCGCGCGCCGGCCTGGTCGGTCCTGATCTCCAACAGCCCGCTGGTGCCCGTCGCCAGCACCTCGCCGTCCTCCGCCACCACGCGCAGCCCCACCCCCGGGAAGGCCCGCCCGACGCTGCCTCGCTTCTTCGCCCACCACTGCCGGTGGTCCGGCAGCGACCAGCCGGCCACCGCCCCGGAGAACTCGGTCGCGCCGTACACGCCGAGCACGCGGATGCCGTAGCGCGCCAGCACCGCGTCGACCAGGTCGGGCGACACCGGGGCGGTCCCGCAGGTCAGCGCGCGCAGGCTGGCGAGATCCTCGGCCGGCACGTTCGCGTTCATCAGGGTGCGCAGCGCCGCCGGCGGCAGCGCGCCGAGGCGGGGCCGGTGCGCGCGGATGACGTCGAGCCATCGTTCGAGCGTCCAGCGCTCCAGCAGCACGATGCGCCGCGCGTCGCCGAGGGCCTGCAGCGCCCCCCACATCCCGCCGATGTGCACCAGCGGGACGGAGACGATGGCCACGCCGCCCTCGAACCAGGACCGTTCGCCGCCGCCGGGCTTCATGTGGCCTCGGGCGGACCCGACCGACGCCTCGAGCTGACGGTAGGTCAACGGGATGCGCTTGGGCGGCCCGGTCGTGCCCGAGGTGGCCAGTTCGACGGCGACGCCCGGCGCGTCGATCGCGGTGACCGCGGCGTCGGCGCGGCCGGCCCGCACCGTCGCGATCCCCTCGGGCGAGGTGTGCAGGAGGCTGATGCCGAGCCGCTCGACCGGCTCCGCCAGCCCCGAGGACGCCCAGGCCCGGACCGGCACGATGAGCACCGGCGGGCAGGCCCGCGCCAGGTCGCCGGCGAGGCGCTCGGCCGGCTGCAGCGGGTTGAAGACCGTCAGGCAGCGCTCGGTGCCGAGGATCGCGAGGATCGCCGCGATCGACTCGGTCCAGTTTCCGAGCAGGACGCCGACGCGCGCGCCGCGACCGAGGCCGAGCCCGTCGAGGCTGCGGGTGATCTCGTCGGCAAGCGCCCGCACCGTCCCCCAGGGCACCGCAGCGCCGTCGATCTCGAGGGCGGAGGCGGAGTCGGGCGCCGACCACAGCGCCCGCAGGCGAGCCGACAGGTCCGCGGGCGCGGTCATCGGGCGCGACCCCGCGCGACGACGTCCGACCCGCGACGGGCGCGCGGAAGGCCCGGTTGTCCGACGAGCTCGATCACAGGGTCCCGCATCATGGCTCCTTGCCGCCGCACGGACCAGGTGACGCGCTCCGGACGGATCCGGAGCACCACCGGGAGGGCCCGCTCGTCCAGGCTACCGCTAGACGAATTGATTAGGTTGAAGGAATTCACACATCTGCATCGAGGGGGTCGGCCAACCCCGGGCGTCATCTCAGCGCCGGGCCGCCGCGACCAGCCGGGACGCGGCCTGCTCGCGCAGCCGGTCCGGCGCCGCGATCAACGCCTCGCTGGACTTCGCCCGGCGCAGGTAGTGATGCACGGGGTGCTCCCAGGTGAAGCCGATACCGCCGTGCACCTGCAGGCTGCCCTGGGCGGCGCCGACCGCCGCGTCGAGGGCCTCGGCGGCGGCCAGGGCCACCGTCACGTCGAGCTCGTCGGTGTCCGCCGGCCCCTGCGCCGACCCGTCGGCCTCGTCGAGGGCCTGCGCGGCGGCGGCGACCAGGGCGCGGGCCGCCTCGGTGCCGACGAACATGTCGGCGCAGCGATGCGAGATCGCCTGGTAGGTGCCGATCGGGCGGCCGAACTGGTGGCGGCTGCCGGCATAGTCGACGGCCAGGTCGGTGCACTGCGCCGAGACGCCGACGGCCTCGGCGGCCAGCAGCGTCAGCGCCACCCGCCGGGCGGCCGCGAGCACCGCGGCGAACTCGGC
>NZ_JAMQQF010000411.1 GCF_023716945.1 Frankia sp. AiPs1 | reverse complement strand
CTGCCCGCCTGGCCGCGGCGCAGTCCAGCGAGCAGGCCGCCCGGCTGCGCGCTGCGCAGATGCACCGGCTGGCCGCGACCCGGCTCACCGCGGTACCCGCCGATCTGCACGACGCCGAGGCGCTGACCGCCCGGCTGGCCGCGGTGACGGCGCTCGCCGCCGACCAGGAGGCCACGCACACCGCGGAGCTGGCGGCCGAGCGGGCCCGCGCGGAGCACGTCCAGGCCGGCCTCACCGCACTCGATCTCGTCCGCCAGGCCGGCTTCACCGACCTGGACGATGCCGCCGACGCCGTCCGCGACGGAGACTGGCAGCACGGCGCCGAGCAGGAGGTCCAGGCCTACCGGGAGGAGTTCGCCGCGGTCGCCGCGGCACTGGCCGGCGACGATCTCGCCGTCGACCCCGAGACCACCGTGCCCCTCGCCGAGCACGAGGCGGCCGCCGAGGCGGCACGGCAGGTACACGAGGCGGCCGTCGCTTCGCTCGCGCGGGCGAGCGGACGGGCGGACGAACTCGCCGCCCTCCACACCACCTTCACCGCGGATCTCACCGCCCTGGGCCCCCTGCGCGCCGAGGCCGACGAGCTGCATCAGCTCGCCGAGCTCGCCGCGGGCCGCGGCGGCAACACCGAGGGCATGCCGCTGTCGAGCTTCGTGCTCGCGGCCCGGCTGGAGGAGGTGGCGGCCGCGGCGAGCCGGCGGTTCGCCGCGATGAGCGCGGGGCGCTTCACCCTCGTCCACGACACCGAGGAGCGGCGCGACCGGCGGCGGCGGGCGGGGCTGGGCCTGCTCGTCGAGGACGCGTGGACGGGCCGGCGACGCAACACCAGGACGCTGTCCGGCGGCGAGACCTTCCAGGCCGCGCTGTCGCTGGCCCTCGGGCTCGCCGACGTGGTGACCGCCGAGGCCGGCGGGCGCCGGATGGACGCACTGTTCATCGACGAGGGCTTCGGGACGCTGGATCCCGACAGCCTGGACGAGGTGATGACCGTCCTCGACGAGCTGCGCTCCGGCGGGCGGCTCGTCGGGGTCGTCAGCCACGTCGCCGACCTGCGCCAGCGCATCCCGAACCAGATTCGGGTCGTCAAGGGCACGAGCGGCAGCCGGGTCGAGACCACTCCCTGACCCGCCCCGCCGCCAGTGACCACCGCGGCCGTGCGGGGAGGGGGCAGGGGCCCGGGTCCGGGGGTCCGGGGGTCCGGGGGTCAGCGGGTCGGCAGCAGCAGGACGAGGTCGTCCCGGTGCACTACCTCCCGCTCGTAGGAGGGGCCGAGCTCGGCGGCGAGCTCGACGGTGGACCGCCCCAGCATCGCCGGCAGCTCCGCCGCGTCGAACGCCACCAGCCCCCTCGCCACCGGGCGCCCGTCGGGATCGACCAGATCCACCGGGTCGCCCGCCGCGAAATCGCCCTGGACGCCGGTGACCCCGGCGGGCAGCAACGACGCCCGCCGCCGCACGACGGCCGCGACGGCCCCGTCGTCCAGGCGCAGCAGCCCCTCCGGCGCGGTGGCGTGCGCCAGCCACAGCAGCCGGGAGGCCCGGCGGGGGCCGGTGGGATGGAACACCGTCCCGACCTCCTCGCCGCGCAGCGCGGGCGCGGCGTTGGCAGCCGAGGTGATGATCGCGGTGACGCCGCCGGACGCGGCCATGCGGGCAGCCTCGATCTTGGTGGCCATACCGCCGACGCCGACGCCGGCGGTACCCGTCCCGCGGGCGGTGAGCCCGGCGAGATCCGCGTCCGAGCGGACCTCGCGCAGCAGGTTCGCCGGCCCGTGGTGGGGGTTGGCGTCATAGAGGCCGTCCACGTCCGACAGCAGCACCAGCAGGTCGGCGGACACCAGATGGGCGACGATCGCGGCCAGGCGGTCGTTGTCGCCGACGCGGATCTCCTGGGTTGCCACCGCGTCGTTCTCGTTGACGATCGGCACGACGCCGAGTTCGAGGAGCCGGTCGAGCGCGGTACGCGCATTGCGGTAGTGGGTGCGGCGGATGACGTCGGTGGCGGTCAGCAGCACCTGGCCGACGCGGTAGCCGGCCCGGCCGAAGGCCGCGGCGTAGCTGTGCACCAGCGAGCTCTGCCCCACGCTGGCCGCGGCCTGCAGGGTGGCGAGGTCACGCGGCCGGCGGGCCAACCCCAGCGGGGCAAGACCGGCCGCGATCGCCCCGGAGGAGACGAGCACGAGCTGCCCGGCCCTGGGCAACAGCGCGGACACGAGCCCCTCCAGGCGGGCGACGTCGAGTCCGCCCGCCGCTGTCGTCAGCGAGGACGACCCGACCTTGACGACGACACGCTGCGCGTCGGCCACGAACGCCCGCATGTCGGCGCCTACGCGTCCGCGTCGGCGGCGCCGCCCGTCCGGGCGTCGGCGCCCGCGGCCTCGGGGGCGGAGTCGGAGTCGGCGAGGCGGGCACGCCGCGCCCGGGCCATCCGTTCGGCCCGGGTGAGCCGGACCGAGCTGCTGAGCCGGTCGTCGCTGCCACGGGGCCCCATGGACGCTGCCGCAGCCGTCCCGCGGCCGGCGGGACGCTGGGGCACGGTCGTCGGGACGCGGGGGTTGCGCTCCCCCGCCGCGACGGCCTGGTCGCCCGCGCCCTGCTCGTCGGCGCCGAGAAGATCCACGGCGGCGTCGCCGCCCACCGCTGCGCCGCCCAGAAGTCCGTCGCCCAGTCCACCGCCGCTCAGGGTCGGTTCCCAGTCGAAGGTGACGTCGCCGATCGTCACCTCGACGCCCGCGGTCGCGCCGAGGCGGGCGAGCTCCTTCTCCACCCCGAGCCGGGCGAGCCGGTCGGCGAGGAAGCCGATGGCCTCGTCATTGGTGAAGTCGGTCTGGCGCACCCACCGCTGCGGCTTCGCCCCGGAGATGAGGTAACCATCGCCGTTCGACGTCACGGTGAAGTCAGGCTCGTTCACCGCCCGCGGACGCAGGACGATGCGGGTCGCGGTCCGGCTCGGCGCCGCCGCCCGCAGCGCCGCGACCCGCTCCGCCAGCGCCAGCGACAGCGCGTGCACCCCGCGCCGGGTGGCGCTGCTCACCGCGAACACGTCGAGCCCACGGGCCTGCAGATCGGCGGTGACCAGGTCGGCGAGGTCGGCCGCGTCGGGCACGTCGATCTTGTTGAGGACGACGAGCCGGGGCCGATCGGACAGGTCGGCGGAATAGGCCGCGAGCTCGGCCTCGATGACGTCGAGATCGGACAGCGGGTCGCGTCCCGGTTCGAGGGTCGCGCAGTCCAGTACATGCACTATCAGCGAGCAGCGCTCGATGTGCCGGAGGAACTCCAGGCCCAGGCCGCGGCCCTCGCTTGCCCCGGGGATGAGGCCCGGCACATCCGCCACCGTGTACGGGAGGTGATCCCCCGCCTGGGCCACCCCGAGGTTGGGCACGAGGGTGGTGAACGGATAGTCGGCGATCTTGGGCTTCGCGGCGCTCAGCACCGACACCAGGGACGACTTGCCCGCGCTGGGAAATCCGACGAGCGCGACGTCGGCGACCGTCTTGAGTTCCAGGACGGCGTCGAGCAGCTCGCCGGGCTCACCGAGCTCGGCGAATCCGGGGGCCTTGCGGCGGGCGGAGGCCAGCGCCGCGTTCCCCCGGCCACCGCGGCCGCCCCGCGCGAGCACGAACGCGCTGCCCGCCCCGACCAGGTCGATGAGCTGCTCGCCGTCGTCGGTGAGGACGACCGTGCCGTCGGGCACGGGGAGGATCAGGTCCTCCCCGTCCGCGCCGCTACGGTTCGAGCCCTGGCCGGGACGACCGCGCGAGGCCCGCTGGTGCGGATGGAAGTGGAAGTCGAGCAGGGTGGTCACGCTCGGGTCCACGACGAGGCGGATGTCACCGCCGCGGCCGCCGTCACCGCCGTCCGGACCGCCCAGCGGCTTGAACTTCTCCCGGTGGATGGAGGCGCAGCCATGGCCACCGTCGCCGGCCGCTGCGTGCAACACCACCCGGTCGACGAAGGTCGGCATCGCTGCCCCTCTCCCCTGCTCCGTCTCGCACTGTCTGCGGGCCGCCGTCGGCCGGCGGCCCCACCTTGCTTGGTTGTGCGTTGTTCCGCTCGTAGGCCGTCCCGCTCGCACGCCCGGCTCACATCGCCGGGCGTTCTACATCCCGGCACCCCGAAGCGTCGCGCCGCGGCACATACATGCCAAAGCCGCGCGCACCGAACCCAGGCGGGATGATGCGCGCGGCTGTGTGCTTGGCACTGCCAGACGGCGAGCGCCGTGACGGCTGAGCCAGCCTGGCTCAGCCGGTCGGCATCACCCCGTCCGGTCGAGTCAGACGGTGGCGGGCTCCGCCACCTGCTCGACCACGTTGATGACGCGGCGGCCACGCCGGTGGCCGAACTGCACGTGGCCGGCCGACAGCGCGAACAGCGTGTCATCCTTGCCGCGGCCGACCAGCTCGCCGGGGTGGAAGTGGGTGCCGCGCTGGCGAACGATGATCTCGCCGGCCTTGACGAACTGGCCGCCGAAACGCTTCACTCCCAGCCGCTGGGCGTTGGAGTCCCGACCGTTGCGCGAGGAGCTCGCGCCCTTCTTATGCGCCATCTCGCTCAGGCCTTCCCGGTCTCGATGCCGGTCACCTTGAGACGCGTCAGCTTCTGGCGGTGACCCTGACGCTTGTGGTAGCCGGTCTTGTTCTTGAACTTGTGGATCCGGATCTTCGGACCCTTGACGACGCCGACCACCTCGGCGGTCACCTCGACGGACGCGAGCGCGCCAGCCTCGTGGGTGACCGAATCGCCGTCGACGAGCAGGAGCGCCGGAAGGTTGACGGCGGCGCCCGGCTTTCCGGAAAGGAGCTCGACGTCGACGACATCGCCGACGGCGACCCTGTGCTGCTTGCCGCCGCTGGCAACGACCGCGTACACCAGATCTCCCTGCTGTTGTTGAACCGCTCTGACCGCACGGAACCACGTTCCCCGCGGAGCTTTGGGTGCGCCTCCCGCCGCCGACGGCCGCACAGCAGCTGTCGAGCGGCTCCTCCGGTGGGCCGGGCCCAGTCCGGATGAACGCGCGGACTCCACCTTACAGGTCATCGCCGCGGGGGTGACGATCGGGAGCCGCGCCGGCGGTGCCGACGGGCTGGAGACGGATCGACGCCAGCCGGCGACGTCGAGGTTTCGGCCTGGGATCCGACCGGTTCCCAGGCGAGCCGGTCACCCTGGTCGCACCCCACCGTCACCCCGCGCGCGGGCCATATCTCTGGATGACCCGGACGGGCCATGGTGGAGCGGGCCGAGGAAGGAGAAGCATGGATCGTCCGCATGGCGCAGTTCCACGATGGATCGTGAGGCTTCGACGCCGGAGACAACATCGTGGAAGACGACGTCGCGTCGGGGGTGATGGGGATGGTCTGGCAACTGCTCGGCTGGTCCGCGGGTGCCGGGACCGCCCTGGCGCTCGCCGTCGCGTGCCGCCCAGCGGCCGAGGCGGCCCGCCGCCACGGCTCGGTTCCCGGCACGGTGCCGGCC
>NZ_JAMQQF010000410.1 GCF_023716945.1 Frankia sp. AiPs1 | reverse complement strand
CGACGGGGCCGCCGCTGGGCGGCAGGCTGGCCAACAGCCGCCGGGTCTGCGGCGCCTCGCTGACGGCGTCGGTCGCGGTCGCGGCGGCGAGTGCCCGCAGGTAGGCGCCGCGGCCGCCCTCGAGGTCGCCGTTGGCCACGAGGGCCGTGCCCAGCGCCCGGTATCCCAGCACCTGGGCGCGCACGTCCTCGGCGTCCACGGCGACCGCCCGGCGGGCGACCTCGAGCGCCTCGGTCGGCTGGCCCGCGTCCAACAGGATGCCGGCGAGGTGCGCGTACGCCTGTCGGCGGGGGAACATCAGCGTCGCCGGCTCGCTCGCCGACAACGCCTCCCGCAGCAGGTCCAGCGCGGCCCTGGTCCGACCGCGGGCGCGGGCGATCTGGGCGACGAGCACCTTCGCCCCGAGCTGGGCGTGCGGATGGAGTTCCAGGTGCTCGAGGTCAGTGAGGGCGATCTCGGCGGCCTGCGCGGCCTTGTCCACCTCACCGGCGTCGAGGAGGGTCAGCCCGAGCAGGACCCGCGCCAGGGCACCGACGACCACGTGGCCGCGCTCGGCGGCCTGGTCGCAGGCCTCCTCCAGGTACCGCGCCCCGCGGGCCGGCTCGCCCGCGCCGCGGGCCGCGAGCCCTCGGGCGACCAGCACCAGCATCGCTCCCCAGGTGTACTCGGAGTTTTCGAACAGCTCCGTGGCCCGCTGCGCGTGGGACTCGGCGGCGGTGATGTCCCCCAGCTCCGCGGCGGCGATCGCGTCCACGGTCAGGCAGACACCCATGCCCCACTGCTCGCCGATGGATCCCGCGATCTCGATCAGTTCGCCGGTGAGCTTGCGGGCGCGGGTGAGCTGACCGGACAGCAGCAGCACCAGTGCCTCGGTGCCCCGACACCAGCCGAGCCCGCCGGTGTCCTCCAGCCGTTCGAACACCGCCGACGCCTCACGCAGCGTCCGTTCGGCCCGGGGGTAGTCCCCGCGGGTGGTGGCGCTCCAGGCCAGGTGCTGCAGCGCCCAGCCGACGCCACGCGGGTCGTCGACCTGGCGGGCGATCGTGAGGGCCTCGCGGTACCGGTCCTCGGCCGCGCCGATCCGGCCGGCGTTGTACTCCAGCATGCCGAGCCGGCGCAGCGCCGCGGCCGTGGCCCGCTCGTCGCCGGCCTGCCGGGCCGATTCCAGCGCGGTGAGCAGGCACTGGGCCGCCTCTTCGGACCGGCCCTGCTTCTGGCGCAGCTCCCCGAGCACGGAGAAGGCGGCGGCGCGCCGGGCGGGGGCACCGGCCCGCAGCGCCGGACGCAGGGTGCGCTCCGCCTCGTCGAGGTGACGCAGCCCCACCAGGGCCTCGGCGTGCAGCACCCGGACGACGTTGTCCTCCTGCGTGTCGATCATGCCCCGGCCGAGCCGGCGGGCATAGGCGAGCAGGTCGGCCGCGGTCCGGTGGTCGTCGCGGGCGAGCGCCGCCCGGGCCAGCCGGACATGCGCGTGGAATCCGGACATCCGGGACGACCAGGCCGGGTCGTTCGGCGGCAGGCCCATCGACGCGGCCAGGTCGTAGGCACGCAGGGCGTGGCCGGCGACGAAGGTCGACACGGAGCGAGAGCTGCCGATCATCGCCGTGACGCCCCAGCGGGCGGCCGTGGCGTGCCGGCGGGCCCGCTCGACCTTCGGTAGGCCGGCATACGCGACGTCCCGGGCCATCGGGTGGACGAAGCGCCAGCGGGTCTCGGCGGCCCGCGGCGGGCGGACGAGCTGGCGCTCGGTCAGGACCGCCAGCGCCCGGGTGACCTCCTCGGCCGGTCGCTCGTCGACCATCGGCAGCGCCTCCGCGGGGAAGCGCCGGCCGAGCACCGCCGCGGCCCGCAGCACCGCCTTGGCGACCGGGTCCAGGTCGTCGATGCGGGCGGCAAGCACGGACTGCACGCCGGCGGGCAACGGGGTCTCGGCCAACGATCCGTCGAGGACCAGCTCGGCCTGGTCGCCGTCGCCGGTGTCGTCGCCGGGGTGCAGCAGCCGCCGGTCGATGAGGAGGTTGAGCAGCTCGACGAGGAAGAACGGGTTTCCGTGCACCCGGGCGAGCAGGTCGTCGCGGGTGTGCGGCGCCAGCGTCTTACCTCGCAGGTGGTTCTGCAGCAGCAGGCCGGACGCCTCCGTGGTCAGCGACTGCAGGTCGATGCGCCGGATCCGGGGAAGGGTGGCCAGGCGCGGGCCGGCCCGGTCGAGCAGGACGAGCAGCACCGGCCCGGACAGGCGCGAGGCGAGCCGGCCGATCGCGTCGCTGAGCTGGCTTGTCGCCCACTCCAGATCGTCGATCAGCACCAGGATGGGGCCGGACCGCGCCAGCGCGCTGAGCAGCAGCGCGACGGCTTCCACCGTCACCTCCACGGCGCGCTGCTCGGCCTCCTCGATGTGGGAGGCGCGGGCCGCCGGGTCACCCGGGGTGGTGGCCGGGATGGTGGACCGCCGGTCGAGGGGCACACCGAGCAGCAGGAGTAAGCGGTCGGCGATGCCGGCGGGTAGCCGCGCCCCGGTGAGCGGATGGGACAGCCCCGCCACGGTGCGCCGGACCCGGTCGGCCACCCGGTCGAGCGAGTCGCCGTCGGTGACCCCGCAGGCGTTGCGCACGACGTCGACGAGGGGCGCGAGGCCGCGGCCGTCGCCGTGACGGACCGTGCGTCCCCACAGTGCCACCGTGCCGGGTGTCCGCTCAGCTCGGTTGGCCAGCTCGCTGGCCAGCCGGGTCTTGCCGATCCCGGCCTCGCCGACGATCAGCGCGACCTCCGGCGAGCGCCGGGTGACGACCTCCGCGAAGAGCGTCTCCAGGTCGGCCAGCTCCGCGTCGCGGCCGAGGAACGGCGCGTCGTCGGCGAGACCGGGCCGGGCGACGTTGGAGGGGCGCAGGCTGATCAGCTCGTAGGCCGGGACCGGCTCCCGCTTGCCCTTGAGGACGAGGTCGGGCAGCTCGCGCCAGCTCGCCACCGACCGGGTCGCCAGCACCGTCTCGCGGCCCGCGTAGACGGTGCCGATCGTGGCCGCGGCCGACAGCCGGGCGGCGGTGTTCACCGTGTCGCCGATCACCGTGTACGAGATGGCCGCCTGCACCCCGGCGAGGACCTCGCCGGTGTTGATCCCGACGCGCAGGCCGAGGCGGCCCTCCGCGCTGTCGCCGGCGGTGTCCTGGACCAGCCGGCGGACGGTCTCCTGCATCGCGGCGGCGGCCCGCACGGCGCGTTCCGGGTCGTCCTCGTGGGCGGTGGGCGCGCCGAAGACGGCCATGATGCCGTCGCCGGTCAGGTTGTCGACGCGCCCGCCGACCTCGTCGATCTCGTGAGCCAACGCGGCGAGCACCCGGTCGGTCATCTCGCCCACGCGCTCCGGGTCGCGGTCCTCGGCCCAGCCGGTGAAGTCGGACAGGTCGCCGAACAGTACGGTGACGACGCGCCGTTCCGGGACCTCGGACGCCGGGGCTTCAGCCTGGGTGAACTCCAGGCCGCAGTGATAGCAGAACCGTCCGCCGGGGACGGCCGCCGAGCCGCACCGGGGGCAGCGCAGCGGTCCCATGTGCGGCGCAGTGATCACCATGGCCGCGGCCCGGGGCGTGGGGATCGCGGGGGCACCCTCATGAGCGGGCCTTCCGGGGTAGGGGCAGCACCGGCGCCGCGTCTCGCCCGACCGGGTGGCCACGGGCCGCCCCGGACCGGTCGTTCGGCCGCCGGCTGGTCGAAGTCGTCATCCTGCGCACGATCGGTTCCCTCCGCGCCAGAGTTTAGTGGCCTGGGTCTCCTTCCCGGCATCCCCTCCTGCCGGGTGACCGACCGCGGCCGCGTCGGTGCCTCCTGGTGGTACCGGGGTCGTTCAGCCCTGCGCCGCCAGGCGCGGGGAGGCTCGATCGGGTGCCGTTTTGCGGTGGCCGGACATCCTGATCTGCCTGGTCAGCGGCCCGCGGCGGGCTGGCGGGGCGCTGGCTCGGGCCGTTGGCCGGCGGGTGGCGAATGCGTGGCGCCGCTCACGGCCGCCGTGAGGATATGTCAGGAGTCGCCACCACGGGGACTAACCGGAAGTGCCTGGCTCGTTCAGGGGATGTCGGGATGCTCCCGCAAGTAGTCCAGTTGGGCCCTGACGGAAAGTTCGGCCGCGAACCACAGCGCCCGGTCGGTGTCCGCATACACCCGGCGGACCACGTCGGCGGGGTCGGCCTCGGCGGCGTCGACCCCGGCGTCCGCCAGCGCGCGGCGAACCTGGTCCAGGCGGGTCCGGCGGTGAGCCAGGTAGTGCTCCGCGGCGCGGCCGGCGGCGGGCAGCTCCGGGCCGTGCCCCGGTAGCACCGTGGTCTCCCCCAGCTCGCGCAGCAGCCGCAGGCTGTCGAGGTAGTCGCCGAGCCGCCCGTCGGGATGGGCGACGACGGTGGTGCCGCGACCGAGAATCGTGTCCCCGGTCAGCACCCCCGGTCCGGCCGGCAGGTCGGCGGAGCCGGCGGCGTCCGCGGCGTCCGCGGCGTCCGCCAGCGGACTCGGCGCCGGCCGTTCGTCGCCGCTGAGCAGGAACGACAGCGAGTCCGAGGTGTGGCCCGGGGTGGGCAGCACGCGCAGCTCGATCCCGGCGGTCGCGATCACGTCGCCGGCGGTGAGGCCCTCCGAGCCGAGGCGGTGCGCCGGGTCCAGCGCGCGGACCGGGGCGCCGGTGAGCCGGTGCAACGCGGCGGCGCCGGCGCTGTGATCGGCATGGCCGTGGGTGAGCAGGATCAGCTCGACGCGGCCGGCGGCGGCCACCGCCGCCAGGTGCCCCGCGTGGTCGGGCCCGGGATCGACCACCACGCATCCCTGCTCGCCAGCGGCGCGCAGGAGCCAGGTGTTGGTGCCGTCCAGCGTCATCGGACCCGGGTTCGGCGCGAGCAGCACCGCGGCCAGCGGGGTGACCTGTCGAGGAGTCGTCATGTACGCAGCCTTATCGCTGGTCCGGCCCGCTGTCGCCCGATCCGCTGTCGCCCGGTCCGCTGTGGCCGGGTCCGCCCTCGTCCGGCGGGTCGTATGCCTCGTCGTGCGGCAGCAACAGGTGTGCCTCCCCGCCGCTGACGAGGATCTTCGGCATGATCGGCGACAGGTCGCGGGCGTGGGCGGCGGCGAGGACCGACGCGACGTCGTGATGCTCGGACAGCTCGGCCAGGGTGAACGCGGTGGGCGGCAGCATACCCAGCGCGCCGGCGGCGTGACGCTCGAGCGCGTCGACGGGCCGCATCCACTCCATCCGGTCGGCCTCGCCGGATGGCTGCTCGGGGGACTGCCCGCCGGGCAGGGCCGCGACGAAGAACCGGGTGTCGTAACGCCGCGGCTCGATCTCCGGGGTGACCCACCGGGCCCAGGGCGCCAGCAGGTCGGCCCGAAGTGCCAGGTCGTGGCGGCGCAGCAGCTCGCTCAGCCCGAGCTCGTGGCGTTCCAGCGCCCGGCGGGCCGCGGCGCGGGCCGTCTCGTCGAGGCTGCGCGCGGCGGCCGACCCACCGGC
>NZ_JAMQQF010000040.1 GCF_023716945.1 Frankia sp. AiPs1 | reverse complement strand
GTCCGCGGCCGACCGGCTGCGCGCGGGTGCGGCCACGGAACCGCAGCGCGCGGCCGGCTCGGACGAACGACGCGACGGGGACCCCGACTGACGAAGCGGGCGGCCGGGGAGGGGCGCGGGAGGCATCGGCCACGCGGCGGCCGGGAACGTTGGTGCGCGGTCCCCGCGTTGAACAGCGCGTACCGGCTCGACAGGACGGACATCGGATCGCCATGCCACACCGCCACCTCAACGGACTGAAGACCGCGCTGCTGCTGGGCGTGCTCTCCGCAGCCATCCTGCTGGTGGGGTCCCTGTTCGGGCGTAGTGGGCTGCTCATCGCGCTGGTGCTCGCGCTGGCGATGAACGGCTTCTCCTACTTCTTCTCGGATCGCATCGCCCTGCGGGCGATGCGGGCATACCCGGTCACCCAGGTCGAACAGCCGCGGCTCTACGCCATCGTCGGGGACCTCGCCCGCAATGCCCGCATGCCGATGCCGCGGCTGTACCTGAGCCCGACCGGCTCACCCAACGCCTTCGCCACCGGCCGCAATCCGCGTAACGCGGCGGTCTGTTGCACCGAGGGCATCATGGAGCTGATGGACGATCGGGAACTGCGCGGCGTCCTCGGCCATGAGCTCAGCCATGTGTACAACCGCGACATTCTCATCGCCTCGGTCGCCGGCGCCCTCGCCAGCGTCATCGTGTACCTGGCGAACATGGCCCAGTACCTGGCCATCTTCGGCGGGCGGGACGAGGAGAACGGGCCGGGCATCTTCGAGCTGGTGCTGCTGATGGTTCTCGGTCCGGTCGCGGCGTCGATCATTCAGCTCGCCATCAGCCGTTCCCGGGAGTACCAGGCCGACGAGTCGGGCGCGACGCTCACCGGCGACCCGCTGGGGCTGGCCAGCGCGCTGCGCAAGCTGGAGGTGGGTGCCTCCGCCCGGCCGCTGCCGCAGAACTCGAAGCTGGGTCCCGCGGCCGCGCTGATGATTGCCAATCCGTTCCGCGGCGGCGGCGTCGGCCGGCTGTTCTCGACCCATCCGCCCATGAACGAGCGAATCGCCCGCCTGGAACAGCTCGCGCGTATGAATCCGTATCGCTGACGGACAACCGACTGCAGTGTTGTCCGCAGTGGCATCGCCGTATTACAGTAGACGACTCCGAGTAGGCTCGTACCGTCGACCGCGTACCGCGGGACGGTAGCCGGGAACGTTGTCGTTCCACGGCCATGACGGCGGCGGAGCGAACCCCCCAGGTTCCGTCGCAAGCACCCCGCCCGAAACCCCCCATCGGGCGGGGTGCGCCGTTTCCGGGTACGGGCCTCAGCGGTAGTTGACGAACTGGAGCGGGACCTCGAAGTCCTCGGCCTTCAGCAGCTGGATCACCCGCTGCAGGTCGTCCCGCTTCTTCCCGGTGACCCGGAGCTGGTCGCCCTGGACCTGAGCCTGCACTCCCTTGGGGCCATCCGTCCGGATCTTCTTGGCGATCGCCCGGGCCTTGTCGTCCGAGATGCCCTGCTGGATGGTCACCGACAGGCGGAACTCCTTGCCCGAGGGCTTGGGCTCCTCGAACGACAGCGCCTTGAGCGAGATGCCGCGCTTGACGAACTTCTCCTGCAGGACGTCGAGCACCGCCTTGACCCGCTCGTCGGTGTTCGCTACGAGCAGAATCGACTCGCCGGACAGGGTGGCCGACGCGCCCGTGTCGCGGAAGTCGAAGCGGGTCCGGATCTCCTTGACTGTCTGGTTGACTGCGTTGTCTATCTCCTGTGCGTCGACTTTGCTGACGATGTCGAAGGACGGGTCTGCCACGTGCGCGGACCTCCAGTTCGGTTCGGAGCGGGGGATGTCTGGTCGAGCAGGGGTGTCGAGTCGGGCACCGTACGTGGTCAGCACGGGCGGTACCCGCCTCGAAGGGCGGCCACTCGCCGTTGTATTCGATCGACGACAGCCTTGCAGGACGCCTCCGCCGTCCCGGTGGTCCGGCGGGACCGGTATGCTCCTCTACGAAGGCAGGTTGCCCGAGCGGCCAAAGGGAACGGTCTGTAAAACCGTCGGCTCAGCCTACGATGGTTCGAATCCATCACCTGCCACCGACCTGGCTACGGCCCGGATCATGTTGCTACGCAGGCCCTGGAGTCACTCCGGGGCCTGCGTTGCGTTGCCGGCGGTTCCTGGCGGTTCCCGGGCGTCTGATCCGGTGGCCTGCCTGCCGCTCAGTGAGCCGCGGCGGCGTCCAGCTCGGCGCGGGTCAGCAGCGGGCGCAGGGTCAGGCCGAGTTCGGCCAGCCGCTCCCGGCCGCCCTCGCCCCGGTCGATCACGCAGAGCACATCCTCGACGACCGCGCCGTCGTCGCGCAGCACCTTCGTCGCGTCGAGCACGGCGCCGCCGGAGGTGACGACGTCCTCGACCAGGACGATGCGTCGGCCGGTGACCTCGCCGCCCTCGGCGATCCGCCGGGTGCCGTACTCCTTTGCCTTCTTGCGCACGAACCGCGTGGGCAGGCCGGTGCGCTGGGAGAGCAGGGTGGCCAGGGGTACGCCGCCGAGTTCGAGCCCGGCCAGGACCTCGGTGCCCGGCGGCACCAGCCCGGTCAGGCCGTCGACGATCGCGGCGAGCAGCTCCGGGTCGGCCTCGAACAGGTACTTGTCGAAGTACTCGGTGCTCGTCCGGCCCGACCGGAGCAGGAAGGTGCCGGTCAGATGGGAGGCGGCCCGGACCCGGGCGGCCAGCGCCGCGTTGTCGCTCACGTCAGTGCACTCTAGACGAGTAGGTCCCGGCGACCCGGGGACGTAGACGATCAACCTTGTCCAACGGTCCCCGTGGTCGCGCGAACCCCCGTCGCGCAACCTCCGACCGCAGCGGGTCGCGACGCAGCAAGGCATTGCGGTGCGTTCTGCACCGCCTCGGCCCTCAGACCGTGCAGAACGCACCGCAATCGGCCCCGCCTAGGTTCGGGCCGGCTTAGTGCGAGTTCGGTTGCTTGGTGCTGGTTCGGCTGCTTTGTGGGGGTCAGTCGTGGGGGCGGTCCCGGGCGGCTGCCGAACCCGGCGCATCGGGACGTCCGGTACGCCCCCGGCGCTACGGTGAGCCCATGTCGCGATCCGCCGCCGAGCGCCGCCCGCCGGTCCCGCCGGTCCCGGCGGGCGGCCCCGGTGCGCTGCTGTTCGTCTACGGGACGCTGATGTTTCCTGAGGTGGTCTCGGCGCTGATCGGCCGAGTGCCGCCGATGGAGTCCGCCGCGGCCCCCGGTTGGCGGGCCGCCCGGCTGCGCGACCGCCTCTACCCGGGGTTGGTACGCCGGGTAGAGGCGGACGAGGCGCCGGCCGCGGGTCGGGTGATCGTCGGCCTCGATCCGTGGGATCGGGCCGTGTTCGACGCCTTCGAGGGCTCGGCCTACGAAGCCGCCCCGCTCGTCCTGGCCGACGGGCGCCAGGCTGACGCCTATTGCTGGCTGGACGCCGCCGAGGCGACCGACGAGGACTGGGACGCCCACACGTTCGCGGACGGGCACCTCGGCGACTATGTCCTGCGGTGCGCGGCCTGGCGAGCCCGGCTGCCCGACCCGGTGGGCGCTGAGCCTGACCGATGCGCTGAGCCTGACCGGTGCGAGCCCCGATTCGGCGTCTCCAGGCCGGTGCCCTGAGCCAAACGCACCTCGGCCGACCGGGGCCGGCCGCCGGCTCAGCCGGTGACGGTGGGCGGGGGCCCTTCGTCACCATGCCCAGTCCTGCCCCGGCCTCCCGGGCCTCCCGGTCCTCGCTCGGCGAACCCGCCGGCGCCCGGCTGGACGCCCGACGTCTCCGGGTGACGGCCGCCGACGCCCGCGTCGCGGCCGGCGGCCGCACCGACGCCGGCTCGGTCGCCCGGGTACGGCTCCTCGTAGCCGCCGCGGGTTCGGGCGGTGTCGTAGGTGCACAGTGCGTAGATCACCAGGATGTCGATCGCGATGATGACGACCGACCACACCGGGAACGCCGCCATGAAGGCGAGCTGGCCGATCGCGTTGATCGCCGCGATCACGATGCCGGCCCACCGCGCCGTCTCGTTGCGGATGTAGATCCCGTAGGCGATCAGCATTTCGACGATGCCGACCGCGATCCACAGCCATCCCCAGAAGTTGACGTCGGCGTACAGCACGTTGGTGCCGCCGTTGAGGTTGTTCACCACCACCGTGTAGTCGCGCAGGGCCGCGATGCCGTAGATCAGGTTGTGGAAGCCGACGATGAACATGATCACGGCGGCGAAGGTGAGCCATCCGCTCAGCGGGCGTACCGCCCGATTTCCTGCCATCTGATCCTCCCCGTTCGACGCCGACGCCCCGCTCGACCGGTGAACCGCCATGCCCCCGCTGAGGGGGCCACCGGGCCAGGGTGGGGCGCGACCTCGTGGTCGCGGCGGGTCGACACCGGCACCATGTGGCCCGGTGTGCATCTGGTAGTCAGACAACTACCGTCCGCCGCTTAGGTGCGATACCCGCCTTGCCTCGACGTCACCCCTTCAGCCGAGGGCGGCCGGCAGCGTCGTGACCTTGTTCGTGGCGGCGTCCCAGTGCAGCCGGCCGCGCTGGAAGGCGCTCTCCCGCCCGCCCGGCACCGAGTGCTCGTCGGTGGTGGGCAGGCCGAGGCTGGATGCCGTGCCGCCGAGGGACAGGTAGGTCTGCAGGATGCGGCCGTGGACCTCGTGGGCACCGGTCAGGGGGTGCCAGTAGATCCAGCCGCCCTGGAAGCGGGCCTGCTGAGCGCCGGGCGCGCTGGCGATCTCGATGTCGCTCACCGGGCGGCGCAGGAAGCTGTTCGACCCACCGATGCCGAGGTACTTCGTCGAGATCGGGCCGTACAGCGCGTGCGCTCCGGTGGCGACGGACCAGAAGACCAGGCCGTTGGCGTACTGCTGCCAACGGCCCCCGCCGCCCGCGGGATTCTCGACGCCGACCGGGGCGCCCAGCGCGGCCTGGGTGGGCCCGGCGGCCGCGTACCACTTCTCGATCTCGCTGTGGGTGCCGTCCGCCTGCGCGGCGAGCGCGGTCGAGGTGCAGCACAGCACGTTCATGTCCACGTTGCCGGCGATCCCGGGCACGGTGCCGCCGGAGGTGTACTGCCACAGCGCCCAGTTCGGCCAGCCGCCGGGCAGCCAGCCGGGGGTCGCCTGGTCGTTGTAGATCGCGAACCAGAACGGGTACTTGGCGAAATCGCGGGTGTCCGCCACCTTCCCGGTCCAGAACGACCGGTAGGTGTAGAGGATCGGGGCCCGTCCCGTCGCGGACTCGACCTCCTCCAGGAACGCCCGAGTCCAGGCCGCGAGTGCCCTGGGGTCGAGTCCGCCCGTGTCCTCCAGGTCCAGCACGGGCGCGAGATGGCCGGCCGTGCGCGACAGCCCGCTGACGGAGATGAAGTGCCGAGCCTGGTCCACGGCGGTCGACAGCGGCTGCGCCGGGCGGGCGTAGTGGTAGGCGCCGACCACCAGCCCGGCCTTGGTAGCGGCGTCGCGATCGGCGACGAAGAACGGGTTGGTGTAGTTCGTCCCCTCGGTGGCCTTGATGATCACGAAGCTGACGCCGGAGGCACGAGCCGCGTTCCAGTCGATCGGCCCGCCACCCGGATGCTGCCACGACGCCACGTCTACCCCCCGCGGCCACAGCGGCGAGGGGGCCGCCCCCTGGGCCACGCCGGCGGTGCCGGACATGGTCAGCGTGGCGGCGGTGAGCGCGGCGATGCTGAGCAGTCGCCGGGGCAGCGGGATCGCGAGCGCCGACCGGCCCGACCCACCCCGATGGCGGGGGCCGGAGCCAGCGCCCACCCGTAGCGGCGAGACGGGGTCCGAAGCGCCGATCCGTCTCGGGCTCGGTGCGGGGGGCGGCATCGGGGCAGCGACCTGGGTGGTCACCACCGGGAGTCGGTCAGATCGAGGGGCCCGGTCAGATCGAGGGGCCCGGTCGGGTCGAGGGGGCTGGTCGGGTCGAGGGAGTCGGCCGGGTCGAGGAGGCCGGTCGGGTCGGGGGGATCGGTCGGGTCGGGGGAACGCCGTGCCGGGCGGCAGCGGGGTGCCGGGCCGGATCGGGATGCCGACCGGGCCGGCGTCGTCGCCGGTGCCGCGAGTCGTCGGATACCGGCCAGGACGATGCGTGGAACGCATGGGCAACCCTCGGATGCTTGGGAGGCGACGGTCGGGGAGGCTCGTGAGCCGGCTGGCCGCGCCAGGCGGGGCGCACCAACAGGTGGGCCACACGCTAAGCATTTAGGGAATTGCTTACAGCTATCAAAGGTAGGGGAGTCCGAGTTATTCGCTACGGACAGTTGCTCCCGTCGGCAATCTGCGCATCTTCCGGTCGGAACGGCCGTCGGGTCGGGCGTGCCGGCGTGCCAGGGGGCAAGGCTGGCGATGGGGATGTTCCGCGCATCCGGCGGCGAGTGGCCGCGCCGATGGGCCGCTCCGGGCGGCTCTGTCGTGATCGGGGACGAAGCGGGCGGGGGTGCCTCCCCAACCACGCTCAGCGTCGTGTAATCTGAGCACCGCGACCTCGCGCCCCTTTAGCTCAGTCGGCAGAGCGTCTCCATGGTAAGGA
The DNA here is from genome assembly GCF_023716945.1 of Frankia sp. AiPs1. Classification (GTDB taxonomy): domain Bacteria; phylum Actinomycetota; class Actinomycetes; order Frankiales; family Frankiaceae; genus Frankia. The sequence continues at coordinate 18,076 of NZ_JAMQQF010000040.1, read as the reverse complement.
GAAGGTCTACGGTTCGATTCCGTAAAGGGGCTCCACGTTCCAGTCCTCGGGCGGGTTCGTGTCCGGGATGAGCGGTTCCGCCGGTTCTCCCGGGTAGGCTTGTGGTTGGGTCTCCGGGTGTCCTGGAGACCACCCTGGCGGTGTAGCTCAGTCTGGCAGAGCAAGCGGCTCATAATCGCTGTGTCGCCGGTTCAAGTCCGGCCACCGCTACTATCGGGGAGCGGCGTGCCGCAGCCCCTGTAGGGGCTTGCGGCCTGCCGCGCCGCCCGATCAGTTCAGCACCCGACTCAGGAAGAGGCAACACGCCGTGGCCGCCACTGACGTTCGCCCGAAGATCACGATGGCGTGCCAGGTGTGTAAGCACCGGAACTACATCACCCGCAAGAACCGGCGCAACGACCCGGACCGCCTCGAGCTGAAGAAGTTCTGCCCGAACTGCGGCAAGCACACGGAGCACCGCGAGACCCGCTGACGATGCCCGGCGTCGCCGCGTCGGCCACGCCGCCGTCCGCCCGGCGCATGCTCGGGTTCCGCCAGCCATTGCGCGATCACAACCGGCCAGGAACTGTCCTGGTCGGTTGTTTGCGTGTCCGCCCGTCCGAGGCGCGTCGGCCCTGGTCGCAGGCCCGGGGACGGCGGTGTGATGGCTGGGGCGCCGGCGTGATACCTAGGACACATCGGCCCGTCCGTCGATGGGTCGGCTCATCAGGTTCGTGGTGGGATGCTTCCCGACGCAGCCCCGTCCGGCCCGTCGACCGACGCGCCGCGGCCCGGTGTGGCAGGGCATCCGGGTCTGCCGCGGACGTTGAGATCGGAGCCTTGATGTCGCTGAACCAGGACTTCGTGGGACGGAACTTCGTCTCACCCGTCCCCTTCCAGGTCGGACGCGAGCAGATCCGGCAGTTCGCCCAGGCGATCGGGGACGACAACCCGCTTTACCACGACGTGGATGCCGCCAAGGCCGCCGGCCACCCCGACCTCGTCGCGCCGCCGACGTTCCTGATCACCGCGATCCCCGGCGCCCTGGGTCTGCCCACCGATGATCCTGCGCTCGGGCTGGACTACGCCCTGGTCGTGCATGGTGAGCAGCGCTTCGCTCTGCGCCGGCCGGTGGTGGCGGGCGACGAGTTGATCACCACCTCGACGCTGACCGGCATCCGCGCGGTGGGCCGCAACGAAGTGCTCGTCACCACCTACCGTTACAACACCACGAGTGGCGAGGAGATCGCGGTCGGCACGTGCACCCTGGTCTCCCGTGGCACGGCACCGCCGCGGGCATGAGTGCGCGTGCCATGGCGCCCGGTGAAAACCGGTCTGCCGGTCCGGCCGCACCCCCGAAGCCTGTCGGGAGTGCCTCACCCTGGGGAGAACAACGATGACGGCGACCGTCGGCTATGACGACGTCGAGGTCGGCACCGAGCTGCCGGAACGGCTGTTCCCGTTGCGACGGGTCGATCTCGTGCGCTACGCGGGGGCGTCCGGGGACTTCAATGCCATCCACTGGAGCGATCGGGCCGCGGCGGACGCGGGCCTGCCCGGCGTGCTCGCGCACGGGATGCTGACGATGGCGACCGCCACCCGGCTGGTCACCGACTGGGTCGGAGACCCGGGCGCCGTCCTCGAGGTCGGTGTGAAGTTCTCCGCGCCGGTGGTGGTGCCGGACGACGACGAGGGCGCCGCGGTGTCGGTGCGCGGCGTCGTGGAGAAGAAGCTCGACGACAACCGGGTGGTGGTGACTCTCACCACCCGGTGTCGCGGCGAGAAGGTGCTGATGGCCGCACGCGCCACCGTCCGACTGAGCTGAGCCGCCAGGCCCAGGGGTCGCTCAGGCGGCCTCGCTGAGCAGGGCGGACAGCCGGCTCACGCCCTTGACCAGGTCCTCGTCGCTGAGCGCGTAGGACAGCCGGGCGAAGCCCGGGGTACCGAATGCCTCACCGGGGACGATGGCGACCCCGGCCTCCTCCAGGATGAGCTGGCACAGCTCGGCGCTGGTCGCGGGCGTCCGGCCGCGAAGGCTGCGGCCGAGCGCGCCCTGCAACGAGGGGTAGCAGTAGAACGCGCCCTCGGGCAGCGGGCAGCTCACTCCCGGGGTCTCGGTGAGCATGCGGTGCATCGTCAGCCGGCGGCGATCGAAGGCGGTGCGCATCGTGACGACGGCATCGAGGGGTCCGGCGACGGCGGCGAGCGCCGCGGCCTGGGAGACGTTGGCGACGTTGGAGGTCGCGTGCGACTGCAGGTTCGCCGCCGCGGCGACGACGTCCGTCGGCCCGATCAGCCAGCCGACCCGCCAACCCGTCATCGCGTAGGTCTTCGCGACCCCGTTGACGATGACGCAGCGCTCGGCGAGCTCCGGCACCTGCGTCAGGATCGAGGCGAACCGCGCCTCGCCGTAGACGAGATGCTCGTAGATCTCGTCGGCGAGCACCCAGATGCCGGCCTGTTCGGCCCAACGACCGATCTCGCGGACCTCCTCCGGCGTGTGCACGGCGCCGGTCGGGTTCGACGGCGAGTTGAACAGCAGCACCTTGGTGCGCTCGGTGCGGGCCGCCTCGAGCTGCTCGACAGTCACCCGGTAGCCGGCCTCCGGCCCGGTGACGACGTCGACCGGCACACCGCCGGCAAGGCGGATCGACTCGGGGTAGGTCGTCCAGTACGGCGCGGGCAACAGCACCTCGTCACCGGGGTCGAGCAGCGTCGCGAACGCCTCGTAGACGGCCTGCTTGCCGCCGTTGGTCACCAGAACCTGGCTCGAGGAGACGGTGACGCCGGAGTCCCGGGCCGTCTTCTCGGCGATGGCCTGCCGCAGCTCCGGCAGACCACCCGCCGGGGTGTAGCGGTGCATGCGGGGTTCGCGGCATGCCTTCTCCGCGGCGGCGACGATGTGGTCCGGAGTCGGGAAGTCCGGCTCGCCGGCGCCGAAGCCGACCACGTCCTGGCCCGCGGCGCGCATCGCCTTGGCGGTAGCGTCGACGGCCAGCGTCGCGGACGGGGCGATGCCGCCGATGCGGCTTGAGATCCTGCTCATAGTGCCCATGCTGCCATGGCGTCTGGATGGGCGTCGTGCGCAGGCGGCCGGGATCCGGCGTCCGTGCGGACCGGTTGCAGGGTGGCCGTTGGACCCCGTCGGGCGGGTCCTGCGGACGGGTGCATCGAGGGTCCAGCGAACGTTGCCGCGAGGGTCATGCGGATGGCGTCGCGAGGGTCCCGTGGACGGTGTCCGGAGGGCGCTGCGGCAGTGGCCCCGCGGGTCCTGGGGACGGTGCCCGGCTGGTCCTGGGGACGGTGCCGGCGACGCTCACGGACGGTGCTCGGCGGAGTCGGGGCGATGAAGGGGTATGCTCGATCCGCTCGGGTACCCATTCCGGTAACCGGCTCGCAGGCTGGACTGTGCGCTATGGTGCAGAAGCGCAGCGTGTGGGTTCGATGCGGTCGCGGGGATCCGGGCGTGTCCAAGGGGCGTGGCTCAATTGGTAGAGCACCGGTCTCCAAAACCGGCGGTTGCAGGTTCGAGTCCTGTCGCCCCTGCGCTGTTCGACAGTTGGCTGGTTCGGCGACGGAGTTGGGTGGAGTTGAGTGGCGACCGATACCCGTGACGCGGCACCGCGTCCCAAGCGGGCCACGCGTGCCGCGGGTCGGCGTCGGTATCGGCCGCTTCAGTTCATCCACAAGATCCTGCGGTTCATCCGCGAGGTCATGGCGGAGCTCCGGAAGGTCGTCTACCCCGGCCGGAGTGAGCTGATCACCTACGTGCTGGTCGTGCTCGTGTTCGTCAGCGTGGTGACGGCCTTCGTGGCTAGTCTCGACTTCGGGCTTACGAAGGCGGTCCTCGCGATCTTCGGCTGACGGGCCCGTCAGCCGCGGGGTCGGGCAGTACGGACGGACGGGTCCGGGCGGGTGATCGAGACCGGTAGGCCGGTCGGTCGGCTGCCGCCCGTTCGGCACCACGCCCGCGCAGCGCCCGCTCCGCGGAGTCCACAGCAGCAGAAGCGTCCACGAGAGAAGGAACGTCCGCGTGTCCCAGTCGCCCGAGCACGCCTCCTCCGAGCAGGGGGAGGCCCTCGCCCGTCTCGATCTCCTTGCGGCGTTCGAGCACGACGAGGTGGCGAGTACGGACGCCGGCGCCGAGCTCGACGACCCCCACGCCGACTCCGACGACGCCGACGAGTCGAGTGCCGAGGCCGCCGCCACCAGCGAGGCCGGTGTCGAGACCGATTCGGGCTCCGAGCCCGCCACGGGGGACGAACCCGCCGCGCCTTCCGCAGCGGACGAACCCGTCGTGGCCGCCGAGCCCGTGAGCGCCGCGCCGGTTGCTGTGGCCGACGACACCGATGACGATGACGATGAGGACGACCTGCGTCGCGCCATCGAGGAGGCGCCGGGCGAGTGGTACGTCGTGCACTCGTACGCGGGTTACGAGAACAAGGTCAAGACCAACCTCGAGACCCGTATCTCCAGCCTCAACATGGAGGACTACATCTTCCAGATCGAGGTGCCCACCGAGGAGGTCCCGGTGGTCAAGAACGGCAAGAGGCAGCTCGTCCTGCAGAAGAAGTACCCGGGTTACATCTACGTACGGATGGACCTGACGGACCAGTCCTGGTCCGCGGTCCGCAACACGCCGGGGGTGACCGGGTTCGTGGGGCTCACCAACCGGCCCTCACCGCTGCGGCGCGAGGAAGTCCTGTCCATCCTCGCCCCGGCGGCGCCGAAGGAGAAGAAGGTCGAGACCGTTCGGGTCCAGGAGTTCGAGGTCGGGGAGTCGGTCACCGTCATGGACGGCCCCTTCGCCACGCTTCCGGCGACCATCAGCGAGATCAACCTCGACGCCCAGCGGCTGAAGGTGCTGGTTTCGATCTTCGGTCGGGAGACGCCCGTCGAGCTGCAGTTCAATCAGGTCGCGAAGATCTGATTCGGTCCGTGGAACTCCGGTAGGAAGACGAGCACATGCCGCCCAAGAAAAAGAAGATCACCGCGATCATCAAGCTCCAGATCAACGCCGGCAAGGCCACGCCGGCGCCGCCGGTCGGCCCCGCGCTGGGCCAGCACGGCGTGAACATCATGGAGTTCTGCAAGCAGTACAACGCGGCGACGGAGTCGCAGGTCGGCAACGTCGTACCGGTTGAGATCACTGTGTACGAAGACCGGTCGTTCACCTTCGTCACGAAGACCCCGCCGGCCGCGCGGCTCATCCTCAAGGCCGCGGGCGTGGAGAAGGGCAGCGGGACCCCGCATCGGGACAAGGTCGCCAAGCTGACCCCGGCCCAGGTGCGCGAGATCGCCCAGACCAAGCTCCCCGACCTCAACGCCACGACGATCGAGGCGGCCGAGAAGATCATCGCGGGGACGGCGCGCTCGATGGGGATCACGGTCGGCGACTAGCCTTCCGCGCCGCACCAAGCCACGCCGCACCAAGCCGCACCGAACCGACGCCGTGGGAGGGCAGCCGGTGCCAGCCGCCGCGGTACGGATCTGATCCGTACCGCGAGGAGCCGGGCCCGACCGTCCGCCGGCACCACGAGGAGACAGCATGAAGCGCAGCAAGGCCTACCGGGCCGCCGCCGAAAAGATCGATCTCGAGAACCTCTACAGCCCGCTGGACGCCGTCCGGCTCGCGCAGGAGACCTCGACCACGAAGTACGACGCGACCGTCGAGGTCGCGATCCGTCTCGGGGTCGACCCGCGCAAGGCCGACCAGATGGTCCGCGGCACGGTCAACCTGCCGCACGGCACCGGTAAGTCGCCGCGCGTCGCCGTCTTCGCCGCCGGTGAGAAGGCCGCCGAGGCCACCGCCGCCGGCGCCGACATCGTCGGCAGCGACGACCTGGTCGCCCGCATCCAGGAGGGTTTCCTGGACTTCGACGCGACGGTGGCGACGCCGGACCAGATGGCCAAGGTCGGGCGGATCGCCCGGATCCTCGGCCCCCGCGGGCTGATGCCGAACCCGAAGACCGGCACCGTGACGCTGGACATCGGCAAGGCCGTCGCCGACATCAAGGGCGGGAAGATCAACTTCCGGGTGGACAAGCAGGGTAACCTGCACATCGTCATCGGGAAGACGAACTTCAGCGACGCGCAGCTCATCGAGAACTACACCGCCGCCCTGGACGAGATCGTCCGGGTGAAGCCCTCGGCGGCGAAGGGTCGTTACCTGAAGAAGGTCACCTTCGCGACCACCATGGGCCCGGGTATCCCGGTCGACCCGAACCGCACCCGCAACCTGCTCGAAGAGGGCGTACCTGCCTGAGGCCGCCGTCGCGGGGCCTCGGGCCCCGCGTACTGCGCCTGCTGCCCGGCCTTCCTGCCCCCTCGCCTTTCCAGCGGCCTCCGGGTCCGTTTCGGCCCGCTGGAAGGGCAGGAGATGGCGGGGATGCCGGGCAGGCCGGGCAGGCCGATGAACGTGTAGGCGAGATCGTCGCGTACACTTTGTTCGAACACGTTTCATGTTTCACGCCGAAGACCGCTGGTCGCCGTCGTCGCCCAGGTGGGGGAGATCCCGCCCGGACATAGCGACGGCCGAAGGCCCGACTTCCCCGGGCGGCCCGCGCAGGTGACGGATGCCAAGGACCGCGGCATTGCCGAGGCGGTCGGCGCAGGTGCGCCGTCCTTCCCGCTCGATGTCGCTCTTCACGCCCCGTGCGCCTGCGCCGGGGCGTTTGTCGTCTCCCGGGGTTGAACGGATGACCGGCCGACACCCCGAAGGAGCCCCATGGCGAGACCTGAGAAGACCGCCGCGGTGGCGGAGATCGCCGAGGAGTTCCGTGGCGCGACTGCCGCGGTCCTCACGGAGTACCGCGGTCTGACGGTGAGCCAGCTCACTGAGCTGCGGCGCACCCTCGGCGAGGGCGCGCGCTACGCGGTGGTCAAGAACACGCTGACCAAGATCGCGGCGGAGCAGGCCGGCGTCACCGGGCTCGACGATCTGTTCGTCGGCCCGACCGCCGTCGCCTTCGTCACCGGCGACCCGGTCGAGGCGGCCAAGGGCCTGCGCGACTTCGCCCGCGCCAACCCGGCCCTCGTGGTCAAGGGCGGCGTCGTCGAGGGCAAGGCGATGACGGCCGACGACATCCGCAAGCTTGCGGATCTGGAGTCTCGCGAGATTCTGCTGGCGAAGCTCGCCGGCGCGATGAAGGGCTCGCTGTCCGGCGCGGTTGGCCTGTTCGCCGCCCCGCTGTCGCAGGTTGCCCGGCTGGCCGAGGCGCTGCGCGAGCAGCGGGCAAGCCAGTCCGCCGCCGAGCCGGCTGCCGTCGAGGCGCCCGCGTCCGAGCCTGCCGAGGCCGCCGAGGCCCCCGCGGAGTAGGTCTGCGCGCCGCGGGATGACGTCTCGCCGGGTTCGGCGTCCGCCGCCCGTGGCGCACTCCGCGCCGGCCGGGTCACCGCACCCAGCCGGTACCACCCACGAGCCACCCCGATCACCGGTCGCCCACTTGGCCGGTCAAGATCATCGCCCATGACGAGGAAGGAAACGCCATCATGGCGAAGCTGTCGACCGAAGAGCTGCTCGACGCGTTCAAGGAACTGACTCTGCTGGAGCTCTCGGAGTTCGTGAAGCAGTTCGAGGAGACCTTCGGCGTGACCGCCGCGGCGCCCGTCGCCGTGGCCGCGGCGCCGGCTGCCGGCGGTGCGGGCGGCGAGGCTCCGGCCGCCGAGGAGCAGGACGAGTTCGATGTCATCCTCGAGTCCGTCGGTGACAAGAAGATCCAGGTCATCAAGGAGGTCCGGGCGCTGACCAGCCTCGGGCTGAAGGAGGCCAAGGACCTCGTCGACGGGGCGCCCAAGCCCGTCCTGGAGAAGGTTGCCAAGGAGGCCGCCGAGAAGGCCAAGGCGGCCCTCGAGGGCGCCGGCGCGTCGGTCACCGTCAAGTAACTCGGTCACCGTTCGGCAACTCGGTCACCCTCAGGCAACATCGCCCGTATTCCGGGTCCGGTCCGGGCGGCGTTTCCACGCCGCCGCGGGCCGGGGCGGCCGCTCGACGCGGCCGTGGCGCATCCCGCGTGCCGGGGCACCTCCGAGGTGTCCCGGCACGCGGCGTCTGTGCGGGGCGAATCGCCGAGACACGCTGCAACGTAAGCGGATGAGCAGGTCGGGTCGTTCGTGACGTTTTCCGAAGGGGGTTGACGGCCCCTGTAGATCGGAGTTCCATCATGTCGCGAACGCTCGTCGGGAAGCAGATGCGGTGCTCTACGTTCCCCCCGCGTGGTCCTGCCACGCACGCCCTTGCCAGCAGTGTGCCCTTCGGCTACACTGCTAGTTTGCGCTGCCCTTTTCGTCGCATCGGCTCCGCCGACACCGGTTCTCCGGTGAGGTCGGGCTCTCTGTGGGGGTCCGGTACGCGCCGCCTAGCGGTCCCGACCATGGTGTCGGAGCCGCGCACGCGGTGGGTTCCGGTTCGACGTGAAGGCGCGTTGGCCGTGCTGGTGCGTGGCACGGCTGTATGGCAGCCACACCGAGGACTCTGAGCAGACCTTTGCCCGTGCACCGACCCGTTGTTCTCAGCGGACACCGGCGTCGCCGCGCGCATGCGCCGCGACGGCGCTTTGGCGTGCCCGCAGTCAGCCGAACGCCTGCCGCGATGGATCTTTGCGGCTCTGCGGACCGACGGACTCCGGATCGGCGGACTTGCTGCGGGACGAGGGCCGACTCCGACCGCGCGACCGGCCGCCGGGACACCCGGCGCCACCGCACCGATGCGCCTCGCGGTCATCCTCTCACCGGCGGGGCACCCCCCGTCGCTGTTCCCGACAACCGTAGCGAGACACTGATCACCTGACCACCCCCCGACGGATCCTTGACGTCCGCGACGCCAGCCCGACGATCAGGCCACCCGGAAGGACCACCTTGGCCGCCTCGCGCTCTTCCTCCCGCATCTCGTTCGCTAAGATCATCGAGCCCCTCGAGGTCCCGGATCTCCTTGCTCTTCAGACGCAGTCCTTCGATTGGCTGATCGGTAGTGACGCCTGGGCGGAGCGGGTTCAGGAGGCCATCGACTCGGGCCGGGACGATGTTCCGATCACCTCCGGTCTGGAGGAGGTCTTCGAGGAGATCTCCCCGATCGAGGACTTCTCCGGCTCCATGTCCCTGTCCTTCCGGGACCACCGGTTCGAGCCGCCCAAGTACTCCGTGGAGGAGTGCAAGGACAAGGACATGACCTTCTCGGCCCCGCTGTTCGTCACGGCCGAGTTCACCAACAACACCACCGGTGAGATCAAGAGCCAGACGGTCTTCATGGGCGACTTCCCGCTCATGACCCCGAAAGGCACCTTCGTCATCAACGGGACCGAGCGTGTGGTGGTCAGCCAGCTCGTCCGGTCGCCTGGGGTGTACTTCGAACGCAGCCTGGACAAGGCGTCGGACAAGGACCTGTACTCCTGCAAGGTGATCCCCTCGCGCGGGGCCTGGCTCGAGTTCGAGATCGACAAGCGGGACACCGTCGGGGTCCGGATCGATCGCAAGCGTCGGCAGTCGGTGACGGTCCTGCTCAAGGCGCTGGGCTGGGACGAGGCGCGCATTCTGGAGCGGTTCGGCGACTTCCCGTCGATGCGCATCACCCTGGAGAAGGACCACACGGCCAGCCAGGACGACGCGCTGCTCGACATCTACCGCAAGCTGCGCCCGGGCGAGCCGCCGACGCGGGAGTCGGCGCAGACCCTGCTGGAGAACCTCTTCTTCAACCCCAAGCGTTACGACCTGGCGAAGGTCGGCCGCTACAAGGTGAACAAGAAGCTTACCCTCGAGGTCGCTCACGACGTCGGCGTCCTCACTGAGGATGACATCGTGCGCACGATTGAGTACGTCGTCAAGCTGCACGCCGGCGCGGACCCGTCCGAGTACGAGGTCGACGACATCGACCACTTCGGCAACCGGCGGCTGCGCACGGTCGGCGAGCTGATCCAGAACCAGGTCCGGCTGGGCCTGGCCCGGATGGAGCGGGTCGTCCGCGAGCGGATGACCACCCAGGACGTCGAGGCGATCACGCCGCAGACCCTGATCAACATCCGGCCGGTCGTCGCCTCCATCAAGGAGTTCTTCGGCACCAGCCAGTTGTCGCAGTTCATGGACCAGACCAACCCGCTGGCCGGCCTGACCCACAAGCGCCGTCTGTCGGCGCTGGGCCCCGGTGGTCTGTCCCGGGAGCGGGCCGGCTTCGAGGTCCGCGACGTGCACCCCAGCCACTACGGCCGGATGTGCCCGATCGAGACGCCGGAAGGCCCGAACATCGGCCTGATCGGCTCGCTGTCGACGTTCGCGCGGGTCAACCCGTTCGGCTTCGTCGAGACGCCGTACCGCAAGGTCGTCAACGGCCAGGTCACCGACCAGATCGACTACCTGACCGCGGACGAGGAGGACCGGCACGTCAAGGCGCAGGCGAACACGCCGCTGCGACCCGACGGCGCGTTCGCCGAGGACCGCGTCCTGGTCCGCCGCAAGGGCGGTGAGGTCGAGTTCATCCCGCCGGACGAGGTCGACTACATGGACGTCTCGCCGCGGCAGATGGTGTCCGTGGCCACGGCGATGATCCCGTTCCTCGAGCACGACGACGCCAACCGCGCGCTGATGGGCTCCAACATGCAGCGCCAGTCGGTGCCGCTGCTGCGCTCCGAGGCGCCGCTGGTCGGCACCGGGATGGAGGCCCGCGCGGCCAAGGACGCCGGCGACGTTGTCGTCTGCGGCCAGGCCGGCGTCGTCGAGGACCTCTCGGCGGACTACATCACCGTCATGCACGACGACGGCACCCGGCGCACCTACCGGCTGGCGAAGTTCCGCCGGTCGAACCAGGGCACCTGCATCAACCAGAAGCCGATCGTGTTCGAGGGTGACCGGGTCGAGGCCGGCCAGGTCATCGCGGACGGCCCGTGCACCGACAACGGCGAGATGGCGCTCGGCAAGAACCTGCTGGTCGCCTTCATGCCGTGGGAGGGCCACAACTACGAGGACGCGATCATCCTGTCGCAGCGCCTCGTGCAGGACGACGTGCTGTCCTCGATCCACATCGAGGAGCACGAGGTCGACGCTCGGGACACCAAGCTTGGTCCCGAGGAGATCACCCGCGATATCCCCAACGTCGCCGAGGAGGTCCTCGCCGACCTCGACGAGCGCGGGATCATCCGGATCGGCGCCGAGGTCTCGCCCGGCGACGTCCTGGTCGGCAAGGTCACCCCGAAGGGCGAGACCGAGCTGACCCCCGAGGAGCGGCTGCTGCGGGCGATCTTCGGGGAGAAGGCCCGAGAGGTCCGCGACACCTCGCTGAAGGTGCCGCACGGCGAGTCCGGCAAGGTCATCGGCGTGCGGGTGTTCTCCCGCGAGGACGGCGACGAGCTGCCGCCCGGCGTCAACGAGCTGGTCCGGGTGTACGTCGCACAGAAGCGAAAGATCACCGACGGTGACAAGCTCGCCGGTCGGCACGGCAACAAGGGTGTCATCGCCAAGATCCTGCCGGCTGAGGACATGCCCTTCCTTGAGGACGGCACCCCGGTCGACGTCGTGCTCAACCCGCACGGCGTGCCGCGGCGGATGAACATCGGCCAGATCCTGGAGACCCACCTCGGGTGGGTCGCCAAGACCGGCTGGCAGGTGGACACCGGTAGCGAGGAGTGGAAGGAGCGGCTGCGCGGCATCGGCGCGGACGCCGCCCCGGCCGGCACCAACGTCGCGACCCCGGTCTTCGACGGCGCCCGCGAGGAGGAGATCACCGGTCTGCTCGACTCCACCCTGGCGAACCGGGACGGGGTCCAGCTCATCGGCTCCTCCGGCAAGGCCACGCTGTTCGACGGCCGCACCGGAGAGCCGTACCCCTACCCGGTGGCGGTCGGCTACATCTACATCCTCAAGCTGCTCCACCTGGTCGACGACAAGATCCACGCCCGGTCGACCGGCCCCTACTCGATGATCACTCAGCAGCCCCTGGGTGGCAAGGCGCAGTTCGGTGGCCAGCGGTTCGGCGAGATGGAGGTGTGGGCGCTGGAGGCGTACGGCGCCGCCTACGCCCTGCAGGAGCTGCTGACCATCAAGTCCGACGACGTCGTGGGCCGAGTCAAGGTCTACGAGGCAATCGTCAAGGGCGAGAACATTCCGGAGCCCGGCATCCCGGAGTCGTTCAAGGTGCTCATCAAGGAGATGCAGTCGCTGTGCCTCAACGTCGAGGTCCTCTCCAGCGACGGTGTGCAGATCGAGATGCGTGACACCGACGAGGACGTCTTCCGTGCGGCGGAGGAACTCGGGATCGACCTGTCCCGGCGGGAGCCGAGCAGCGTCGAGGAGGTCTGAGCGGGCGCCGGGGGCCCGATCCGTCCGCCGTGAGGCGGCGGCGGACCCCCGGCGGCCCGTCCGACTCCAGCGTCCCGACCGAGAAAGAGAGAGCAGGCGACAGTCTTGCTGGACGTCAACTTCTTCGACGAACTGCGCATCGGTCTTGCCACCGCGGACGACATCCGTCAGTGGTCGCACGGTGAGGTCAAGAAGCCGGAGACGATCAACTACCGCACCCTGAAGCCGGAGAAGGACGGGCTCTTCTGCGAGAAGATCTTCGGTCCGACCCGGGACTGGGAGTGCTACTGCGGCAAGTACAAGCGGGTCCGGTTCAAGGGCATCATCTGCGAGCGCTGTGGCGTCGAGGTCACCCGCGCCAAGGTGCGCCGTGAGCGCATGGGGCACATCGAGCTGGCCGCCCCGGTCACCCACATCTGGTACTTCAAGGGTGTCCCGAGCCGGCTCGGCTACCTGCTGGACCTGGCGCCGAAGGACCTCGAGAAGGTCATCTACTTCGCCGCCTACATGATCACCAAGGTCGACATCGACGCGCGGCACCGCGACCTGCCCACCCTCGAGGCCCGGATGGGCGTCGAGAAGCAGCAGCTCGAGGACAAGAAGAACGCCGACGTCGAGACCCGGCAGAAGCGGCTCGAGACCGACCTCGCGCAGCTTGAGGCCGAGGGCGCCAAGGGCGACGCGCGGCGCAAGGTCCGCGAGTCGGCCGAGCGCGAGATGCGCCAGATCCGCGACCGCGCGCAGCGCAAGATCGACGATCTGGACCGCGTCTTCGACCGCTTCAAGGGCATGAAGGTCCAGGACCTGGAGCCGGACGAGCTGCTCTACCGCGAGCTGCGCGACCGGTTCGGCCAGTACTTCGACGGCGGCATGGGCGCCGAGGCGCTGCAGCGCCGGCTCGCCGACTTCGACCTGGCCGCGGAGGCCGAGTCGCTGCGCGAGACCATCCGCAGCGGCAAGGGGCAGAAGAAGGCCCGCGCGCTCAAGCGGCTCAAGGTCGTCTCGGCGTTCCTGAACACCCGCAACTCCCCGATGGGGATGGTGCTCGACTGCGTTCCGGTGATCCCGCCGGACCTGCGGCCGATGGTGCAGCTCGACGGCGGTCGGTTCGCCACCTCCGACCTCAACGACCTGTACCGCCGCGTGATCAACCGGAACAACCGGCTCAAGCGGCTGCTCGACCTCGGCGCGCCCGAGATCATCGTCAACAACGAGAAGCGGATGCTGCAGGAGGCCGTCGACGCGCTGTTCGACAACGGCCGCCGCGGCCGGCCGGTCACCGGCCCGGGTAACCGTCCGCTGAAGTCGCTGTCCGACATGCTCAAGGGCAAGCAGGGCCGGTTCCGCCAGAACCTGCTCGGCAAGCGGGTCGACTACTCCGGCCGGTCGGTCATCGTCGTCGGACCGCAGCTCAAGCTGCACCAGTGCGGCCTGCCCAAGCAGATGGCGCTGGAGCTGTTCAAGCCGTTCGTGATGAAGCGCCTGGTGGACCTCAACCACGCGCAGAACATCAAGTCGGCGAAGCGGATGGTGGAGCGCGCCCGCCCGGTCGTCTGGGACGTGCTCGAGGAGGTCATCACCGAGCACCCGGTGCTGCTCAACCGGGCGCCGACCCTGCACCGCCTCGGCATCCAGGCCTTCGAGCCGCAGCTCGTCGAGGGCAAGGCCATCCAGATCCACCCGCTGGTCTGCACGGCCTTCAACGCCGACTTCGACGGCGACCAGATGGCGGTGCACCTGCCGCTGTCCGCCGAGGCGCAGGCCGAGGCCCGGATCCTGATGCTGTCGAGCAACAACATCCTCTCGCCGGCGTCCGGCCGGCCGCTGGCGATGCCCAGCCTCGACATGGTGACCGGTGTGTTCCACCTGTCGACGCTGTCCGAGGGTGCCACCGGCGAGGGCCGGGCGTTCTCCTCGGTCGCCGAGGCGCAGATGGCCTACGACGCCAAGGAGATCGGGCTGCAGGCGCGGATCAGCGTCCGGCTGCGCGACACCACCCCGCCGTCGGAGTGGGTGCCGCCGGCCGACTGGGTCACCGGGGACGTCTTCAACCTGGAGACCACGTTCGGCCGCTGCCTGCTCAACGAGGCGCTGCCGGAGGGCTACCCCTTCATCAACGCCCAGCTGAACAAGAAGGCCCAGGCCGCGATCGTCAACGACCTGGCCGAGCGGTACCCGAAGATCCAGGTTGCGGCGACCCTGGACGCGCTGAAGAGCGCCGGTTTCTACTGGGCCACCCGGTCCGGCGTCACCGTCGCGATCGAGGACGTCGTCGCGCCGCCGAACAAGGCCGAGATCCTCGACGACTACGAGCAGCGCGCCGACCGGGTGCAGAAGCAGTTCGACCGCGGCTTCCTGTCCGACGAGGAGCGCCGCAGCGAGCTCGTGCAGATCTGGACCGAGGCGACGAACAAGATCGCCGAGGCGATGGAGAAGAACTTCCCGCAGACCAACCCGGTCTACGTGCTGGTCAACTCCGGAGCCGCCGGAAACATGATGCAGATCCGGCAGCTCGCCGGCATGCGTGGCCTGGTCTCCAACCCCAAGGGCGAGATCATCCCGCGGCCGATCAAGGCGAACTTCCGCGAGGGCCTCACCGTGCTCGAGTACTTCATCTCGACCCACGGCGCCCGTAAGGGTCTCGCCGACACCGCCCTGCGCACCGCCGACTCCGGCTACCTGACCCGCCGGCTCGTCGACGTCAGCCAGGACGTCATCGTCCGCGAGGAGGACTGCGGCACCGAGCGGGGCATCCTCACCCGGATCGCCCGGCTCGGCGCGGACGGCGTGCTCGTGCGCGACCGCTACGCCGAGACCTCGGCGTACGCGCGGACGCTGGCCTCCGACGCCGTCGACGAGCACGGCGAGATCATCGTGCCGGCCGGCACCGACGCCGGGGACGTGGCGATCGGCCAGATCATCGAGGCCGGGATCGAGTCGGTCCGGGTGCGGTCGGCGCTGACGTGCGAGTCCCGGATGGGAGTGTGCGCCCAGTGCTACGGGCGTTCGCTGGCCACCGGCAAGCTGGTCGACGTCGGCGAGGCCGTCGGGATCGTCGCCGCCCAGTCCATCGGCGAGCCGGGCACCCAGCTCACGATGCGTACCTTCCACAGCGGTGGCGTCGCCGGTGACGACATCACCCAGGGTCTGCCGCGTGTCGTCGAGCTGTTCGAGGCGCGCAGCCCGAAGGGCAAGGCGCCCATCACCGAGGTCTCCGGTCGGGTGAAGATCGAGGAGACCGAGAAGACCTTCAAGGTCGTGGTGGTGCCGGACGACGGCAGCGAGGAGATCGCCTACCCGGTGTCGCGGCGTTCGCGCCTGCGGGTCCGCGAGGGCGACCGCATCGAGGTCGGCAACCAGGTCGTGGCCCGCGCCCGCGCCCCGCCCGCCGACCCCCGCCCCGCCGGACCACGCGGCCAGTCAGGACGCCGGGGACGCCGTCCCGGACGTCGAAGGGACCTCGCCGGTCCGTTCGTAGGCGGAGAGCATGCGCAGCCGGCGCACGTGCCGCTGCTCACCGCTGAACGGCGTGCTGAGGAAGACCTCCGCGAACGCCAGCGCCTCGGAGACGGTGTGCATGCGGGCACCGAGGCTGAGCACGTTCGCGTCGTTGTGCTGACGGGCCAGCGTGGCGGTCTGCTCACTCCAGACCAGCGCCGCGCGCGCACCCACGACCTTGTTCGCCGCGATCGCCTCGCCGTTGCCGGAACCGCCGATGACGATGCCGAGGCTGTCCGGCTCGGCCGCGGTGGCCCGCGCCGCCGCCAGGACGAACGGCGGGTAGTCGTCGTCGGGGTCGTACTCGACGGGACCATGGTCGACGGGCGCATGGCCCAGCTCCACCAGGCGCTCGGCGAGCGCCGCCTTCAGGTGGAAGCCTGCATGGTCAGAACCTAGATGGACGCGCATGATGCGTCATCATGCCTGATCACGTGAAGATCGGTTCTACATCCCGGGAGCGCTTGAGCTCGAAGAAGCCGGGCGTGCCGGCGACCAGCAGCACTCCGTCCCACAGCCGGCCAGCGTCTTCGCCCTTGGGTGCCGGGGTGATGACAGGTCCGAAGAACGCGTTCGCGCCGACCGCGACGACCGGGGTTCCGACGTCCATACCGACGCGGCCGATGCCGTCGGCGTGGCTGGCCCGCACCTTCACGTCCCACTCGGTCGAGGTCGCCGCGGCCGCGAGCGCGGGATCGGCGCCCGCCTCGGTCAGGGCGGCGATGAAGGTCGCCTCGTCGAACTCGGCCTTCTCCACGTGCCGGCGGCGGCCCAGCGCCGTGTACAGCGCGGCGAGGACGCCCTCACCGTGCCGCTCGGCGGCGGCGATGCAGATCCGCACCGGGCCCCACCCCTTCGCCAGCAGCTCCCGGTACTGCTCGGGCAGGTCGTCGCGCCCCTCGTTGAGCACGGAGAGGCTCATCACGTGCCAGCGGACCCGGACCGGGCGGATCTTCTCGACCTCCACCAGCCAACGCGACGTCAGCCACGCCCACGGGCACAGCGGGTCGAACCAGAGGTCGGCGAACACCACGCCGGGATCGTCCTCGGCCGCCGCCGCCCCCGGTGCGGGCGCCGGGGTGGACAGGGTGTCGGTGCTCATGGACGGCCTCCTCGATCGACGGTTCCGCTTGCCCAGCTAGAACCGGTCAGGATGGTGGACGCTTCCCGGTCGCCGCGAGATATCCGGCCACCCGGTTCACCACGGCGACGAACGGCACCGCGGCAATCGCCCCGGGAATGCCGGCCAGCACGGCGCCGGCGGACAGCGAGATCACGATCGCGAGCGGGTGCAGCCGGACGGCGCGGCGCATCACCAGCGGCTGCAGCAGGTGCCCCTCGATCTGCTGCACGGCCAGCACGACGGCCAGAATGATCAGCGCGTCGGTCACTCCGCCCGAGACGAGCGTGACCAGGACCGCGGCCACGCCGGCCACCGTCGCCCCGATGATCGGTACGAATCCGCCGAAGAAGGTCAGCAGCGCAAGCGGCGCGACGAGCGGCACGCCGACACCGACCAGCCCCATCGCGATGCCGAAGGCGTCGACGGCGGCGACGAACACGGTGCCCCGGATGTAGCCGGTGATCGTGAGCCAGGCCTCCCGGCCGGCGCCCCGCACCCGGTCCTCCGCTGCCGCGGGAAAGCGGGTGACTATCCAGTCCCAGATCCGGTCGCCGTCGTAGAGAAAGAAGAACGTCGAGAACAGCGCGACGAGCAGACCGGTGATCACCTCGGCCGCGACCGACGCGCCGGAGATCACCCCGGAGACCAGCCGCCCCCGGTTGCTCGCCAGGTTGCGGCGGATGTCGTCGACGAGATTGTCGATCTGGCTCTGCGACAGGTGGAACGGCCCGTTGGTCAGGTAGCCGCGAATCTGCTCGACGCCCTCGCTGACCTGGTCGCTCACCGTCGGGATCTCGTTGGCGGCGTTGAACCCGACGGCGACGGCGGCCCCCGCGAGCACGGCGAAGAAGACGAACAGCGCGGCAAACGCCGCACCCAGCCGCGGCAGGCCGAACCGCTGGAACCGGTGTGCCAGCGGATGGATGAGCGCGGAGATGAGCAGCCCGGCAATGATCGGGATGACCACGACCCGGACCCGGCCGATCGCCATCAGCAGGATGTAGACCGCCGCGCCGATGATGATCAGACGCCAGGACCAGCCGGCCGACACCCGCAGCGAGACCGGGATGTGTTCCTCGGCGCGGGCCGCGGGCGACTGCGCCGGGCCGGCGGTGTCGCGGGCGGGCGGTGACACGGTCTCGTCCGACCCCCCCCCCCCTGCTGTCTCTTATAAAAAAATAACCCTGCCCCCCC
>NZ_JAMQQF010000409.1 GCF_023716945.1 Frankia sp. AiPs1 | reverse complement strand
GCGGGCGCCGTCCCCGCCGGCCCGCTCGGGACTGCGCCCGAGGCAGCCCGCGACCAACAGGAGGCAGGCCAGCAGCACGACGACGACCCGCGGCGGCCGGCGCCGCCGGCCGCTCACCACGGATCGGCTCACCACGGATCGGCTCACCACGGATCGGGCCCCGCGTCCGGAGCGCCGGGACTCATCCCATCGATGAGAGATCGACCGCCTTCCTGATCGTTCTGGTGAACGAGGACGGCCGTGGGTCAGCCCCGCGCGGGCCGACCCGACTGGGCTGGTTCCGGTGCTGGGCTGGTTCCGGTACGGGGCTGGTTCAGGTGCTGGGCTGGCCTCAGGTACTGGGGCGCAGACCGCCGTCGACCTCGATGACGGTGCCGTTGACGAACGACGAACCCGGCGTGGCGAGGTCGCGGACCACGGTGGCTATCTCGGCGGGCTCCCCGCCGCGGCCCACCGAGATGCCGGCGACGATCCGTTCGTGCCACTCGGTCGGAATCGCCCCGGAGTACAGCTCGGTGTCCGGCACGTAACCGGGGGCGACCGCGTTGACCGTCACCCCGTCGGGGCCGTAGTCGTTGGCGAGGCCGACGACGATCCGGTTGAGTGCCGCCTTGGTGGCGGCGTAGCCCGGGTCGCCGCCGGCACTGCGCGCCGACCTGGAGCTGATCATGATGATGCGCCCGCCCGGTCGCCGGATCGCGGGGCCGAGCGCCTGCGTGACCAGCAGGGCGCTGACGACGTTCGTCAGGTAGAGCGTCGTGTGCCTGGTCGCCAGGTCGCGCAGCGAGGTCACCGGCCCGGCGTGGGTGCCGCCCGCGTTGTTGACCAGCACATCCAGGGTGCCGAACTCGCCGGTCACGAATCTGGCGAGGAGTTCGACCTGGTCGGGATCGGTGACGTCGGCGGTGAAGGGCAGCACCGGCGGCCCGCCGACCTCTGCGTTGATGTCCTTGGCCGCGGATTCCAACCGATCGGGTCGGCGCCCGACGATGACGACCCGGTCGCCGCGTTCGGTCAGGGCCCGCGCGATCGCCCGGCCGATCCCCGTCCCGCCGCCGGTCACCACGGCCGTTCCCGCCTGCCCGATCCCTGCGTGCTCGCTCATCTCAACGCCTCCTCGCGCCCGGTTGGAGCCGCAATGCATTGCCTCGTACCCAGTCGTCTCCATTCTGATCGAAGCCCCGACACAGGGTGCCCGCCACCCCCCCGGCGGTTGCCGCGGTAGCGGTGCGGGTGGCAGGCCGAGGTGACCGGTAGTTCGGGCTGCGGGAAGCTGGCTGTCACGGAAAGTGGTGGTCGGTGCCGCAGCTCTGGTTGCCTGGTGAAATCGGCTGGGTCAGCTCACGGCCCAGAGCCGGACGGTGCGATCCCTGCTGGCCGTTGCAAGGGTCCGGCCGTCCGGGGAGAACGCCACGGCCATCGCTGCCTCGGTGTGGCCGGTCAGGGGCGGGCCGATCGGGAACGGGCTTACTCGGTCCACGATCTGCCGGAGACGCACACTGTTGTCCTCGCCGCAGCTGGCGAGCCTTTTGCCGTCGGGTGCGAAGTCCAGGGACCGGATCCGCGCGGTGTGGCCGGTCAGGGGTCGGCCGATCGGATGGGGATCCGTCGGATCGGTGACGTCCCACAGGCGAATCGTCATGTCGCTACCGGCGGTCGCGAGGGTCGTTCCGTCGGGAGAGAACCTGGCCGACCACATGACGCGGGTGGCTGTCAGCGGTCGGCCGACCTGATATGCGGCGGTCGGGTCGGCGATGTTCCACAGCCGGACCGAATGGTCCTCGCTCGCGGTCGCGATCATCTGGCCATCCGGGGAGAACGCCACGGAGTGGACGAGGCCGGTATGACCCGTGAGCGGATGACCAGCGTGGCGTGGCTGGGCTGGCTCGCTCACCTCCCACAGCCGAACCGACCGGTCGGCGCTACCGGTAGCGAGAATCGTCCCGTCGCGTGCGAAAGCCAGGGTTCTCACGCTGCCGGTGTGGCCGGTGTCGGTCTCACCGACGAGTAGCGGATGCGCCGGATCGGCGACGTTCCACATTCGCATGATCTTGTCGCTGCCAGCGGCGGCGAGTACCTCCCCGCCGGGAGAGAACACCACACCTCGCGCTATGCCGGTGCCGGCCGCGAGGGGTCTGCCGAGCTGGTAAGGCTGCGCCAGACCGGCGATGTCCCACAACCGGACCTTCGCGTCGTCCCCAGCACTGGCCACGACGTGCCCGTCGGGCGAGAAGCCCACCGCGCGCACCCCGGCCCGGTGTCCGGTCAGCGGCGAGCCGATCGGGTGCGGCGCGATCAGCGAGTCCGCGAGCGTGGGAAACGGCGGCTCCACGACCGGCGCGGGCATCACCGCGCCGCCCGGGAACCGTGGCGTTCGGGCCGGTTTGGCGTTGCCCTGGAGCGCCTGGCGGATTCGAGCAAGCAGATAGCGCCGGGCGTCCTCTTCGGACCGGCTGAACAGGTCGATGGACACGATGCCGTGGAGCAGACCAGGCCGTGGGCAGTCCTCGATCCGAACCGGCAGGAGTCTTCGAGCCAGTCCCTGCGGATCCGCCCCCACAGCGACCTGCCAGTCCTTTTTGTTGGACACCGACTCGAGATAGGAATGTGACAGCAACGCGATCGTTCTGGTCGAGTCCTGGATGGCCTGGTCCTGTGTGGTCAGCCAGTGCGTACCGGCAACGGAGTCCCAGGCCCGGAGCAGAACCCGGTATCCTGCCTGGTCCAGCTCCCAGGCCACCCACTCGGCCCAGCGGAGATCCGCGCGGCAATATGACACGAAGAAGTCCCAGCCTCCGAGCCCCGACGAAGTCCCCGTATCCGTCATGCCGGAATCATCGCACCTCGATGAGAGGCGGCCGGCACGCACCTGCCCGCGGTCCGCGGTCCGCGATTCAATGTCGTTATCCGCAACGCCCCGGCCGTCGACGCCTTTGTGTTGACGCCTTCGGCCACCTGTCAGTCCGGCGTGGGCGGGTCAGATCGACGCCGGCCGGTCCGACCCGCCAGGGAGGCGCTCGCGGAACTGCGGGGGGCGCTTCTCCCTGCGGGCGGCGACGCCCTCGTCGAAGTCGAACGCGCGCAGGCCGGCGCGCATCACCGGCACGGTCGCCGCGTAGTGCGCCGCGAGCGGCGAGACGGCGGCGTCGTCGATCATGCTGCGAATCACCGCCAGCGCGTCCGGTGAACAGTTCAGAGCCAGGTCGCGGGCGTAGTCCAGGGCGGCCGGCAGCACCTCAGCGGCGGGCAGGACCCGCTGGGCGAGGCCCAGCTCGCCCGCCTCGGTGCCGAGGAAGACCCGGCCGGACAGCAGCAGGTCCGCGGCGGCGCCGGCACCGATCAACCGGGGTAGCAGCCAGGCCGATCCGTACTCCGAGTACAGGCCCAGCCGGGAGAACGGCAGCGACAGCTTCGCATCCGCGGCGACGAACCGGACGTCGGCCGCAAGGCTGACCGCGAACGCCAGCCCGGCTGCCGGCCCGTTGATCGCCGCGATCACCGGCAGGCGCAGCGAGCGGATCATCGCGGGGCCGTTCTCCGGTGAGACGATCAACGAGTCCCGGCCGTCGACCGGCGTGTGCGCCAGCATGGCGAGGTCCGCGCCGGCGGAGAACGCCCGCCCTGCCCCGGTGATCACGACAGCTCGGACCCGGGGGTCGGCGTCGGCCCGCTGCAGCAGCGCGAACAGCCGGTCGCCCATCGCCACGGTCAGCGCGTTGAGCTTGTCCGGGCGGTCGAAGGTGATCGTCGCGACCTGATCGGCGACGTCATACCGAACCGGGGCATCGCCGTGTTCCACGGTCGTCCGGGTGTCCACCGGCATCGTCCACCTGCCTTTGTCGCTCCGGTCACATTGGGCTGCCGTCCCTTCATACCGCTCACGATGTTCGCGTGCGCGCCTTCGCCGGGTGGGCCGGGCCGGCCATCGCCCCGGGACATGACGAATCAGGCGACGTCCGTGACCCGTGGTGGCGAGTCGTCGTGGCGACCCGTGGTGGCGAGTTGTCATGGCGACCCGTCGTGGCGGGCCGGATGGCGTCGGCGGACCGGCGCCGAGCCGCGTCGAGTCGAGTCGAGTCGAGTACGAGGTGGCGTCGGCGGACTGCGCGGCGTCTAGCCGGGGTGCCCGCGAAGCGGTTGCAGTCGGCGTCCGGTGTGAGATGTACCGCCGATGACGCCCGAACGGGGACGGATGAACGACCGCTGACCGCCATCCGGCCATCGGCATGACACTCTGTGGGGAACCGGCCGTCGACGCGGCCGGGCACACGCCGGGGGCCGGCGTCACGAGGCGACGGACGGTCCGTCGCCGCCGGACGCGACGGGACCACGGCGGGATCGAGGAGGCGTGGCGACCTATCTGCTCGGCCTGGGAGCCGCCGTGTGCTTCGGGGTGGCCGCCGTCATCCAGCAGCGGGTGGCCTTCCGCGCGCCACCCGGTGACGTCCTGCGGTTGCGGCTGCTGTTGTGGCTGGTCCGCCGGCCGCTGTGGGACTTTGGCGTCGCCATCGGCGCGCTGGGCAGCCTGCTGGCCGGGGCCGCGCTGACCCACGGCGCCGTCGCGCTCGTCGAACCCCTGCAGATCTGCCAGCTCCTGTTCGCCCTGCCGCTCGCCGCGGTGCTCGCGCGCCGCGTGGTGCCGCGGCGGGACTGGATGGCCGCCGCCGCGACCGCCGTCGGGCTCGGCCTGTTCGTGTTTGCCGGCAACCCGGACGCGGGCGATTCCGAGGCCGCGACCTCCGGCGGCTGGATTCTGACGGGAGTCCTGGTCGGGCTGGTCGTATTCGGCGCGGTCTGGGGGACGCGGAGGTTCGCGGCCGTGCGGCGCGCGCCGCTGCTGGCCGGGGCCGCGGGCCTGCTGTCCGCACTGCAGGCCGCGCTCGTCAGCGCCGCCGGCCACCTGCTGACCGCCGACGGCGCCGACGCGCTGGCCCGGTCCTGGCTGCCCTGGGCGGTCGCGGCCGTGGCAGTGATCAGCGCGTTGCTCGCGCAGAGCGCCTACGAGATGGCCCCGCTGCCCGCGTCGCTGCCGGCGTCGGTCAGCGTCGAGCCGCTTGCCGGCGTCGCCATCGGCGTGGGGCTGCTCGGCGGCGAGCTGCGGCTGACTCCGCTCGCGGTCGCCGGCGAGCTGCTCGGCCTGATCGTGATGACGGTCGGCGTCCGGGCGCTGGCGCGCTCACCGTTGATCACCGGTCAGCTTTCTCGGCTGGCGGCGCGGCAGGCACAGGGCCGGCTGTCCCGGCTGGAGGAGCAGGTGCACCACGACCTGGAGCGCCTGCGCCACGACCTGCGGCGCAGCCGGCAGGCCGGGTCGAGCGGCCCGGCGGTACGACGCCTGCGCCGGCGCCTGCAGCGCGACCTGGACCGCATCGGCGAGGAGCTCGCGAGCCTCGCCGACGAGCGGGACCGCTTCGAGGAACAGCTCCGGCCGCGACGGCCGGCGCGAGCGGTCGCCACGGTCCGGGCCGCGCGCCCCGATTCCCAC
>NZ_JAMQQF010000408.1 GCF_023716945.1 Frankia sp. AiPs1 | reverse complement strand
CGTCGGGAACGGGTGCTCGCCGTGCTCGGCTGCCTGCTCGGTGCGGGTCTGGTCCTGGTGTGCGGCGGGGCGACCTGGGTCTCCGCCCGGGTGGGCACCCCCCGGGGCGGGCAGGACGACACCGCTGTGGCGGCGCCGCTCGCCGTGCACTGGACCGGCGGCGACATCGCCTCGGCGGCGACCGCCCTCGCCCTCGTCGGCCTCGCCGCCGCGGTCGCGATCGTCGCGACCCGACGGATCGGCCGGCCGGTCGTCGGCCTGCTGGCCGTCGCCGCCGGGATCGGCATCGCCTACGTGGCCGGGAACATCGGCTTCGATCCGCTGTCCGCCCTGCGCGACACCGACCAGGTCCGCCAGTTCGCCCCTGGCGGGCGGGCGGAGATCAGCAGCGTGCACCGCACCGCCGCGCCCTGGCTGGCGATGCTCGGCGGCGTGCTGCTCACCGCCGCCGGCGTCCTCGCCGTCCTGCGAGGCCGCTCCTGGCCGGGGATGTCCGGCCGCTACCAGGCCCGCGAGGCCCGGCCGGTCGACGCCTGGGACGCGATCGAGCGGGGCCACGACCCCACCTGATCATCGCCGGCCGCCACGGCCGGGTGCGCCGGCGCCGCCCGGCAGATCGGGATACGGGGGGAAGTCGAGATCCGGCGGCATGGCCACGGGCGCACGCTGCTCACGCGGGTCGGCCAGCGCGGCGAGAACCCGGGTGTGGCGGTCGAGGTCGGCCTCCACCATCGCCATGAGCGCGTCCATCCGAGCCAGACAGCGGGCGAGCGCATCGAGCTGTTCCGCCCAGGCCGCAGGCGCGGCGTCGGGCAGGGCGCAGTCTTCGGCCCGGGCCGGGGCCGCCGCCGGCCCGGCGCCGGCCGCCCGGCGCGGCAGGGGCTGGTCGCAGACCAGGGGGATGCCTGGGATCAGCGGAAAGGAGGTGCGGCGAGTGTCCATGAGAACTCCCTCGATATCGAACGCGTGTTCGACTATAGAGGATCGAAGGCGACGGGTGCCACTGCGCCGCGTGCACGGCGTGGCGCGGACCGCGGCGACCGCTGACCGGGGGGCGGGCCGTCGTTGCCCGACCGTTGGCTACATAGCGTTGTGGGTCGTAGCAAGTTGTGGGGGCCTCGGGTCGAGCCACCGGGCCTGGCCTACCATCGCGGCATGACCGCGACAGCCGCGAGCGCGGGTCGATGAGCGTCCTCGCCGAGATCCTCGACGGGGTCAGGGCCGACCTGGCCGCCCGCGAGCAGCAGACCCCCCTCGCCGACCTCAAGCAGCGCGTGGAGCGCGTCCCCGACCCCAAGGACGCGCTCGCCGTGTTCCGCAACTCCCCGGTATCGGTGATCGCCGAGGTCAAGCGCAGTTCCCCGTCGAAGGGGAAGCTGGCGGCCATCGCCGATCCCGCGGCCCTCGCCCTCGACTACGAGGCCGGCGGCGCCGCCGCCATCAGTGTTCTCACCGAGGGACGCCGCTTCGGCGGCTCGCTCGCCGACCTCGACGCGGTGCGCCGCGCCGTGGACGTCCCGCTGCTGCGCAAGGACTTCATCGTCTCGCCCTACCAGGTCTTCGAGGCGCGTGCGCACGGGGCCGACCTCGTGCTGCTCATCGTCGCCGCGCTCGACCAGCCCCGGCTGGTCGGCCTGCGTGAGCGGATCGAGTCGCTGGGCATGACCGCCCTCGTCGAGGTGCACGACGAGGCGGAGCTCGGCCGCGCGCTGGACGCCGACGCCCGGCTGATCGGCGTCAACGCCCGTGATCTGCGCACTCTGGAGGTCGACCGCGCCACGTTCGCCCGGCTGGCGCCGATGGTGCCCGCCGGTGTGCTCACCGTGGCCGAGTCCGGCGTACGCGGCCCGCACGACCTGCTCGCCTACGCGGCCGCCGGCGCCGACGCGGTGCTGGTCGGCGAGGCGGCGGTCACCGGCGATCCCCGCCAGACCGTCGCCGACCTGGTGGCCGCCGGGGCGCATCCGGCGGCCAGGGTCGGCCGCTAGCGGGCCTGGCGGGCGGCGGTCGGCGGATCGGCGGGGCGGCGAGTCCGTCCGGCCTGTCGGTGCGGACCGATACAGTCGCACTGTGGCTACCCGAACCGCTGCCCAGCCAGCTCCCGCCGAGACCGCGACCTCGACGCCGTCCGCCGGCGCCGTCCGGGCGCAGGCGGAGAACTGGCAGGTGTTTCCCGATCCCGGGGGGCACTTCGGCCGGTTCGGCGGTCGGTTCGTGCCCGAGGCGCTCATGGCGGCCCTCGACGAGCTGACCGAGGCCTACGACCAGGCCCGGGCCGACGAGGGCTTCGTCGCCGAGCTCGACGGCCTGCTCGCCACCTACGCCGGCCGCCCCACGCCGCTGACCGACGCTCACCGGCTCACCGAGCACGTCGGCGGCGCCCGCATCCTGCTCAAGCGCGAGGATCTCGCCCACACCGGCTCCCATAAGATCAACAATGTCCTCGGGCAGTGCCTGCTGGCGAGGCGGATGGGCAAGACCCGGGTCATCGCCGAGACCGGCGCCGGCCAGCACGGGGTGGCCACCGCCACCGCCTGCGCGCTGCTCGGCCTGGAGTGCGTGGTCTACATGGGCGAGGAGGACACCCGCCGGCAGGCGCTCAACGTCGCCCGGATGCGCCTGCTCGGCGCCGAGGTCGTCCCGGTCACCGCCGGCAGCCGCACCCTCAAGGACGCCATCAACGAGGCGATGCGCGACTGGGTCGCCACCGTCGAGCACACCCATTACTGCATCGGTTCGGTGATGGGCCCGCATCCGTTCCCGATGATGGTCCGGGACTTCCAGCGCATCATCGGCGTGGAGGCCCGGGCCCAGGTGCTCGACCGCACCGGCCGGCTGCCCGACGCCGTCGTCGCCTGCGTCGGCGGCGGTTCCAACGCGATGG
Organism: Frankia sp. AiPs1; assembly: GCF_023716945.1. GTDB lineage: Bacteria > Actinomycetota > Actinomycetes > Frankiales > Frankiaceae > Frankia. The sequence goes on along the minus strand of NZ_JAMQQF010000408.1, from coordinate 2,602 downwards.
GCATCTTCCACCCGTTCATCCCCGACACCGGCGTGGCGCTGATCGGCTGCGAGGCCGGTGGGGACGGGGTCGCCACCGGGCGGCATGCCGCGGCGATCGCCGGCGGCTCCGCGGGCGTGCTGCACGGCATGCGGACGTTCCTGCTGCAGGATGAGTTCGGCCAGACGCAGGTGTCCCACTCGATCTCCGCCGGCCTGGACTACCCCGGCATCGGCCCCGAGCACGCGCTGCTGCACGAGACCGGCCGGGCGAGCTACCGCGTCGTCGACGACGCCGCGGCGATGGCGGCGCTCGCGCTGGTCGCCCGCACCGAGGGCATCCTGGTCGCGATCGAGAGCGCGCATGCCTTCGCCGGCGCATTCGACGTCGCCCGCGAGCTCGGCCCGGACGCGACCATCGTGGTCAACTGCTCTGGTCGCGGCGACAAGGACGTCGACACGGCGGCCCGCTGGTTCGGCCTGCTCGACGACGCGGGCGGCGCCGACGCCGCCGCGGACCCGCGCGGCTGACGCCGGCGCACAGGCAGCCCTCGGGCCCGACGGAACGGACGCAGCACGTGCAGAGTCGGTTGGACGAGCGTTTCACGGCCGCCCGCGAGGAGGGCCGATCCCTGCTGGTCGGCTACCTGCCGGCCGGCTACCCGACGGTCGACGGCGCGATCGCGGCCATGCGGGCGATGGTCGCGGCGGGCGTCGACGTCGTCGAGGTGGGCCTGCCCTACTCCGACCCGACCATGGACGGGCCGGTGATCCAGGACGCCGCCGACGCGGCGCTGCGCGGCGGAGTGACGACCGCGGACGTGCTGCGCACCGTCGAGGCGGTCGCCGCCACCGGTGCGCCGACCGTGGTCATGACCTACTGGAACCCGATCGACCGTTACGGCCCGGCGCGATTCGCCGCCGACCTCGCCGCAGCCGGTGGGTCCGGGGCGATCACCCCGGACCTGCCGCCCGAGGAGGCGGCCCCGTGGCTCGCGGCGAGCGCGGAGCATGGACTGGACCCGGTGTTCCTCGTGGCCCCGAGCTCCTCGGATGCCAGGATCCGGCTGGTCACCGGGATCTCCCGCGGGTTCGTCTACGCCGCCTCGCTGATGGGCGTCACCGGCGCCCGTGTCGCCGTCGGTACCCAGGCCGCCGACCTGGTCGCTCGCGTGCGGGCGACCACCGAGCTGCCGGTCGCGGTCGGCCTCGGGGTGAGCACCGGGGCGCAGGCTGCCGAGGTCGCCGCCTTCGCCGACGGAGTGATCGTCGGCTCGGCGCTGGTCAAGGTTCTGGTGGACGCGCAGCGCTCGGGCGCGGGCGAGGCCGCCGCGCTCGACGGCCTCGGTCGGCTGGCCGCCGAGCTCGCCGAAGGGGTACGCGCCCCCGTCTCGGCCTCGGCCTAGCCAGGCGAGCAGACCGTCTACCGCTACTCGGGCCGGAGACGACGGGGCCGGGGCGGGCCGGTGACTGGCCCAGCGGGGGCAACCAGGTGGGCCACGGCGTCGTATCGGAGTGGCGTCGCCGCCCCCCACCGGGTCGCCGCGGCCCGCGGGATAGCCTGACGACCGTGGTATTCGCCGCCATCCCCAGCCCTTCCCGCGGTGTGGTGCATCTCGGGCCGGTGCCGTTGCGCGCCTACGCCCTGATGATCATCATTGGCATCGTGGTCGCCGTCGTCGTCACCGGACGCAGATTGCGCGCCCGCGGCGTGGATCCGACGATCGCCGGGGAGATCGCCTACTGGGCCGTCCCCTTCGGGATCGTCGGCGCCCGGATCTACCACGTGCTCAGCACCCCGGACGCCTACTTCGGCGAGAACGGGCACGTCGCGGACGTGGTGAAGATCTGGAACGGCGGGTTGGGGATCTGGGGGGCCATCGCCGGCGGGGCGCTTGGCGCCTGGCTCGCCGCCCGCCGCCTCGGGATCAGCCTCGCGCTGTTCTCCGACGCCGCCGCGCCCGGGATCATCCTCGCCCAGGCCATCGGCCGCTGGGGCAACTGGTTCAACCAGGAGCTCTACGGCAAGCCCACCACGCTGCCCTGGGCGGTGCGCATCGACCCCGAGCACCGGGCCGACCCGGGGGTGGCGACCTACCAGCCGACGTTCCTCTACGAGTTCCTGTGGAACCTCGTGGTGGCCGGCATCCTGCTGTTCGTCGACCGGCGCCACCGGCTCGGCCGCGGGCGGCTGTTCGCCCTGTACGTCGCGCTCTACACGTTCGGCCGGCTGTGGATCGAGATGCTGCGCATCGACACCGCGGACGAGATCCTCGGCCTGCGCGTGAACATCTGGACCTCCGCGATCGTGTGCGTCGGCGCGGTGGTGGCGCTGCTGGTCGTGCGCCGGCCGGTGGATGCGGACGTGTCACCGGAGGAGCAGCGGGCGTTGGGCCTCGTCCAGGAGCGTCCCCGCCGCCAGCCCACGGATCCCGGCGGCGAGGCCCGAACGGTCGCCGAGCACGACGACGCCACTGACAGGGCCGGTGCCGACAGGACCGCCGAGGGCGGTGCCAGTTCCGGTGCCAGTTCGGGTGCCAGTTCCGACGCGAGCCGCGCGGCGGCTGCCGAGCAGCCGGTTGCGGGGGCCGGGACCGGGGCGGGCGCCGAGACCGGGGCGGGCG
>NZ_JAMQQF010000407.1 GCF_023716945.1 Frankia sp. AiPs1 | reverse complement strand
ACCCCGTACCGCGTGCACCGGCCGCTGCTGGTCGAGGACCTGACCGGCCGGCCGACGAGGGTGCCGTGGCGGGTGTTCGGCGGGATCGGCGGCGAGGTGCACGTCGATGCCGACGCCGGCCCGGACGCGCTGGCCCGGGCGTTGGCCTGGCGCGGCGGGCAGTGGGATCGGCGGCACGCGCTCGCCGCGGAGCTGCGCGACCCGACGGGTGCGGCCTTCCGTGCGGCGGAGGACGATCTCGACGAGACGTGAGCCGACGGGACATGAGCCGGCGGGAGCCGGCTATCCCTGCCGGCCCCGCAGCCGGTTGCGGCGGCGGATCACGACCCACAACCCGGCGAGCCCGAGCCCGAACCCGCAGATCGCGGTGGCCAGCCACCAGAGGTGGCCGTCGTCGCGCAGGTCGTCCAGGAACACCAGCATGACCAGCGCGGCGACGGCCCACAGGACCGTGCCAACGGCGACGGAGATGACGCCGTCGTAGGGCAGCGGCTGTGGCGCCGGCGGGGCGGTCGAGGCCGGCCCGCCGGCGACTCCCGCGGCGGGGTCGCCCGCGGCGGGATCGCTGTTCGCTGACGCACTCATCCCGCCGACGGTACCCGCCCCCCGCGGGCCCGGACCGCCGGGACGCCCCGACTCGACCGGAACGCGGCGCCCGATCCTGGTCCGGGGCTTTCCGTAAAAAACTCCGGAATTGACTCGGAAGAGTTTCAAAAAATCATCGGCAGAAGCCGCCGGTTTCCCGTGTTTCGGGAATGCAAACCAAGGGGTCCGACGCTACCGTTACACCATGACTCAGAGCAAAGTAGAGCCGCGCCACGGTACGGTCTCCGAACCGGCCTCCCGCGCGCACATATATCTCGCCGAATGGCAGTCAGCAGGCCTGGAATCAGGGAAGTTCTTCCCGGCGACGCAGGCCGGACTGGCCGATCCGTCTGCACCGGACGATGTCCGCAACGATGCTCCGCCCGCCGACGGGAAGATTGCCAGCGCCGGCCAGGACTATGCCGCCGAACTGGACAAGCCGGGATCGGACTGGCAGAAGCATCCCGTCGCTGCCGGCCAGCGGCTCACCATCACCTGGAGTTTCCATGCCCCGCACAAGACGCGGCGGTGGAACTACTTCCTGACCCGGGAGGGCTGGGACCCGAACGCCCCGCTGAGCCGGGCCCAGTTCGAGTCGAATCCCATCCATCAGGTCCAGAACAGCGGGCAGCCCTACTGGTCGGCCGACGACCTCGTGCCGGAGAACCCGACCCGGCACACGATCGTGCTGCCGCAGCGGCAGGGCTACCACGTCCTGCTCAGCGTCTGGGAGGTTGCCGACACCGCCAAGGGCTTCTACCAGATCATCGATCTCGATTTCACCGGGTGACGCTGGTCCCGTCCGCCGGCCGGCTTCGGTAGGCGGACGGGACGTGCCCGGTCACGACGGCGGACGAGTACCAGACCTCCGGACGAGTACCAAACCCCAGACGACGATGAAGGCAGGTGGGCAAACCATGCGCGAGGCCAACCACGGACGACTCCCATGACCGCGCGAAGTGCCGCCGACGCACTGCGCGAAGCGATGATCGGCCGGGGTGGGCCGGAGGCGACGGGCTGGACGGGCTCGCTCGAGCTGCCCCCGGCGCCCCGCGCGGGCGCCACCGTAGCCGTCCTCGGCGCGGGGGTCGCCGGGTTGACCGCGGCGTACGAACTCGGCCGGCTGGGCTACCGGTGCACCGTGCTGGAGGCGTCGGACCGCGCGGGCGGCCGCAACCGCACCGCCCGCGGCGGCGACGTGCTCCGCGAACTCGGCCCGACCGGCGAGCCGGTCACCACCCACCGGTGCTCCTTCGGCGAGGGGCTCTACCTCAACCTGGGGCCCGGCCGCATCCCCCATCACCATCGCCGGATGCTCGACTACTGCCGTGCGTTCGGCGTCGACCTCGAGCCGTACATCATGGAGACGACGGCGAACGTCGTCCACCTCGCCGACGGCCGCGTCGTCCGATGGCGCAACCGGCAGGTCGCCAACGACACCCGCGGGCACCTGGCGGCGATGCTCGCCGAGACCCTCGTGCAGCGCGACGCCGAGACCGGGGAGCTGCTGGACCTGCTGCGGGTGTTCGGTTCGCTGGCGGACGACCACAGCTACGACGGCTCCACCCGCTCCGGGTACATCGAGGATCCCGACGTCCACGACTTCCCTCGCCCGGCGCCGCCGATCCCCTTCCGGGACCTGCTTGAGTCGGGATTCTGGCGGCACAGCTTCTACCAGCCGGTGGATTATCTGTGGCAGGCCACGATGTTCCAGCCGGTCGGCGGCATGGATCGCATCGTGACCGCCTTCGAGCGGGAACTCCGCAGCCAGTTCGGCGAGGTCATCGAGCTGAACTCCGAGGTCACCACGATTCGGCTGCTCGACGAGGGCAAGGTGGCCGTCGAATACCAGCGCGACGGCCAGTCTCGGACGCTGGTCGCAGACTACTGCGTGAGCAGTATCCCGCTGCCGGTACTGCGGGGAATCTCGACGAACTTCTCCGCCGAGTTCGACGCGGCGATCAGTGCCGTCGGGTTTGCGGACACCTGCAAGGTCGGCTGGCAGGCCGAGGAGCGTTTCTGGGAGAGCGACGCCGACCAGATCTACGGCGGGATCAGCTGGACGAATCATCCGATCACTCAGATCTGGTATCCGAGCAATGACTACTTCTCGGCGGCGGGCACCGTGACCGGCGCCTACAACTTCGCCGGCGTGGCGGCGAAGTTCGGTGATCTGGCGCCGCCGGAGCGGTTGGCGCAGGCCCGGGCCGGGGCGGCGGAACTGCACCCGCGGTTCGCCGACGAAGGCGTCGTCCCCACCGCGAAGGGCATCACGATCGCCTGGCACAAGGTGCCCCACCAGCTCGGCGGCTGGGCTGACTGGGATCCGGGAAACCCCGACCACATGCGGGCCTACAAACAGCTTCTCCAGCCCGAGGGGGAGGGGCGTTTCTACGTGCTGGGCGACCAGAGCTCCCCGCTGCCCGGCTGGCAGGAGGGCGCGATGATGTCAGCCCACTACGTGATCGGGCAGATCCAGGGCGTCATCCCGCGCACCGTGCCCGAACCCGTCCGGGTGCCCGATTCGGTCGCCCTCACCCAGGGTTCTCGCTGACCCGGCGGCGCTGGGCGCCGATCAGTCCGAGGCCGGACCGAGCGCCCAGCGCCGTCCCGTCACCTGGTCGAGCAGGTCGAGATCGGCGCCGAAATCGGCATGCAGCCGCGCGGCCACAGCCGGATCGAGCCGCCGCGCCGCGGCCGCCACCGCCGGCTCGGCGCACCGCGGGCCGATCGGCTCGCCGCACCACTCAGGCTCGCCGCACCACTCAGCCTCGCCGCACCACTCAGCCGGGACCTCGGCGGGCGGGCCGGGCCAATCGACAGCGCCGGCACCGCGGAGGCGGCCGAGGCCGAGGAAGCGATGGACGCGGCCCAGCGCGATCGCCGGATCCGCGCACAGTTCGGGGTAGGACACGAGGAGCACCTGCTGGCGCGCGAAGAGGGTGTACAGGCGCTGCACCTGGGCCCCGTACCGGCCCAGGGCCCGATACCGCCACGGCCAGGACGAGGCGGTGCGGGCCCGCGCCGCCTCCGCCGCCAGGGCGCCCTCGAAGTCGGCGATGGGCTCCAGACCGGACGCACACATCCGTAGCCAGTGGGCGTGGGCCCGCGCGGCCGGATCCCGCAGCAGGGCGACGAGCCGCACGTAGGGCAGCACCTCGTGCAGGTGCCGCAGCGCCGTGAAGTCCGCCAGGTGGTAGGGGGCACTCACGCCGCGCAGGAGGCCCGCGGGCGCCGGTTCGACCAGGGCCTCGAACCGCGCCCGGCGACGCGCCACAGCCGGGCCCTCCGCCCCCGCACCACCCTGTGCCGTTCCCCGGGCGGCCGACGCGACAGCGGTCGGCGGGGTGAGCGCGGTGGCGGGAAGGTAGACGGCCGGGCAGCGGCGCAGGTCGGCGAGGAGGATCTCCATGCCCGCGTCCGGCGCGCCGATCACGAGGAAATCAGGCAGCGCCATGAGATCTCCTGTTCTCGGCAGCTTCGCGTCTGCGACCAACGGATGCCGAACGATCCGCCAGTCTATTCCGACTTCCCCACCGGAAAAATCGACTTTGCCTGACCATCGGCGCGACTTCCGAGGGTCCCGACCAATCGGTGCAAATCAGGTTGACCGGGACACGATGCCGCCTGCCCAGAAACCCTCACCCACCCGCCGATCGACCGCGCGGACCTGGAGTCCCACGCCTCCGCTGCCACCCATTCGATGCATGACATAACACCATGTGAAGCAAGTCACACTTTTATTCTCTTGGCGGCGGCGGGAACAGTGTGCTTCCGTTGCTCTTGTGTTGAAGCGGCTGATCCTGGTCACCCGGAGCCATATCGATCTGCTCCGCGTCGCCTCGGCTGCCTGTCCGGCTCTCTGACGGGCGGCCGCCAGCCGCACCACCGGCGCCCGGCGCCTTCGGGCCGACCGGAGCCGCCGCAAGGGCTCCGACTCCCGGCCCAGTGAGGTCCGGCCTCGGCCTGCAGAGGGCCGCCGGCACCGCCACGAGCCCGTAGTCGATCAGGCGCACCCCATCGTCGCGGTGGCCACCACATCCCTCCATGCCACCGGCGAGGACGCCCGGCACCGATGTCGCGCGCCGGTCCACACCAGCTCGGCCGCCCCATCGTCGCGGTGCCCGAGCGCTGCCCGGCCCATGGCCCGCGCCCATCGAAACCGGGATCGGGACCAGCCCCGCCGCCACCGCCCGCACAGGATTCCCGCCCCGCCCAAGGGACCGCCCGGTTCCGAGGCTCGCCCGGCTCCAAGGCTCGCCCGGCTCCACAAGCCCACCCGGCCCGCGCCCACAGGTCCCGGCGACCGGGAGAACCACTGACCGAAAGGCCAGCGATGCCCCCGCAGACGACCGCCCTCCCCTACCGGCCGCGCCTGGTGACCACGCCGCCGCGCACGCCCGTCGGGACGGCGGCGACCCTTCCCCGTCAGCCCGCCCCAGTCCCGGCACACGCGCGGGCGACCGCGCTACCGGCCCGGCCGGACCACCGCCCGACCGCCCAGACCCCGCCCCGCTCGGGGGTGTGGATCGATCGGACCGCCTGGCTCGCGACCGTGGACGGGCGGGCGCTGCAGTTGACCTACCTCGAGTTCGAGGTGCTGGACTTCTTCGTCCACCACCCCGGGCAGGCACACAGCCGGCAGGCGCTGCTGTCCTCGGTGTGGGGACACCAGGCCGACGACGCCACGTCCCCGGACGTGCGCACGGTCGACGTCCTCGTGACCCGGCTGCGGCGCAAGCTCGGCCCCGAGCACCGGTACCGGATCGAGACGGTCCGCCGGGTGGGCTACCGCTACCGCCCGCTCGACCCGACCGTGGCGTCCTGAGCGGGGCGGCCCGAGCGAGGCGGCCCGAGCGAGGCGGCCCGAGCGAGGCGGCCCGAGCGAGGCGGCCGCTCAC
>NZ_JAMQQF010000406.1 GCF_023716945.1 Frankia sp. AiPs1 | reverse complement strand
GGCCCGGCGGGCGCGCGAGGCGCGCCCCCCGCCAGACCGGGGGTTCCGGTCCGCGCCCGGCTGGACGGGATGTCCCGCGGGTAGTTCGAGCCACCCGGCGCGCGACCGGTCATCACGTCATCGGTGGGCTCGGCGTAGGCCTCGTCGCCCTTCGTCGCGTCCTGCTGCACCGGGGCATCCGGCTGGCCGCCGCGGCCGGGCGTGGCCGAGGACGAGCCGGACCGGGGCGGAACCAGGAAGACGCTGTTCGAGGCTGGATCGCGATCGCCGCCGTCGCCGGTCCCGACGCCGTGCGTCGCGAGCAGCCCGAATGCAACGAGAGCCACCGATCCGGCGCCGGTGACAATCCCGGCCCGACGGCGATCGGGGATCCAAGCCCACTCGGCCCGTCCGCGGAACAGACCGAGAACTCCTGCAATCAGTATCAGCCCGGCAACCGCCAGGCAGAAGTACATCATGGAAACCCCCCGGGCGCAGTCGCCTACCAGGCTAGGGGCGATCCATCGCTATTCGTCGCAAGGGAATTACAAAGAGATTCTGCCATCATCCTGCCCGTGACGGATATCACCGATCGAATCGGTAGTGGTATCCACCGAAGCAATCCGGTCGAGGATACCTGCGACATCAACCCCCGACGGCAACGTGCCGAAAGCGAGACCCCCGTCACCGGCGATCCGACTCGCGCAGAACGCATCTGCAACCGCCGGCGGCGCATGCCGGACAAGCAGCGAACCCTGCATAACGAGCGCCAACCGCTCGACCACACGGCGCGCGACGAAGGGATCGGCCGCCGCCTTCGGCAATTCCGCGCGCAGCCGATCCCAGGCCCGATCGAGCCGGGTGTCCGCGCCGCGGGCGGCCTCGATCTGCACGGACAGCACGTCGAGGCCGTCCGGTTCCCGGTCGAGCGCCCGGAGCACGTCGAGCGCATTGACGTTGCCGGAGCCCTCCCAGATCCCGTTGAGGGGCGCCTCCCGGTAGAGCCGGGGCATGCCCGACTCCTCCACGTAGCCGTTTCCACCGAGGCATTCGAGGGCCTCCGCGGCCACGCCCGGCGCCCGCTTGCAGACCCAGTACTTCGCCACGGCCGTGGCGAGGCGTTTGAACGCCTGCTCGTCGCGGTCGCCGCGAGCCGCCCGGTCGACGGCTCCCGCGACCCGCAACACCAAAGTGGTCGCCGCCTCGGCTTCCAGGGCGAGATCGGCCAGCACATTGCGCATCAGCGGGGCGTCGATCAACAAGGTTCCGAAGGCCCGTCGGTGGCGCACGTGATGCGCGGCCGCCGTGACCGCGGCCCGCATCCCGGCCGCGGACCCGAGGCTGGCGTCGAGCCGGGTCATGGCCACCATTTCGATGATGACGCGAACCCCACGCCCCTCCGCGCCGACCAGCCAGGCCACGGTGTCGTCAAACTCCGGTTCGCTGCTGGCATTGCTGCGGTTGCCGAGCTTGTCCTTCAGTCGTTGTATGCGAAACGTGTTACGGCTGCCGTCCGGAAGCACCCGCGGCACCCAGAAACAGGACAATCCGCCCGGTGCCTGCGCCAGGACCAGAAAGACGTCGTTCATCGGCGCGCTTGTGAACCACTTGTGGCCCCGTAGCCGGTAGGTGCCGTCGGCGGCGGGCGTCGCCGTCGTCGTGTTCGACCGGACGTCCGAACCCCCCTGCTTCTCGGTCATGCCCATGCCCGCGAGCAGCCCCGCCTTTCCCGCCGGCGGGCGCAGCCCCGGGTCGTAGATCCGGCTGGCGAGCAACGGCTCGTATCTGGCCGCGAGATCGGGCGCGGCCCGCAGTGCCGGGACCACGGCGTAGGTCATCGACACCGGACACAGGTGGCCCTGCTCGACGGTGCCCCAGACGAGGATGTTCGCCGCCCGCGCCACGTGCGCGCCCGGGCGCGGGTCCGTCCACGGCGCCCCGGTCAGCCCCGCCCGCACGGCCACCTCGAGCAGCGCGTGCCAGGACGGGTGGAAGTCGACCTCGTCGACGCGGTTGCCGTAGCGGTCGTGCGTGCGCAGCTCGGGCGGGAACCGGTCGGCCTCCTGCGCCCAGCGCCAGGCCTGCTCGGTGCCCGCCAGCCGGCCCAGGCGGCGCAGGGCGTCCGCATGCCAGCCGGCGCCCTCCCGGACCAGCGCCGCCAGCAGCGCCGGATCCGCGGACGCGTCGTGGCCGACCAGCGGCGGCGGCTGGTTCGTCACCTCGTGCGTCCGGCCGGGAGACGACCGCGGGGCCGCAGTGGGCCGCTGTGCCTCGCTCGACGAGCTCATCGCCCCTCCTCCTCTCGCACCCCGCCGCGGGGCGGCGCCCTCGGCGGCGGAAGACCGGCGACGGCAGATCCGGCGGCCGGCGCGCCCTTCGGCGGCGGGTCGACCCGATCCCGTAAACGAGAACAACATATTGGCTGCCCGCGCCCGACGGCCACCAGGGAAACCGCCCTCCCGGCGAGATATAACCGCCTTCCGGACAATTCATCGCTCATCTACGGGGGCCGGACCGCGCATTTGTGGGACGACCGGTCCGCGACGGATCGCACCGCCGGGAACGGACGCGGACGGCCGGGCGGTCCGCCCCGGCGGCGCCTCGCACAGCGCACGCGGACCGGGGCGCCCGCCCACCGGCACGGGTCCGTCGCGGAGCAAGATCGCTGGACCCGGAAGGGCCGCCGCGGAGGGCTCGGAGCACGCCGTGATCCTGTGATCATGCTGTGCGATGCTCGAACGGGCTAGACCTCCCGGGCACTACGGAGAGTCCCGAGGAACACCGAAAGTAACGGCAGGCCCGGCGACACGATCGCGAGCGGTGGCAGCGTCACGACAACAATTCGCCGCCGGGTCGGAACTTTACGTCACGATCGACCACCCAAGGTTGACGCTACCAGGACCGACTCCCGCCGAGATTGACGCGATGTATCGGAGAGACAACTCTTGGTATCCGCCATTCTGCTGACGGAGAATCCGAACCGACCGACCGGCATGCGCCGCCATCCATGCCATTGCTGCGCGCCGCACACGCGCGGGCCCGGCCGATACCGGATGCGCGGCGGCCGATGAAACTCGCGGCGCGGATACTCGTATGCTCACCCACAACCGGGAGGATTCGCCGCCCGGAAATCAGAATACGTTTACTCACGGTGAGATCCGTCGAGTCCGGGCAGCGTTGTCGGGCGGGGCGCGAAAGATGATCAGAGGTGGCCGGATCGGCGGGCGACGATCACTCGGCCGCGTCACGGCCACGGCCGCGGACCAGCGCAGGCAGGGCCACCGTATGCCTGGCCGCAGTTCATCGGACCGCAGCTCATCGGGTCGCCGTATGCCGGGCCGCCGTACGCCGGGCCGCAGTACGCCGGGCCGCAGTGTGCCGCGCCGCATTTCACCGGGTCGCATTTCACCGGGCCACAGGTCACCGCGCCGCAGTATGCCGGGCCGGCGGCGGCCCCTTTCGCCGCTGGCCATCCTGATGGCCATCCTGCTGGCCATCCTGGTGCTCGGAACACTGGCTCTCCACGTGGGCGCCGACCTGCTGCACCGGGAGGAGACGTCGCGGCTGGCGGCCCGGGCCGGGCTCGTCGAACGCCTCGCGAAGTGGGAGTCCGACGCCGATGCCCCCGCGGGGCTGTCGGCTGCGGTCGCGCGCGTCCCCTTCCGGCCGGACGACCGCGCCGGCAACGCGGGGCTCCTCCCCGGCCTACAGCTCTCGCCGTCGGGCGACGTCACCCGGCTGCTGGCCCTGCTCGACCGGGCCGGCGCCGTCACCGCCGCGTACCCGTGGGGCAGCGCCGTGGCTCCCCGCGACCTCGGCCCGGCGCTGTCGTCGGCGTGGGCCGGCAGGGGCGCCGTCTCCCCCGTCTTCACCCTCGCCGGCGCCCCGGTCCGCGCCACCGTGGTTCCAGTCGGGTCGCCGCGGCCGTGGGCCGTTCTGGTGGCCGTCTCCACCACGGAGATCAACCTTCGGCTCTCGAACGGCATCGCGACGATGCTCGGAGCCGGCAGCGGCAGCGTGTCGACGATTGACCGCAACGGTGTGCCGATTGCCTCGACCGACCCGGCACTGCCTGGCCGGCGGATCCTGTCGGCCGCGGAGCTGCGCCGCTGCGCCGCACCCGGCGGCCCGCGGATCTGGCACACCTCCGGCCCCGACGGAACGATCACACACATCACGGCGCCGCAGCCGGCGACCGGGTATCTCACCTACTTCCAGCAGCCCACCGCGTCGCTCTACGCCGACCTGCGGGCCAGAGGCGACCGGCGCAACCTGACACTGCTGGCGGTCGCGCTGACCGGCGTGCTGTGCATCGTCTTCCTCGGGCTGCTACGCGAGGCCGCCGCCCAGCGCAGCCGCACGGGGCTGCGGGCGCTGTTCGCGGCGGCGCACGACATCGTCCTCGTCACCGACCCGGCCGGCCGGCTCACCTTCGTCAGCCCTGCCATCGTTCCCCTGCTCGGCCATCCGGACGAACCCTGGCTGGGCCGGCTGGTGACCGAGCTGGCCCATCCCGACGATGCCGCCCGGCTGCTGCGCCTGATCGAGAATCCGACCGCGGGATCACTGCTCGACGTCCGCCTCATGCGGGCCGCCGGCACCGACCGCTGGTTCGACGTCGCCGCGCGCCGGCTGCCGCAGCGGACCGGCGCGCCCGAGGTCCTCATCACCTGTCACGCCGTCGGCAGGCGCAAGCGGCTGCTCGACCAGCTCGGCTACCAGGCCGGCCACGACGTGCTGACCGGGCTGCTCAACCGGTCGACCTTCGAGGAGGAGCTCGCCACCGCCACCACGATCACGACCACTTCCTCCTCCCCCACCACCGCCACCACCACGACCACCATGACCACCACGACCGCTTCTGCCACCGCCGCCGCGCCCCCGCGCCCGGCCGACTCGATCGCGGTCCTGTTCGTCGACCTCGACCGGTTCAAGCAGGTCAACGACACCTTCGGACACGCCGCCGGCGACCAGGTGCTGCAGACGGTGGGTTCGCGGATCCGGTCCGAGCTCGGCTCGACGGACGCCGGTGGGCGCTTCGGCGGCGACGAGTTCGGCATCCTGCTACGCGACACCGACGAGACCGCCGCCCGGGCGGTCGCCACCCGGATCATCCGGGCGGTGGGCCAGCCGATCCTCGTCGACGGCGATGAGGTGCGGGTCGGCGCGAGCGTGGGGCTCGCCCTGGCGGGTGCCGGCCCATGCCGACCCGAACGGCTGCTGTGGGCAGCCGACCAGGCGATGTACCGGGCGAAGCAGGTCGGCCCGGGGCGTTATGCGGTGGCGACGGCGGGCCGGCCCGGCTCGGTCGAACAGCCCGGAGTCGTCGAACAGCCCGGAGTCGTTGGAGAGTCGGGGGTCCTCGGGGCGGACGCCGCGGAGTTCGCGATTTCCGAGCCGTTCCTGATCGAACTCCTCGACGGCACCGTCGACGACATCGATCCCGCGACGGCCGAGCCGGCGCCCGCCCCGGCCCCGGCCGTGCCGGCCGGACCCCGCCCTGGAGC
>NZ_JAMQQF010000405.1 GCF_023716945.1 Frankia sp. AiPs1 | reverse complement strand
CCCCCCCCCCCCCCCCCCCCCCCCCCCCCCCCCCCCCCCCCCCCCCCCCCCCCCCCCCCCCCCCCCCCCCCCGCCCCGGGGCGGGCCGTCCCGGGTAGCGTGCCGGCCATGCCTCTCGACGTGACGCCGCACCTGGACCCGGCCACCACCGCCATCGTGAACATGGAATGCCAGGAGAACCTCCTCGGCGACCGCCCGTTACTGCCCGGCCTCGCCGAATCCGCCCGACGCACCGGACTGCTCGACAACCTCTCCGCGCTGTTCGACGCGGGCCGTAAGGCGGGGGTGCGGATCTACTACTGCACCGACGAACGGCGCCCCGACGGCTTCGGCTTCGCCCACAACACGTTCGTGAGTCTGCGGTCGTCCTCGGCGGCGGGCACCACCGGCGGGCAGGGCCCGGTGATGCCGCAGATCGCGCCGCGCCCGGAGGATGTCGTGTTCCGCCGGGAGCAGGGCCTCACCGGCTTCTTCGCCACCGGCCTCGACCAGTACCTGCGCAACACGAAGGTCACCACCCTGATCGTCACCGGCGTCTCGTTGAACATCGCGGTGCTCGGCACCGCGATCGAGGCGATGAACCTCGGTTACAAGGTCGTCGTCCCGCCGGACTGCATCGCGGGCGACCCGTACGAGTACGCCGAACACGTCGTGCGCTACACCATGCGCAACATCGCCTTCGTCGTGCCCTCCCCCACCATCACCGCCGCCTGGCGCTGACCGCCAGCGCACTGCGGTGCGCTGTGCTCGGTCTGGGAGCTCGGTCTGGGAGCTCAGTCTGAAAGCACGGTTTGGGAGCTCGGTGCGTGCCCAGCGCACCGCAACCAGCCAGGCGGACCGCACGCGCAGGCGCCCGTGCTGGTTATCCCGCGCCCCGGGTGGACACACCTATCGCGGGACCGACCCGTGCGGGAAGCCCGAGCGAGGGAGGCGCGGAATGAGTGGCGCCAGGACCGAGACCAGTGCCGGAGGCGGCGGCAGCGGGGGTGGGGCCGGGGCGCAGGGGGCGCAGGCGAGCGTGGATCCGCTCGGCATCTACCTGAACGACCACCTGGCCGGCTCCACCGCCGGGCTGCGCCTCGCCCGCCGCACCGCGACGGCTCACCGCGGCACGCCCTTCGGGGACGGGCTGGCCCGGGTCGCCTCGGAGATCGCCGAGGACCGCGACGCGTTGCTCGAGCTGATGAGCGCGCTCGGCGTCTCCGAGCGGAAGTACAAGACCGCCGCCGGCTGGCTCACCGAGGCGGCGGGCCGGTTGAAGCTCAACGGTCGGGTCGTGCGCCGTTCCTCGCTGAGCACGGTGATCGAACTCGAGACACTGCGGATCGGGGTGGCCGGCAAGTCGGCCGCCTGGCGGACCCTGCGGGCCGTGGTCGACCGCTACGACCGGCTCGACCAGGACCGCCTCGAGGTACTGCTCGAGCGTGCCCGCAGGCAGGCCGACGTGCTCGACGAACTGCGCGGCGCCGCCGCCCGGGCCGTGTTCGGCGGCGCCGACCGGACCTGACCCGCGAGGCGCGGTGACGCGCCGGACGGGCGTCAGTGCACGACCCACGTCGGTGCACGACCCCACGTCCACGCGCCGGCCGCGCCACGCCCGCTCGGGAGGGCGCCCCGAGTACGCCGAGCGCCGCGGGCTCGGGGGCGTCCACCGGAACGGCAACGGCGGTGGACGGCGTCGCCCGCCGGACGAGCCGGCGGACCAGCGGTGGGGTGAACAGCACGACGAGGACGAGACGGAAGCTCTGGACCGGTGGAGACCACACCGACGTTGATGTGGGCCACGGTGGCGGTGGCAAGCACCGCGTTGATGCCGCCCGGGGTGGTCGCCAGGTAGGACTCCAGGAACGGGATGCCGATCATCCTGGCCAGCACCCAGGCCATCGCCGCGCAGGCCAGGCAGAATTTCCCCGATCTCACCGAGGAGATAACAGGCCAGCGCGAGCAGAATCCACGCGCCAGCGCTGCTCCCGCAGCCCCGGAATGAAGGCAGAATTCCTCGCGCCCGACCCAGGGTACGACGGCCGGATGTGAAATCGGTGAATACCGAAAAGAGGGCCGCCCAGGAAGACCATCCCAGCCCGTCACGATGGGGCAGGAATGGATGGCCCGAAGGTCGGAAAGGGCGGATTCCGATGCTCGTCCCGAGCCCGCGTCGACCCTCTCACACGCTCTTCACACCCCCGGCGTGATGTTCTGCAGGCGGTTCCATCCGTCAAGCTCACGTCGGAGGGGGGTATGGGAGCAGTGCCCGGAGCAATTGCGGTGATCGAGGACGATCCGGCGCTGCGGCGCGTCCTCGTCCGCGGACTCGAGGCGGCCGATTTCCAGGTCGTGTGGGCTGTCCGGGACGGCGCCTCCGCCCTCGGCCGGGTCGCCGCCGCCGCGGCCAGGCCCGACGCCCTCGTGTTGGATCTGGGCCTGCCGGACATGGACGGGATGGACGTCGTCAGCGCCCTGCGCGACCGCGGCGTCGAGGCACCCGCGCTGGTGCTGACAGCCAGGGATGCGCTGCCCGACCGGCTACGCTGCTTCGCCCGCGGGGCCGACGACTACCTGACCAAGCCGTTCGCGTTCGCCGAGCTTGCCGCCCGGCTCGAGGTGCTGGTCCGGCGCCGCCGACCGGACCCGGGCGGCAACGCGATCGCCCTGGATCCGCTGCGGTTCCGCCTGGGCAGCGGCGGCACGGTCGTGCCCCTGAGCCCGACCGAGTACCGCCTGCTGGCGACCCTGCTGGTGCGCCGCGGGGAGGTCGTCCGCCGGGAGACACTGGTCTGTTCGGCCTGGCCGGCCGGCGCGATCGTGCGGGAGAACACACTGGACTCGTACGTGACAAGGCTGCGGCGCGCCCTGCGGGTGGCGGCGGTCGACGCCCGGCTCGACACCGTCCGCGGGATCGGCTACCGGCTGCACTGACCCGACAGCGACGAGGACACAGCCGCGAACACCGCTTGGGACATCGCCGGGAACATCGCCGGGAACACCGCCGGCGGACGGACCGCTCGCGGCGGACGCCGGCCCCGACCGCCGTCCGCCGCCCGCGCCTCAGGCCTGCGTCGTCCTCCCCGGCAGGCCCTCGGGGAGGATCTCGTCCCGGCGCCGGACCGTAAGGTAGGCGACGAGCCCGACGATCGCGACCAGGAAGATCACCGTCGTCCCGACCGTGCCCAGACCGAGTCCGCCCTCATCCCGCGGCTGGGACAGCAGGTCACCGGCGGAGGCTCCGAGCGGCCGGGTCAGCACGTAGGCGATCCAGAAGGTGACCACGGCGTTCGCGGCGAGGGCGAAGCGGGCGGCCGCCACGGCGGCGATGGCCGCGGCGAACACGAGCACCGAGACCCCGTAGCCCAGGTTCAGCTTCTCCGCGACCAGGTCACCCGCGGCCGTGCCCAGGGCGAACGTGTTCAGGATCGCCAGCCAGTAGAAGCCCTCCCGTCGCATGGTGTGGATGGTGTGGATCGACAAGGTCCGCTCGACCGCGAACCACGCCGCGAACGTCGCGGCCAGCGCGACGGCGAACGCGGCGGTGGTGATCTCCAGCGGCACGCCGGCGTTGTCGGTCAGATTGTCGGTGATGAGCGTGCCGACCACGCTGATCAGCACGACCGCGAGCCAGTAGACCCAGGGCACGTAGCGCTCCAGCCGAAACTGGAAGAACAGCGCGACGACCAGCAGGGCGCCCATCACGTAGGTCGTGCTGGTCAGGCCGAGGCCGAGATTCGAGTTGAGGAAGTCCGCCGCGGTCTCACCGATGGTGGTGCAGAGGACCTTGATGATCCAGAAGAAGATCGTGACCTGTGGGACCTTGTTCAACGTCGTCCGGCCCCATGGTCCCGCCCGGCCCGTCACAGCAGTCATGCCGCGAGGCTCGCAGCACGCACCTGACGATAACCTGACTGTGTTTCTTGGGAACCCGACCAGGCCTACCGGGGAACCGACCAGGCCTACCGGGGAACCGACCAGGCTTACCGGGAGCCCAATCAGGCCTACCGTGAACCCGACCGCGCCTTCCGGGCCTTCCGGGCCTACAGGCCGAGGTCGCGGGCGATGAGCATCTTCTGCACCTCGCTGGTGCCCTCGCCGATCTCGAGGATCTTGGAGTCCCGCCAGTGCCGGGCCACCGGGTACTCGTTCATGAACCCGTACCCGCCGAAGATCTGGGTCGCCTCCCGCGCGTTGGTGACGGCCGCCTCCGAGGAGAACAGCTTCGCCATCGCGGCCTGCTTCTTGAACGGCTGGCCGGCGAGCATCCGCGAAGCCGCGTCGTAGTAGGCGGCCCGCGCGACGTAGGTCCGGGTCTCCATCTCGGCAATCTTGAACGCGATGGCCTGGTTGCGCCCGATCGGCGCGCCGAACGCCTCCCGCTCCCTGGCGTAGCGCACGCTCTCGTCGACGCACGCCTGGGCGAGGCCCACCGACAGCGCCGAGATGGCGATCCGCCCCTCGTCGAGGATGCTCAGGAAGTTCGCGTAGCCGCGGCCCCGCTCGCCGAGCAGGTTCTCCGCCGGCACCCGCACGTCGTCGAACGTCAACGGATGGGTGTCGGAGGCATGCCAGCCGACCTTCGAGTAGGCGGGCTGCGCGGTGAAGCCCGCGGTCGGCACCGGCACCAGGATCGCCGAGATCTCCTTGCGTCCGGCCGCGGTCTGCCCGGTCACCGCGGTGACCGTCACCAGCCGGGTGATGTCCGTGCCCGAGTTGGTGATGAACGCCTTCGACCCGTTGACGACCCACTCGTCGCCGTCGAGGCTGGCGGTCGTGCGGGTGCCGCCCGCGTCGCTGCCGGCGCCGGGTTCGGTGAGCCCGAACGCGCCCAGCGCCCGTCCCGACGTCAGCAGCGGCAGCCACCGCTCCTTCTGCGCGTCGGACCCGAACCGGTACACCGGCATCGCGCCGAGCCCGACGCCGGCCTCCAGGGTGATCGCCACCGACGAGTCGGCCCGGGCCAGTTCCTCGATCGCCAGGCACAGGGTGAAGTAGTCCGCGCCCTGCCCGCCGACGGACTCCGGGAACGGCAGGCCGAACAGCCCCATCTCGGCCATCTGCGCGACGACCTCGTAGGGGAAGGTCTTCGCCTCGTCGTGCGCCGCCGCCGCCGGCGCCACGACCTCGCGGGCGAACTCCTCGACGAGCTTGCGCAGCGACTCCTGATCCTCGCTCAACCGGGTGTCAGGCATGATCTCCTCCTTCGGACGCGGCTTCGGGCTCGTCACCGGGACTCGGCTCCGGGACTCGGCTCCGGGATTCTGTTTCAGGTTCCGGCCGGGGCCGGGTCGACCACGGCGAGCACCGCGTCGAGGGTGACCTGCTCGCCGACACCGACGAGGACGTCCTTGACCACGCCGGCGACCGGGGCGCCGACGGTGTGTTCCATCTTCATCGCCTCCACGACGACCAGCGGCGCGCCGACGGCCACCTCGTCGCCGGCGGCGGCATGCACCGCGATGACGGTGCCGGGCATGGGGCTGCGGGCCTCGCCGCCGGCCTCGAC
>NZ_JAMQQF010000404.1 GCF_023716945.1 Frankia sp. AiPs1 | reverse complement strand
GACGCACCCGGCGCCGGGTGCGTGTCGAGGTCGGATTCGAGCTGGCGCTCGCGCCAGTCGGCCGGCAGCAGGTGGTCGAGGACGTCGTCGACGGTGACCACGCCGACGAGCCGTCCGCCGCGGTCGAGCACCGGCGCGGCGACCAGGTTGTACGACGCCAGCAGCCGGGTGACCTCGGCGAGCGGGGTCTCCGGCCGCAGCGACGCGATGTCCACGTCGATCACGCCGCCGACCAGGGTGGACGGCGGCTCCCGCAGCAGCCGTTGGAAGTGGGCGAGGCCGAGGTAGCGGCCGGTGGGCGTCTCGTAGGGCGGACGGACCACGTAGACCTGCGCGGCCAGCGCCGGGGACAGCTCCCGCTCGCGGATGCGCGCGAGTGCCTCGGCCACCGTCGCGTTCGGGGCGAGCACGACCGGCTCGCTGGTCATGATCCCGCCAGCGGTGTCGTCGGCGTAGCGCAGCAGGCGGCGCACGTCGGCGGCCTCGTCCGGCTCCATCAGCCGCAGCAGCCGCTCGGCGTCCTCGGCGGGCAGCTCGCCGAGCAGGTCCGCCGCGTCGTCGGGGTCCATCGCCTCCAGCACGTCGGCGGCGCGTTCCTCGGCGAGCCCGCCGAGCAGCTCCACCTGTTCGTCCTCGGGCAGTTCCTCGAGGACGTCGGCGAGCCGTTCGTCGTCGAGGGCCGCGGCGACCTCGGCGCGCCGCTTGTCGGACAGGTCGTGCAGCAGGGTCGCGAGGTCCGCGGGGCGCAGCTTCTCGAACGCGGCCAGCAGGTTCGCCGCACCCTGGCCCCCCTCGGCCAGCGACAGGCCGGTGACCTCGTCCCAGACCACGGTGCGCACCTCGCCGCGCCGACCCCGCCCGGTGCGGACCGCCACCTGGTCGAGCACCCAGTCCCCGCCGCGGATCGGCTCGATCGCGGCGTCGACGACGGTGACCTCGGTGCCCGAGGACAGCAGCGTCGCGCGGCGGTCGAGCAGCTCGCCGAGGACCCGGGTCTCGTTCGGCCGTTGCTGGAAGCGCCGCCAGCTCAGCCGGGCCGAGGAGAGCACGACCGCGCCGGACTCCACGCCCGTGACCCGCCCGATCGGGACGAAGATCGGCCGACGCTGGACCTCGACGGCAAGTCCCAGCACCCGGGGCGGCTCGTGCCCGAGGCGCAGCGTGACGATGATGTCGTGGACCCGGCCGACCTGGTCGCCGTTCGGGTCGAGGACCAGCAGGCCGGCGAGGCGGCGGCAGTACACCCTGGACTGGGCGGGGCGCGTGGGCATCATGGTCACCGGCCGTTTCCGGCCGAGGCGGACATACCGCCGCGGGCCGGCACCGCAGTCCTGTTCACGGCCGGAGGCTACCCGCGCGGGCGCGTCCCGCAACCCCGACCCCGACATACCCGCCCGCCTGGGCAGTCACAGGGCCGGTGGGCCCGTCCCGGACGGCCGGACCCAGGTCCGCACCCCCGGGGGTCTAGGGCGGACACAGGTACGCACAGACGGGCACAGGAAGGCCCGGAAATGCGCACCGATCGGATCCATGCGGGGATCCCGGACCGGCGATGAGCACAATGAGTTACGGATAGCTAACATAGAGATCATGCCGCAGCGTTCCCGCCGGTCCTGCCTGGCCGTCCCCGGATCCTCGACGAAGATGCTCGGCAAGGCCCAGGGCCTGCCCGCCGACCAGGTGTTCTGCGATCTGGAGGACTCGGTCGCGCCCGGCGCGAAGGAGGCTGCCCGGGCGAACGTGGTCGCGGCGCTCAACGAGGGCGACTGGGCGGGCCGGACCCGCGTCGTCCGGGTGAACGACCTGACGACCCGTTGGACCTACCGCGACGTCATCGAGGTCGTCGAGGGCGCCGGCGCGAACCTGGACTGCGTCATGCTGCCGAAGGTGCAGTCCGCCGCCCAGGTGGCCTGGTTGGACCTGCTGCTCACCCAGATCGAGAAGGTACTGGGGTTCGAGGTCGGCCGGATCGGAATCGAGGCGCAGATCGAGACGGCGCTCGGCCTGTCGAACGTGCGCGAGATCGCCTTCGCCAGCCCCCGGATCGAGACCATCATCTTCGGCCCGGCCGACTTCATGGCCTCGATCAACATGCCGTCGCTCACGGTCGGCGCGCTCAGCCCGGACTACCCGGGCGACCCCTTTCACTACGTGTTGTTCAAGATTCTCGAGACCGCCCGCGCCCGCGGGGTGCAGGCGATCGACGGCCCCTTCCTGCAGATCCGCGACACCGCGGCTTTCCGGGCGACCGCCGCCCGCTCGGCCGCACTCGGTTTCGACGGGAAATGGGTGCTGCATCCCAGCCAGATCGAGGCGGCCAACGAGATCTACGCGCCGCGCCAGGCCGACTACGACCACGCCGAGCTGATCCTCGACGCGTACGCCTGGCACACCTCGACCGAGGGCGGGCTGACCGGCGCGGTGATGCTCGGCGACGAGATGATCGACGAGGCCAGCCGCAAGATGGCCGAGGTCGTCGCGGGCAAGGGCCGCGCCGCGGGGCTCGCCCGCACGCGGAAGTTCGAGCCGCCGATCGGCGTCGGGCGCTAGCCGGCCGTGCAGGCCGCAGGAGGGGACGACCGATGGGCCGCATCGCGCAGACCGACGACCTGACCGACGTGCAGCGCGACATTCTCGCGGCGGTGCGCACGTTCGTCGACAAGGAAATCCTTCCGTTCGCCACCGAGCTCGAACACGCCGACGAATACCCGGAGTCCATCGTCGAGTCGATGAAGGAGATGGGGCTGTTCGGGATCACCATTCCCGAGCAGTACGGCGGGCTGGGCGAGTCGCTGCTCACCTACGCACTCGTCGTGGAGGAGATCGCCCGAGGCTGGATGAGCGTCGCCGGGGTCGTCAACACCCATTTCATCGTCGCCTACCTGATCGCCCGGCACGGCAGCGCCGACCAGCGCCGCCGGTTGTTGCCGCGCATGGCGACCGGCGAGCTGCGCGGCGCGTTCTCGATGAGCGAGCCCGGCTGCGGCTCGGATGTCGCGGCGATCACCAGCCGGGCCGACCGGCAGGCCGGCGGCGACGGCGACGGCGGCTACGTGCTCAACGGGCAGAAGATGTGGCTGACCAACGGCGCACGGGCCGGCATCGTCGCCACCCTGGTGAAGACCGACGAGGGCGCCGAGTCGGTCTACCGGAACATGACCACCTTCCTGCTGGAAAAGGAACCGGGCTTCGGCAGCCACGGCGGGATCACCATTCCCGGCAGCATCGACAAACTCGGCTACAAGGGTATCGAGACGACCGAGATGGTCCTCACCGACCACCGGGTGCCGGCCGCGGCGATTCTCGGCGGCGACGACGGCCGCGGCCAGGGCTTCTACCAGATGATGGACGGCGTCGAGGTGGGCCGGGTCAACGTCGCCGCCCGGGCCTGCGGCATCATGATCCGCGCCTTCGAGCTCGCCGTCGCCTATGCGCAGACCCGGCGTACCTTTGGTCGGCCGATCGCCGAACACCAGGCCATCGCCTTCAAGCTCGCCGAGATGGCGACCAAGGTCGAGGCCGGCCACCTGATGATGGTCAGCGCCGCCCGCAAGAAGGACAGCGGACAGCGCAACGACGTCTCCGCCGGGATGGCGAAGTATCTGGCCAGCGAGTACTGCCACGAGGTGACGACGGAATCGTTCCGCATCCACGGCGGCTACGGCTACTCGAAGGAGTACGAGATCGAGCGGCTGTACCGGGAGGCACCCTTCATGCTCATCGGCGAGGGCACCTCCGAGATTCAGAAGCGGATCATCAGCCGGGCCCTGCTGCGCGAGTACGAAACGCCGCGCTGACCCGCTCGGGCCGGGGCGACCGCAGCCGCCGACCGCAGCGCCCGATCACGGCGGCCGATCATCACGGCGGCCGCCGGTCCGTCTTGCGTAGTCTGCTCCTGACCGACCATCCGGGACAGGAGCACGTTGATGCAGGTTGCCTTCGTCGGCCTCGGCACCATGGGCTTCCCCATGGCCGGCCATCTCGCCCGCGCCGGATTCGACACCGTCGTGTACAACCGCACGGAGGCGACGGCGGCGCGCTGGTCGGCCGCGCATCCGGGCCGGGTCGCGGCGACGCCGGCGCAGGCCGCCGCCGGATCCGAGGTGGTCTGCGTGTGCGTCGGGGCCGACGACGACGTCCGCGGGGTGCTGCTCGGGCCGGACGGCGCGCTCGGCGCGCTGGCGCCGGGGGCGACGATCGTCGACCACACGACGACGTCGGCGGAGCTGGCCGCTGAGATCGCGGCGCAGGCGGCGAAGGTCGGAGTCGGTTTCGTCGACGCGCCGGTGTCCGGCGGACAGGCCGGTGCCGAGGCGGGGCGCCTGAGCGTCATGTGCGGCGGCGAGGTGGACACGGTCGAGCGGGTCCGCCCGGTGCTGGCCGCCTACGGGACGACGATCACCCGCATCGGCCCGGTCGGCACCGGCCAGCTCACGAAGATGGTCAACCAGATCCTGGTGGCCGGGGCCATCGAGGGCGCGGCCGAGGCCCTCAACTTCGCCGCCGCCGCCGGCCTCGACCTGGCCCAGGTGCTACCCGCCGTGTCGGGTGGCGCCGCGAGTTCCTGGTACCTGACCAACCGTGCCGCCACCATGATCCGGGATGAGTTCGACTTCGGCTTCGCCGTCGACTGGATGCGCAAGGACCTGCGAATCTGCCTGGCGGAGGCGGCCCGCCGGGGCGTCGAGGTGCCGCTGACCGAGCTCGCCGAGGCCGACCTCGGCGCCTCGCAGGCCCGTGGCGAAGGCCAGCTCGACGCCACCGCCATCATCCGGCTGCGCCGGCCCGCCCCCGCGGTGCAGGCAGCGAGCGGTGCGGACAGCGGCGGCACCGCCGCTGCCGACGTCAGAGGTACTGCTTCGACGGATTGACCATCGCGCGGACCGTCTTGCCGTCGTGGAACTCGCCGATCGCGGTCATCGACCAGGTCGGGCCGCCGCCCTCACGCTGCACCCGGCACATCACCAGCCCGGTGGACGGCTTGGACTCGGACAGGTCGAAGCGGACGAGCTCCTGGCCGGTGACGTCGTCGTAGAGCCGGCAGTAGGCGTTGCGCACGTCGGTGAACGGCTGCCCCTGAAAGCTGTTCACCGTGAAGATCAGCGTGGCGACGTTCGGGGGTAGCGCGGCGAGATCGACCTGAATCGTCTCGTCGTCACCGTCGCCACGGCCGGTGAGGTTGTCGCCCGAGTGGCGCACCGCGCCGCGCGCGCCCTTCTTGGACATGAACCACACCTTGTCCACGTCCTTGCCACGCTCGTCGAACAGGATGCAGGACGCGTCGAGGTCGATCGACCGACCGCGCTGCGCCGGATCCCAGCCCAGGCCCATCCGCACCCGGGTGAGCGGGGGCGCGCCGGTCTTCACCAGCGACACGCTCTGCCCCTTGGCCAACGAGACCCGGCCCTTGTCCAGGTTGACCCGGCCGCCGGGCTGGCCGGAAGCCGGCGGCGGCCCCCACTGGCCGCCGGCCGGCGGCCCCCAGGGCTGGCC
>NZ_JAMQQF010000403.1 GCF_023716945.1 Frankia sp. AiPs1 | reverse complement strand
GTCGCTGGGGTCGGTGCCGCCGGGGACGGTGCCGCCGGAGTCGGCTCCTTCGCCGAAGGGGTCGCGGACCGCGCCGCGCCCGACGAGGTGGGCCCCGCTGTCGCCGTCGTGGGCTCGGCGGAAGTCGCCGCGGATGCCGCCGTGTCAGACATGGCGGGGACGATAACACTCCGGCCGAGGGGGGCCGCCGGCCCCGGGCGAGGGCCGGTCGGTGCCTCGCGGGCCTGGGCCCGGGGGCTGGCTCGGCCGGGCGAGGCGGGATGCGCCGTCCCCGGTGTATCGCCGCGCCTGCGTCGGGTGCGGTGGACGGAGGATCTCGCTATGCGTCTGCCCAGCTCGCGCGGGATGTGTGGAATCGGCGGGTCGGGAGGCTTATCGTTTACCTGTTCAAGGTTCCCTTGGTTCCGTTGGTTTCTCCTCGTTCCCTGACCCGGCGACGTGCGTTCCCGGTGAACCCAAGGATGGGTGATGGTAGTGGTGCGCCCGACCAGCAAGTCGGATTCAATGAATTTCCGAAAACTCGGATCTCCGCTTCAATCTGTGCTATCCGCGATCGTCAGGCCAGGTCGAGTGATCCTCCCGAGCCCTCGACCGGCCAGGTAGCGGCCCCGATGTCGCAGACCTTTGAAACCCTGGGCCGACCCCTGCCACCTGCACCGAGCGCATTCTCGCCGGCCTGGCGGCACGTACTCGACCGGCCGCTGGGTATCCGCACGGAACTCGATCGCATGCGCCGGCAGGCGCCCTTTTACGACGCGACGGTCGACGAGATCGACGGCCGCCGGATACGGATCGGTGACCACTGGCTCACCGATTTCGCCTCCTGTAACTATCTGGGGCTCGATCTCGACCGGGAGATCATCGAAGCGGTTCCGGCATACCTGGACCTGTGGGGTACGCATCCGAGCTGGTCGCGGTTGATTGCCAGCCCACGCCCCTACGACGACATCGAGCGCATGTTGGCGGAGCTGCTCGGCGCCGAGGACGCCCTGCTGCTACCGACCATCACCCACATCCAACATTCGGTGCTGCCGGCGCTGGTCGGCCGGGGCGCGCTGTTCGTCGAACTGCACGCCCACCAGACCGCCCATGACGGGGCCGCGATGGTCGCCAGCCGCGGCGGGACCGTCGCGCGGTTCCGCGAGGACCGGCTCGACCGGCTGGACCGGCTGTTGCGCGCGGCCCCGCATCCCCGGGTGATCTGCGTCGACGGGGTGCACAGCATGACGGGCAACGGGCCGCCGCTCGACGAACTCCTCCCGCTCGCGCATGCCCATGACGCGCTGCTCTACGTCGACGACGCGCACGGTTTCGGCGTCGTCGGGGAGCGCGGCCCCGACGAGTCGAGCCCGTACGGCAGCCGAGGCAACGGCATCGTGCGCCATCTCGGCGCCGGCTACGACAACCTGGTGCTCGTCGGCGGGTTCTCCAAGGCGTATTCGTCGCTGCTCGCGTTCGTCGCCTGCCCGACGGAGGTGAAGGAGTACCTGAAGTCCGCGGCCGGGCCGTACATCTTCTCCGGCCCGTCGCCGGTCGCGTCGCTGGCGACGGGCCTGGTTGGCCTGCGGGTCAACGAGCGGCGCGGCGAGGCGCTGCGGGCCCGGTTGCACCGGCTGACCAGTCGGTTGCTCGACGGGCTGCGGGGGCTGGGTCTGGGCACGCTCAACACCAGCGGATTCCCGATCGTCGAGATCCCACTGCTGGATGCGGACAACGCCGACCCGCTGGGCCGCTTCCTGTACGAGCGGGGGGTCTTCGCGTCGGTGGTGCCCTTCCCCGTCGTCCCTCGCGACCAGGTCGGGGTGCGGGTACAGGTCACCGCCGCGAACACCGACGACGAGATCGATCACCTTCTCGCCGTCCTCGGCGTGGCCGCTGACCGTTTCCCGCTGGTGGCGGCGAGCAGCCTGCCCGGTCCCGGCTGAGCCGCCGGCACGCGGCTGCGGTGGCCGGTCAGCCCGCGGGCGGCGCGAGGCGGGCGACGGGCCGCCGCTCGCGGTCGAGGCGGACGTCGGCGTCGCGCACCCGCGCCAGTACCGCGAGGTAGTCGGCCCGGGGGATCTCCCGTGCGCCCAGGTCGACGAGATGGTCCGTCGTCATCTGGACGTCCAGCAGCACGCCCCCGGCGGCGGCGAGGCGCGCGTCGAGGTCGGCGAGGGCCACCTTCGAGGCGTCGGTGCGGGCGTGGAACATCGACTCGCCGGCGAACACGCCCCCGACCCCGACCCCGTAGACGCCGCCGACGAGGTCGTCACCGTCCCAGACCTCCAGGCTGTGGGCCCATCCCAGGGCGTGCAGCCGGGCGTAGCCGTCGATCAGCTCATCGGTGATCCAGCCCGACGTGCCGTCGCGCTGGCAGCCCCGGACCACCTCGACGAAGGACTCGTCGACGGTCGTCGTCCACCCGCAGTTGCGCAGCCGCTTGCGCAGCGACCGGTTCACCCGCACCCCCCCGGTGGGGATCACCGCCCGCGGGTCGGGGCTCCACCAGGGCAGGTCGTAGCCGCCGGGACGGCCGGGGGACAGGTGCCGCACCCGGCGGGCGGCGACGGCGGCCCGCAACAACTCGCGCAGGCCACCCACTCCGGCCGGCCTCGGCTCACCGCCCTCGCCGCTCTCGCCGTCCTCCGGTTCGTCTCCGGTGGGCCACGGGAACGCCCCCGCCCGATAGGCGCCGACCAGCGTCGCCGGGTCCAGCGTGCCCCCGACCGCGACCGGTGCCCGGCCGGGACTGCGCAGCAGCGAGAAGCCGTCCCACACGGTGGGACCCACCGCGCGGGGCACCGCGGTCACCGCCACGGGCCGCCCGCCGACGTCGATCCGGGAGCCACCGGAGTGTTGCGCACGCCACCCTCCCTCGCCGGGGCGCGGCCGCCGGTGTGGCGAGCCCCGCGGTCTGCCGCGGGGTCACGGGCCGCTTCCAGGGCGCTCGCCTCGCGGGGGGTCGCAAGCCCGACCGTCTCCCGCGCCAGCGCCTCCGCCGTCACCGTCTCCCGTGCCGTCGTCTCCCGTGCCGTCGTCTCCTGCGTCGCCGTCTCCTGCGTGGCTGTTTCCTGCGTGACAGTTTCCTGCGTCGTCGTCTCCTGCGATGAGGCCTTCCGCGTTGCGGTCTCCTGTGCCGCGGTCCTGAGGTCGATCGTGCCAGCCGGCGCCGCCTGTCGCCGGAGTTGTTCGGTAACCAGCTCGGACGGGCCGGGTTCGCCGAGGAAGTAGCCCTGGGCAAGGTCGCAGCCGACGTCGCGCAGCATCCGCACCGCCGCCGCGGTCTCCACCCCCTCGACGACGATCCGCAGGTCGAGGGCGTGCGCCAGGCCGACGGTGGATCGCACGATCGCCTCGGCTCGGCTGTCGTCCGCCACCCGCTGGATGAACGACTTGTCGAGCTTGAGCACGTTCACGGGGAGTTCGAGCAGCCGCGCAAGCGACGAATAGCCGGTGCCGTAGTCGTCGACGGCGATGCCGATGCCGAGCGCCCGCAGCTCCCCGAGCACGGTGGCCGATCGCACCCGGTCGAGCATGAGCGTCGTCTCGGTGATCTCCAGCTCCAGCGCCGCGGGGCTCAGACCGAAGCCGGCGAGCATCCCGCTGACCTGCGCGGGGAAGCCCCGGTCGAGCAGGTCGGAGGCGGACAGGTTGACGGCCACGGCGACCTCGAGGCCGGCGGCGTGCCAGCGCCGACACTGGTCGAGGGCGGTGTGGAGCACCTCGATCGTGAGCATCCGCATGAATCCGGCCTGCTCGGCCAGCGGGACGAACTCCTCCGGGCCGAGCAGGCCCCTGGTCGGATGCCGCCAGCGGACGAGGGCCTCGACGGCGTCTGTCCGCCCGGAGCCGAGATCGACCTTGACCTGGTAGTGCACCTCCAGTTGGCCGGTGCCGAGGGCGGCCCGCAGCGACTCGATCATGTCCAGCCGGACGAGGCTGTTCACATCGGCGCCCGGCCGGTAGGACTCCACGCCGGTGCGGCCCGACTTCGCCGCGTACATCGCCACGTCGGCGCGCTGCAGCAGGGTGTGCGCGTCCTGGGCATGGTCCGGGTAGACGGCCGCGCCGATGCTCGCGCCCACGTGCAGCGTCACGCCGCCGACGTCGAAGGGATCGGCGAGCACGGTCAGCACCCGGTCGGCGACCCGACGGGCGGCGTCGGCATCGGCGTGTTCGAGCAGCACGGCGAACTCGTCGCCACCGAGACGGGCGTGCAGGTCGCCCGGGCGCAGGGCGTCGGAGATGCGGGTGCCGACCTGGGTCAGCAGCGCGTCCCCGACCTGGTGGCCGAGCGAGTCGTTGATCTCCTTGAACCGGTCGAGGTCGAGCAGCAGCAAGGCGAAGGTGTCCGGTCCGGTGGTGTGCTGCTCGGCCCGGGTCAGCCGCTCGATGAAGCCCCGGCGGTTGGTCAGACCGGTGAGGTCGTCGGTGCGGGCCAGCACCCTGCTTTCCGCGAGTTGCTGGACCTCGATGAAGGTGAAGGCCGCGCGGGCCAGGGCGGACAGCACCGTCGCCGCCGCGAGCGCCACGGTGACGGCCGGCAGGTCGATCGCGGCGCCGAGCACCAGCAGGCCCAGCGCGACCGTCGCCAGCACCAGCGGCACGGCGATCACGCCCCACCCGGACATCTTCGCCGGCGGCTGCCAGCGCGGGCGCAGCCAGGACGCCAGCGCCGGCATGAGCACCGAGAGCAGCCACAGACTGGACAGCACCCCGTTCGACGGCGTGTGCCCGGCGGTGACGAGCACGAGCAGCAGCGTGTCGGCCAGGGCGAAGCTCACCAGCCCGGCGCCCAGCAGCCACCACACCCGTCCCGGACGCCAGCCCAGCAGCCCGAACACGGTGACGACGAGCAGGACCAGCAGCAGGTCCGCCAACGGGTAGATGACGTTGACGGTCATCGTCCATGCGCTGTGCTCGGGGTTGGCCCGCGCCATCGCCACCCCGATGCCGCTGGTCAGCGCGGCCACGCCGAGCAGCCCGACGATGGCGTCCAACCAGACGCTGCGGTGCAGCCGGACCAGCCGCCGGCGCAGCAGCAGGATCACCGCGACGTAGCAGGCCGGATAGAACAGCAGCCAGGCGAGGTCGGCCAGCGAGGGCTGGATGTCGTCGGCCTGACCGGTCACGGCGACGTTGTGGTAGATCGTCCCGCAGCCGTAGCTGATGAGCCCGGCGCCGAGCAGCGCCCAGGGCACGCGCTCGCCTCGGACGAGGACGGCCCGGGACACGCAGATCGCACCGGAGCCGATGGCGACGCCCCAGCTCAGCGACCGGGCCTCGGCGCCGAGACGCGGCATGTCCACGAACGAGGCGACGGACAGGGCGAGCGTGGCGAGGATGAGCAGGAACTGCGCGAACCGGATGAGGCGAAACCGGCGCGGAGGAGGTGGCGATGTGGTCAACCGGTCATCCCCCCGCCGGATGCTGCCCGCGGGCCCGCGAGCCGGGCCTGCGGCTGCGGCCCGGCGTGGTCGGCGTGGTCGGCGTGTGCGAGCCGGTCGACCGC
>NZ_JAMQQF010000402.1 GCF_023716945.1 Frankia sp. AiPs1 | reverse complement strand
GCGCCTGCTCCTTGAGAACTCAACAGCGTGCCGATTGTCAGTGCCAATTGTTTTACCTCGTTCATGGCCTGGCTGGTTGTTCTTCGCATGCCTTTCTGGTGTGTGGGGGTGGCTGGTTGTGGTTGTGAGAGATTCCTTTGAACACGGCATCACGGTTGTGGTGTCGATGTTGGGGTCTGCCGGTTTTGCCGGCACTCTCGAAAGCATTAATGGAGAGTTTGATCCTGGCTCAGGACGAACGCTGGCGGCGTGCTTAACACATGCAAGTCGAGCGAGGGGCTTCGGCTCCTAGCGGCGAACGGGTGAGTAACACGTGGGCAATCTGCCCCGAGCTCTGGAATAACTTCGGGAAACCGGGGCTAATGCCGGATATGACACTACCGGGCATCTGGTGGTGTGGAAAGATTTATCGGCTCGGGATGGGCCCGCGGCCTATCAGCTTGTTGGTGGGGTAACGGCCTACCAAGGCGACGACGGGTAGCCGGCCTGAGAGGGCGACCGGCCACACTGGGACTGAGACACGGCCCAGACTCCTACGGGAGGCAGCAGTGGGGAATATTGCGCAATGGGCGAAAGCCTGACGCAGCGACGCCGCGTGGGGGATGACGGCCTTCGGGTTGTAAACCTCTTTCAGCAGGGACGAAGCGCAAGTGACGGTACCTGCAGAAGAAGCACCGGCCAACTACGTGCCAGCAGCCGCGGTAATACGTAGGGTGCAAGCGTTGTCCGGAATTATTGGGCGTAAAGAGCTCGTAGGCGGCCTGTCGCGTCGGCTGTGAAAACCCGGGGCTCAACCCCGGGCCTGCAGTCGATACGGGCAGGCTAGAGTCCGGCAGGGGAGACTGGAATTCCTGGTGTAGCGGTGAAATGCGCAGATATCAGGAGGAACACCGGTGGCGAAGGCGGGTCTCTGGGCCGGAACTGACGCTAAGGAGCGAAAGCGTGGGGAGCGAACAGGATTAGATACCCTGGTAGTCCACGCCGTAAACGTTGGGCGCTAGGTGTGGGGGACCTTCCACGGCCTCCGTGCCGCAGCTAACGCATTAAGCGCCCCGCCTGGGGAGTACGGCCGCAAGGCTAAAACTCAAAGGAATTGACGGGGGCCCGCACAAGCGGCGGAGCATGTGGCTTAATTCGATGCAACGCGAAGAACCTTACCAGGGCTTGACATGCAGGGAAATCTCGTAGAGATACGGGGTCCGTAAGGGTCCTGCACAGGTGGTGCATGGCTGTCGTCAGCTCGTGTCGTGAGATGTTGGGTTAAGTCCCGCAACGAGCGCAACCCTCGTCCTATGTTGCCAGCGAGTTATGTCGGGGACTCATAGGAGACTGCCGGGGTCAACTCGGAGGAAGGTGGGGATGACGTCAAGTCATCATGCCCCTTACGTCCTGGGCTGCACACATGCTACAATGGCCGGTACAAAGGGCTGCGATACCGCGAGGTGGAGCGAATCCCAAAAAGCCGGTCTCAGTTCGGATCGGGGTCTGCAACTCGACCCCGTGAAGTCGGAGTCGCTAGTAATCGCAGATCAGCAATGCTGCGGTGAATACGTTCCCGGGCCTTGTACACACCGCCCGTCACGTCACGAAAGTCGGTAACACCCGAAGCCGGTGGCCTAACCCTTGTGGGGGGAGCCGTCGAAGGTGGGACCGGCGATTGGGACGAAGTCGTAACAAGGTAGCCGTACCGGAAGGTGCGGCTGGATCACCTCCTTTCTAAGGAGCGTCTGGCTGGTCTGTCCTGTTGGGGGTGGGCTGGTTCAGGGCCAGGGCCGGATGTGCATGCCGGTCTGGTTGCTCATGGGTGGAACGCTGACGATAGTGCTGCTGGTTGTCTGGCAGGCGTCTAGTACTCTCTGGCTGTCTCTTCTCTTCGGAGGGGGGTGGGTGGGGGTGGAACGGGTCTGGTGGGTGGCTGGTGGTGCGTGGCACGCTGTTGGGTCCTGAGGGAGTGAGGCTTCCTCGTCTGGTGTGACCCCTTCTGCTGATCCTCCGTGTGGGGGGTTGTGGTGGGGGTCTGCTGGTGAAACGGACCGGTCGTGGTAGGGGACTGCTCTCCTGTGTGGGGGTGGGTTCTACCGGGTCGGCTGGGGCCGTCCGTACGTTGAGAACTGCACAGTGGACGCGAGCATCTTTGTGGCCAAGTTAGTAAGGGCGCACGGTGGATGCCTTGGCACCAGGAGCCGATGAAGGACGTGGGAGGCTGCGATATGCCTCGGGGAGCTGTCAACCGAGCTGTGATCCGAGGATTTCCGAATGGGGAAACCCGGCAGGGCTTTAAATCCTGTCACCCATGCCTGAACACATAGGGCATGTGGAGGGAACGCGGGGAAGTGAAACATCTCATTACCCGCAGGAAGAGAAAACAACCGTGATTCCGCGAGTAGTGGTGAGCGAAAGCGGATGAGGCTAAACCAGTGTCGTGTGATAGCCGGCAGGCGTTGCGATGGTGGGGTTGTGGGATCGTCCGGACGGGACTGCCGTTCCGTCGGGGAGTCAGAAAGAGCGCTGTTAGGCGAAGGTCATGCGAATGGACCGCCATAGAGGGTAATAGCCCTGTAGCTGAAAACAGTGTTCCTCCCGGACGTGTTCCCAAGTAGCACGGAGCCCGTGAAATTCCGTGTGAATCTGGCGGGACCACCCGCTAAGCCTAAATACTCCCTGGTGACCGATAGCGGACTAGTACCGTGAGGGAAAGGTGAAAAGTACCCCGGGAGGGGAGTGAAATAGTACCTGAAACCGTGTGCCTACAATCCGTGGGAGCTGGACTTCGGTCTGGTGACCGCGTGCCTTTTGAAGAATGAGCCTGCGAGTTTGCGATGTGTGGCGAGGTTAACCCGTGTGGGGTAGCCGTAGCGAAAGCGAGTCCGAATAGGGCGTTTGAGTCGCATGTCCAAGACCCGAAGCCGAGTGATCTACCCATGGCCAGGTTGAAGCGCGGGTAAGACCGTGTGGAGGACCGAACCCACCAGGGTTGAAAACCTGGGGGATGAGCTGTGGGTAGGGGTGAAAGGCCAATCAAACTCGGTGATAGCTGGTTCTCCCCGAAATGCATTTAGGTGCAGCGTCGCATGTTTCTTGCCGGAGGTAGAGCACTGGATGGCCTAGGGGGCCCACAAGCTTACTGAAGTCAGCCAAACTCCGAATGCCGGTAAGTGAAGTGCGGCAGTGAGACTGCGGGGGATAAGCTTCGTAGTCGAGAGGGAAACAGCCCAGATCGCCAGCTAAGGCCCCTAAGCGTGCGCTAAGTGGAAAAGGATGTGGAGTCGCACAGACAACCAGGAGGTTGGCTTAGAAGCAGCCATCCTTGAAAGAGTGCGTAATAGCTCACTGGTCAAGTGATTCCGCGCCGACAATGTAGCGGGGCTCAAGCGCACCGCCGAAGCTGCGGCATACGCATGTTAGCCAGGCATCTTTGCGGGTGTCCAGGTGTGTGTATGGGTAGGGGAGCGTCGTGTGGCGTGTGAAGCGGCGGGGTGACCCAGTCGTGGATGCCATACGAGTGAGAATGCAGGCATGAGTAGCGAATGACGGGTGAGAAACCCGTCCGCCGAATGACCAAGGGTTCCTGGGGCAGGCTAATCCGCCCAGGGTGAGTCGGGACCTAAGGCGAGGCCGACAGGCGTAGTCGATGGACAACGGGTTGATATTCCCGTACCGGCGCTGACGCGCCCATGCTGAACCTGGTTGTGCTAACCATCTGATCGGATGTGTCTTTTCGGAGATGTGTCTGGGAGGGTGGGATCCCGGCTGGTAGTAGGCAAGCGATGGGGTGACGCAGGAGGGTAGTTCAACCCAGGCGGTGGTTGTCCTGGGGCAAGGGTGTAGGACGGTGCGTAGGCAAATCCGCGCTCCATGTGTCTGAGACCTGATGCCGAGCCGATTGTGGCGAAGTGGATGATCCCATGCTGCCGAGAAAAGCCTCTAGCGAGTGTCAGGGCCGCCCGTACCCTAAACCGACACAGGTGGTCAGGTAGAGAATACCAAGGCGTTCGAGTGAACTGTGGTTAAGGAACTCGGCAAAATGCCCCCGTAACTTCGGGAGAAGGGGGGCCGTTCTCCGTGTAGGGACTTGCTTCCGTAGCGGGGAGTGGCCGCAGAGACCAGGGGAAAGCGACTGTTTACTAAAAACATAGCTCCGTGCTAAGTCGTAAGACGATGTATACGGAGTGACGCCTGCCCGGTGCTGGAACGTTAAGGGGACGGGTTAGCTCTTCGGGGCGAAGCTCAGAACTTAAGCGCCAGTAAACGGCGGTGGTAACTATAACCATCCTAAGGTAGCGAAATTCCTTGTCGGGTAAGTTCCGACCTGCACGAATGGCGTAACGACTTTCCCACTGTCTCAACCACAGACTCGGCGAAATTGCATTACGAGTAAAGATGCTCGTTACGCGCGGCAGGACGGAAAGACCCCGGGACCTTTACTATAGCTTGATATTGGTGTTCGGTTCGGCTTGTGTAGGATAGGTGGGAGACTGTGAAGCTGGGACGCCAGTTCTGGTGGAGTCATTGTTGAAATACCACTCTGGTCGTACTGGATGTCTAACCTCGGTCCGTGATCCGGATCAGGGACAGTGTCTGGTGGGTAGTTTAACTGGGGCGGTTGCCTCCTAAAGAGTAACGGAGGCGCCCAAAGGTTCCCTCAGCCTGGTTGGCAATCAGGTGTTGAGTGCAAGTGCACAAGGGAGCTTGACTGTGAGACAGACATGTCGAGCAGGTGCGAAAGCAGGGACTAGTGATCCGGCGGTGGCTTGTGGAAGCGCCGTCGCTCAACGGATAAAAGGTACCCCGGGGATAACAGGCTGATCTTGCCCAAGAGTCCATATCGACGGCAAGGTTTGGCACCTCGATGTCGGCTCGTCGCATCCTGGGGCTGGAGTAGGTCCCAAGGGTTGGGCTGTTCGCCCATTAAAGCGGTACGCGAGCTGGGTTTAGAACGTCGTGAGACAGTTCGGTCCCTATCCGCCGCGCGCGCAGGAGACTTGAGAAGGGCTGTCCCTAGTACGAGAGGACCGGGACGGACGAACCTCTGGTGTGCCAGTTGTTCTGCCAAGGGCATGGCTGGTTGGCTACGTTCGGAAGGGATAACCGCTGAAAGCATCTAAGCGGGAAGCCTGCTTCGAGATGAGGTCTCCCACAGGGTAGCCTGGTAAGGCCCCCGACTAGATGATCGGGTTGATAGGCCGGAGGTGGAAGTGCGGCAACGCATGGAGCTGACCGGTACTAATAGGCCGAGGGCTTGTCTTCGAAGATGCTACGCGTCCACTGTGCGGTTCCCAGCTGTATGGCCGGTTTCCGGTTGTATAGTTGAATAGTGTTTCGGTGGTTTTGGCGAAGGGGAAACGCCCGGTCTCATTCCGAACCCGGAAGCTAAGCTCTTCAGCGCCGATGGTACTGCATGGGGGACTGTGTGGGAGAGTAGGACGCCGCCGGACTTACATACAGTGTGGGGTTGCCTTCGGGTGACCCCACACTTGTATTTGGGGAACTTTTT
>NZ_JAMQQF010000401.1:296-5515 GCF_023716945.1 Frankia sp. AiPs1 | reverse complement strand
GCGCAGGGCGTGGCGCTGCGCTGCCCGACCCGCGACCTGGGCGCCGGTGCGAGCCGTCGCTACGAGAAGCTCGCTGCCCGGCGAGCCGCCCATCCGCGGCTGGCCGCCGCGCTCGCCGAGGCAGAGTGGATCGACCAGGGCGTCGAGATCGACGGCACCTGGTGGCCGGTGATCGTCATGGAGCGGGTGGAGGGCCGGTCACTGGCCGGCCAGGTGGAACACGTGCTCGCGAAGGACCCGGCCAGGCTGCGCGGTCTGGCCTGGAACTGGGCCGAGTTCGCCGCCACGCTCGCAGCGGCCGACGTGGCGCACGGCGACCTGCAGCAGAACAACATCTTCGTCACCGGGGACGGGCAGCTGAAGGCAGTCGACCTGGACGGCGTCTGGCTGCCGGCCGTCGCCCACCTGCCGCCGGACGAGACCGGTCATCGGCACTACCAGCATCCCCGGCGGCGACGCGGCGACTGGGGCCGCACCGTCGACACGTTCTCCGCCCTGGTCATCTACCTCTCCCTGCGCGCGCTGGCCGTCGAGCCGGACCTCTGGGGGCCACACCACAACGGCGAGAACCTGGTGCTCACCGACGACGATCTCGCGCATCCGGACCAGACCCCGCTGTGGGACCGGCTGAACAGCAGTCCCGACCGGGACGTCCGTCGGCTCGTGTCACTGCTGCGCGAGCTCTGCCACGGCCCGGCCGACTCCGGCCGGGACCTGGCCGGCCTGCTGGACGGCAGTCGCCGGGCCCGGTCGGAGGGGCTCCTACGGCCGGCATCGTTGCTCCGTCCCGCCGGGCCCGACGACGTCCACCGCTGGTGGGACGAGCCCGCGGCGGCCCCGCCGGATCCCGACGCCACCTGGTCCTGGCCCGGCGAGTCGGACGTCGGCGCCGGCCTGACCGAGTACAGCGACGCGAACGAGGGTGACGGCGCGGCCCGGTCGGGCCCGGCGCGCGCCCTCGCCTACGTCGCCCTGTTCCTCGCCGTCTTCGGTGTCGTCTTCGTCCTCGCGTACCGCGTCGGACTGCTACGGGCGCTGGTCTCTTGAGGGTCGCCCCCGGCTCCGCCCCGCGACCGGCTGCCTGCCGCCTGCCGCCTGCCGCCTGCCGCCTGCCGCCCGACCATGATCATCCCCGACCGGAAAACGATCCCGTGCACATCCCGCCGACCTCGGCGCCGTCCCCACCGCTAGGAGCCGGTCCGTGCCCTACTCCCAGTCGATCGACCGCACCACCCCGGGGTGCGTCATCTTCCTGTTGGACCAGTCCGACTCGATGAACCTGCCGGTCGGCGGCCGCTCCACCGTCTCGCGGGCCGAGCTGCTGGCCGACATCGTCAACGACACCATCGCGATGATCATGCGGCGTTGTCGGAAGGTCCACACCGAGCCGACTCCGCGGGCCTACTACGACCTGGCCGTGCTCGGCTACTGCGGGCAGGAGGTGCGCTCGCTGCTGGGCGGTCCGCTGACCGGCCAGTGGCTGGCGTCGATCCCGGAGCTGTTCTCCGCGGTGCTGCGACACGAGGAACGGGACGGACGTTCCAAGCCCGTCTGGGTGGAACCCTTCGCCTCCGGTCAGACGCCGATGTGCCTGGCTCTCAACCAGGCCGGTCGGCTGGCCAGCGGCTGGGCCTCGGGGCACCAGCGGTCCCACCCGCCGATCGTCATCAACATCACCGACGGGATGGCGACCGACGGGGATGGCGACGAGGTGCGCACCTGGGCCGACCGGCTGCGCTCGCTGCACACCCGGGACGGGGACCTGCTGCTGTTCAACGTGAGCCTCTCCGACGGCCTGTCGGCCTCGGTGCGTTTCCCGGCCAGCCCCGCGGAGCTGCCCGCGGACGACGAGTTCCTTCGCCTGCTGTTCGACACCTCCAGCGAGATCCCGCAGGAGATGCGCACAAGGGCGGAATCGGGCACCGCTGTCAGTCTCTCCGTCGGGTCCCGCGGTTTCGTGGCGAACGCGGCACCCGACGACCTCGTGCTGGCGCTGCGGGTCGGCACCAGCCTGACCGACGACCGTCGGTGACCGCCGGCCGCCGGGACCACGCGCGCCCGCAGGCACCGCCGCGGTGCAGTGCGCGGATCCTGCGGCTACCGAAGAACGAGATCGATCCGATCGAGGATGGCGCGGCCGCGAGCGAACGCAATGGTCGGTTCGCCGTCGCCGACGGTGCCTCGGCCGGACGCGACGTGCACCTGTGGGCGCAGGCGCTGGTCCGCGCCTACGTCCGCCAGCCGCCCCAGGGCCAGGCCAGCGATGCCGACCTGCGGGAATGGTTCCTCGCCGTGGCCAGGCAGCACGCGGCCACCCTTCCCCAGGCGGTCGGGCCCCGTTGGCTCGACGAGGGTCCCGGCGCGGTGACCAGCGCCTACGCCACGTTCCTCGGGCTGCAGCTGATGGTCGACGAGCAGGGCCGCGCAGCCTGGAAGGCCATTGCCATCGGTGACTCCTGCCTGCTGCAGGTGACCGCCGCCGGCGTGCTCACGTCCTTCCCCCTGGCCGCCCCGGATCAGTTCTCCGACACCCCGCGTCTGGTACCCGGCCATCCCCACCTGCTCGCGGCCAGTATGGACTCCGCCGGGGTGGAACGGGCCTCGGGCTCGATGGCCGCGGGTGACACCCTGCTGCTCGCCACGGATGCCGTCGCCCGCTGGCTGCTTACGCTGGCCCTGCACGACCTCGGCGGGCTACACCGGGTCATCCACAGCCCGCCCGACGACCTTCGCGACCATCTCGCCGCGCAGCGCGCCATCGGCGCCGTGGACACCGACGACCTCACCCTCCTCACCGTCCGCCTGCGCACCAGTCCACGCAGCCGTCGACCGACCCGCTCCTAGCCGATGTAGGGTGTCGGCCTGCGGGCAAGGTAGTGATCAACTCTCAGGCGCATGGACGGGTGCAGGTTCAGCGTGTCGAGGTCCTCCGCTGCGACGAAGCGTGCTTCCTTTGCCTCGCTGCCGTCCGCCAGCAGCGTCCCGCCGGTAATCCGTGCCTCGAAGCAGAGGGCAAACTGCTGCCGGACCTCCCCATCGTCGTAGGCGATCACGTGGCGTGGGTCGGTGTAGGTCCCGAGGATGCCGACGATCTCGACGGTCAGCCCGGTCTCTTCTCTGGCCTCTCTCGCTGCTGCTTCGGGCAGTGACTCGCCCACCTCCATCTGGCCACCCGGAAGCGCCCAACGGCCGTTGTCCGACCGGCGGATGAGCAGCACCCGATTCTGCTCATCGGGAACGACGACGGTAGCCGCCGGGACTATCGAGTTCGGCTTCGGTGCGGCCGGGTCGTCGTAGAAGTCTCTTCTAGCCACGGTGGGCCACGCTCCCCTCTACCGGCACGGAGCCGGAGTACACCCGGTCAAAGCTGCTCATGTAGTGGTCGAACAGGCGACCGCCCGGGATCCGCTGTAGGTGGATCACTGGACTCTGAGCGGCCGGAGCTCCAAATACGTGGGTGTTCGCGAGCAGGACGTCGTCGAAGCGGTAGATGGAGCTGTAGAGCGTCGTACTGTGCAGGTGGATATGAACCCCTGGCACCCCGATGGCGTCTTGCAGGTGGGTCAGGGACAACTTGATCCGTGCCGACACCTCATAAAGTCGCTTGACGTTGTTCCGCCCAGCGCTCCGCGATGCGCGCGGCCCGGAGCTTCCACCCCGGCGCGTCCATCCCTGCGGCCTGGTGCCACACCCGCTCGTTGGCCGTCACGAACGCGGTCAGCGCGCCGTCGTCCACCCAGGTGGGAAAGGTGGCGCCCCACGCCTCGGCTTCTTCCACACTGTGACCGGCGACCATGAACAGGAAGGCGACCAACGCCAAGTCCACCCACGGCGCGCCCCGGCATGCCCAGGCCCAGTCCACGATCATGGCCCGCTGGCCAGTGATCAGAACGTTGTGGCGGTTGAGGTCGGTGTGTAGCAGGGCCTCGCCGGTCATGGCGGGTTCCTGGCCGTAGTGCTGTTCGACCCTGGCCGTGGCGTGCGGTGGCAGGGGGATGCACTGGAGTCGGTCAAGGGCTGCACGGAAGAGGGGAAGATCCGGCGAGCCGGGAGTGAAGTCCGCCTGCCGCCCTGCCACGTGTTCGAAGCCGAGGACGGTCCATCCGTCCGCCTCGACGTGCCACAGGAGCGCGGGCGCGATGTCCCGCACGTACGGGTTGGTCGCAGCCTCGTTGCGTAGGGACGGGGCGAAGGGTCGCCCCTGCGCTGCCTTGATGAACACTAGGCCGCGGTCGGTTTCCAGCGTCGCCGTGAGGTCAGAGCGGCCCCCGTCGGCAGGGTGGGACGCCGTGACACGTCCCGCCCGTTCTTCCACCTCACGCCGAACCGTGCTCGGCAGTTCGGCCCACACGATCCGGGTCACGGCGCTCCCTTCGATGGCGTTACCGAAGATCAGTCGGAGTCATGGCGGGGGTGATTACACGTGGTGTTGCACGACGGCTTGCCGTCGCAGTCCCCCGGAAGAGCCCACAACTTCTCGTCCACCTCGTACCCGGTGGCGCACACGGCGGTGATGGTCCGGTGCAGGGTATCGGCGCGCGAGCTGTCGCCGTCGGTGGGCTCGTGGTGGATGAACCGGCCCGCGAGGCGGGCGCAGAATCTCGCGTAGTCGCGGGTGTGGAGCAGGAAGGCGTGCCATCCGGCGTCGACGGCCGTCGACGGTCCGAGGCCCGCACCGGGACTGTCGGCGCACGCCTTCAGGAAGTCCAACGCCTGATCGACGACCCTTTCGGAGTGGTCGCGGTCGTGGCCCTCGTCCTTCATG
Organism: Frankia sp. AiPs1; assembly: GCF_023716945.1. Classification (GTDB taxonomy): domain Bacteria; phylum Actinomycetota; class Actinomycetes; order Frankiales; family Frankiaceae; genus Frankia. The sequence continues at coordinate 750 of NZ_JAMQQF010000401.1, read as the reverse complement.
ACCCTCTCAGTGAGACGGTCAAACAGGTCGGGGGCGACCAGTTCGCGCGCAGCATTCATCTCGGATTCCTTCCCGCTTGCGGTGCACCCACGTGGACGACAAGGCGCACCAGGGCCGCTAGGCGGGCGCCCCGGTCGGGTGTGGCCGCTGTGCCTGCCCCGGGGCGCCCAGAACCAGAGTGATCACCCTCGGACGCTGGCGGTAGGGGCGGCACTAGGGGCATCGCGGGTTCGTCCCCGGTGCGCCCGTGGAACTCGGGCGGCCGGAAGCGCCCAGAGGCACTGGAAACCTGCTGCCCCATCCACCCTGAATCGTCACTTCTGTTTCGTTGCATGTGTTACGCAACGATGCGACGAAACGTTTCGGTTTAGCGCTTTGCGGGGGGGGTTTTCCCCCCAACCCCCAAAACCTGGGCGCCCCCCTAGTTAATATTCAAACGGCCCGGGGGTTAATT
>NZ_JAMQQF010000401.1:0-286 GCF_023716945.1 Frankia sp. AiPs1 | reverse complement strand
CAGTGTTTTTGGGTGCATTGTTTTCCCCAAGGTTGCGACTAAGGGTTGGGTTTTGGGGTTTGGGGGGGCTATTGCCCCCCCAAAGCGCTAAACGCTGGGCCCCCCGATAGAGAATAGCAACCGGGCCGGGCTGTTAATGCGTAAATATACCCTGCTAAAAGAGATTGCGGGGGTTGTGGCGCTCCGACGTGTCCGACGGGCCAACGCGCCCGCGGGGACGACGCCCCGGCGGGGTGCCGACCGGAGGGAGGCGGGGCCCCGTCGTGGCGCGGCGGCCCCGCAGGCG
>NZ_JAMQQF010000400.1:1851-5517 GCF_023716945.1 Frankia sp. AiPs1 | reverse complement strand
CAACGGAGGCCAGCAGCAGCTCGCCGGCGGCGATGCGCACCGCGCGGTCGTGGCCCTCCTGGTCGTAGGCCGGGCCGAGGACGTCGGCGATGGCGCCCCGGGCCAGCCGGTCGAGGTCCGCGGCGCCCAGCGCGCCGACGGCGCTGCGGGCCAGTGGCTTGAACGACGCCTCGCTGCTCACCCGCGGACGCGCCGGTGCCGGGGGCAGGCCGACAAGCGCCGAGGGTGCCGCCAGTGGGGGCAGTACGGCCAGCGGGGACGAGGCCGGCAGCAGGGACGAGGCCGGCAGCAGGGACGAGGCCGGCAGCAGGGACGAGGCGGCCAGCGACGGCGGCGTGGTCAGGGGGGCGAGCAGGCGCCGTTGCAGGGCCGCCTGGGCGCGCAGGGCGCTGGCGTGCGCCGCGGCGGTCGTCACTCGCAGTTGGCGGATCAGCTCCAGGGCGGAGGTGGCCGGCGCGGGCGTCAGGCCCGCCGGCTGGGGGGACGTGGGGGACGGGGACGGGGGCGGGGGCGCGGACGGTTCGGCGGCGGGCGACGACACGGGGGCGGCGAAGGCCAGCGGGTCGAACGGTTCGCCGACGAAGTCGAGGCGCTCGGCCTGGTCGACCAAGGTCATGACGGGTCGTCCTCGTTCTCGCTCGGGGTGTGGTCCGCGCTTGGGGTGTGGTCCGCGGTCGGGGTCTGCTGCCAGGCGCGGACGGCTTCGGTGAACTTCGCCGCCATGCCGGCCGTGGCGGCGACCGTGACGTCGGTGAACCGCACCAGCACGGTGCCGTTCGGGGCGCAGGCGGTCGCGGTCACGGTCGCCGTGCCGCCGCCGGCGTCGACGCGCGCCCGGTCCAGAACGAGGACGAAGGGCGCGGCGTCGGGCAGGGGATGGAAGTACTCGGCGCGGCCGATGCCCAGGGGTAGGCAGGCCTGCCCGAGCAGCGCCTTGCCGAGCACCGGCGGTCCCTGCAGGAGCACGTCGGCGAGGACGGGGCTGTGCAGCGCCCCGCCGAACGCGGCTCGCAGGTCGGCGTCGTCGTCGAGCTGGCATTCGAGCACCAGCCGGTCGGCGCCCCGCGCCAGCACCCGGCGCATGCCCTGCAGCCGCGGGGCGTGGAACTGGGTGCCCTCGGTGTAGATGGCCAGGGCGTCGGGTGGGCCCTCCCCCAGCCGGTAGCCGGGCCAGCCGGGCAGCACCACGGCCGGCCGGGTCGCGGCTGTGTCGGCCGCGGCGAGCACGAACGTCGCCGCGTAGTGCGACACCGGCAGCCGGCCGGAGCCGTCGGCGCGGACCGCGACGCGGACGAGCAGTCCGCCCGCCTCGTCCGGGACCGCCGGCTCAGCTTCGACCCGCGCGGTGTTGGGGAACGCACCGTCGAAGACGATGCCCTTGTGCACCGCGAAGTCGCGGACCTCGACGACGCGCCGCCCCGGGTGGGACCGCTCCACGTTGTTGATCATCCAGCCGAGGCCGAACGTCGCAGGGAGCACCCGGTGCTCGCCGACCCGGTGGGCGGCGATCACGGGATGGTCGACGATCCAGGTGAGCGACCGGCGGGCACGCACGGCCGGCCCGCCGGCCGCAGCCGGTTCCGCCAGGGAGCGGCCCGGCCCGACGAGCACGCACACCTCGTCGGCGCGGTCGGGCCGGAACGCGTCGGCGAAGGCGCCGGCACCCGCGTCGGGGGCCAGCAGCTCCACGCCGCGCGCCTGGAACAGCTCCCGCAGGGCGGGGGTCACCATGCCGCCGTCCCAGGCACCCCAGTCGATCGCGGTGACGTGCCAGTCGGGACGGTCGTGCTTCAGCGAGGCCGCCACCCGGCACAGGGCCTCGTTCGCGGCGGCGTAGTCGGCCTGGCCGGGGTTGCCGTACAACCCGGCGACGGAGGTGAACAGGATCAGGTGGCGCAGCGGGGCGCCGTCGACGGCGTCGAGCAGCGCCCGCAGCCCGGTGAGCTTCGGGGCGAACACCCGGGCCACGTCCGCGGCGGACTTTGCGGGCAGCAGCGCGTCGGCGAGCACCCCCGCGCCGTGGACCACGCCGGTGACCTGCTCGCGCAGGTCCCCGAGCGCGGCGCGCAGGGCGTCGGCGTCGGTCACGTCGACCGCGACGTACCGGGCCCGCGCACCCGCGGCCTCGACCGCCGCCAGCGTCTCGCGGATCTCCCGCTGGGCCAGCAGCCCCTGGTAGATGCCCTCGACCTCGCGTGGAGTGGGACGGGTGCCCGTGGCTCGCAGCTGGGCGATCACGGCCGCCTTGAGCTCGCCGGCGGCGATACCGACGGCCCAGCCGGGTTCGTCGGCCAGCGGCGAACGGCCGAGCAGCACGAAGCTGGCGGGGGCCCGTTCGGCGAGGGCCCGCACGCACAGCGCCGTCACGCCGCGGGCTCCGCCGGAGACGACGAGGACGTCGTCCGCGCCGATCGTGACGGCGTCCGCGTCCCCGCCGGCAGCCGCGACCCCGGCACCAGAAGGATCGGCACCGGAAGGATCGGCACCAGCGGGATCGGCCGCAGCGAGCGGGTCGAACAGGCCGGGGACGACCGTCCGGCGCACCGAGGCGGCGTCGATGCCGACCTCGGGGGCGTCTCGGGCCACGTCGTGCAGTTCGGCGTCGAGCAGTGCGGCGACGGTGTCGTCGGCGAGCTCCGGTGCGACGTCGAGCGCCCGGCAGAACAGCTGCGGGGTCTCCGCGGCGAGCGTCTTCACGACGCCGCCGACCCCGCCGAGCAGGGCCGTCGCCACCGCGGCCGGGCCCAGGTGGCCCAGCCCGCCGTCGATGCGGGTGAGGGTGACGAAGGCGGCGCGGGAACCGTCCGCGGCGCTCGCCGCGAGCGGCCCGTGGGCGTGCCGCGCGACCAGGACGGTCTCCGCGAGCACGGCCACGGAGTCCGCCCAGTCGGAACCCGGCGTCAGGACGGCTAGGGCGAGATCCACCCGGCCCTCAAAAGCCGTGGCCAGGGCCTTGTCCACCTCGTCGGACGTCGGCAGGGCCGGGCCGGCGGCGGCGCTGAGGTCGACCTCCCGCACGGTCCATCCCCGCTCGCGCAGGCCGTCGAGGACCGCGCCGGGGGTGCCCCGGTGGACGACGACGGCCACCGGGGAGTCGGCGTACGGGCGGTCGAGCCGGTCGAGGGGGGGCAGGGTCACCAGGCGGATGGGCCGGCGCGATGCCCGCGCCGGCTCACCGGCTTTTGGGTCGACACCACCTGCCTCCAGGCCGTCGGCCGTGGCGGTCGATGTGGCCGATCCGGGCGGTGCGGCGGAGACGAAGTCGGCGATCTGGTCCAACGTCCGCAGCTCCGCAAGCTGCTCCGGACCCACCGTCGGCGACTGCGGGAACCGCTCCCGCAACGCCCCCAACACCTGCACCCGCTTGATCGAGTCAACCCCGAGATCGGCTTCCAGATCCATCCCGGTATCGATCATGTCCGCGGCATAACCCGTCTTCTCCGCGACCACCTCGACCAGCGCACCCCGCACCGCCTCCCGGTCGATGCCACCGGCACCAGCCGCAGAGCCGGCCCCAGGACCGGCCGAGTGTTCCGCGGAACCACCCGACGCCGCGGACGCACCCGCACCCGCACCCGCCGAGACGAAATCGGCGATCTGGTCCAACGTCCGCAGCTCCGCAAGCTGCTCCGGACCCACCGTCGGCGACTGCGGGAACCGCTCCCG
>NZ_JAMQQF010000400.1:0-1751 GCF_023716945.1 Frankia sp. AiPs1 | reverse complement strand
GTATCGATCATGTCCGCGGCATAACCCGTCTTCTCCGCGACCACCTCGACCAGCGCACCCCGCACCGCCTCCCGGTCCACCGCGCCTGCGGCAGCCGCCGGCGCGACCTGGACCGGCGCCGGGGCAGGAGCCTGGGCCGGAGCTGGAGCCGGAGCCGCGACAGGAGCCTGGGCCGGAATCGTCACCGGGCTCGGGGCGGCAGTGGGGGCGGACGGGACGGGCAGGGGGGCGAGGATCTCGCGGCGTGCCGGTGCCTGGCCGAACGACGTCGGCAGGGACGGGCCGCGGCCGGTGCCCGCCAGCGGGGCGGTGGGGTCGAGCGTCGCCAACTCCAGCTCGGCGAGCTGGGCCAGGACCTCGTTGGCCCGGCTGTGCGTCTGGCCGATCACCACGCTCTGGCTTGCGACGGTGGCGACGGCATCGGTGAAGCGCTCGTCGGCCTGGCCGCGGCGCTGGTACTCCTGCAGCGCGCCGACGAGCCGGTTGGCCACGTCGAGCTGGCTCTCCAGGTAAACGGCGTGCAGGTTGACCTGCTGGGCGAGGACGTCGGCTCCGGTGGGCAACGCCACTCCCCCGTCGGTCGGGCCGGCCAGGCCGGGCTGCGTGTGGTGGGCGGCGGCCGGCTCGGGCTGGTACCCGGAGCCGTTGTGGTCCGCGCCGTAACCGTTCACGGCGGCGCCGTTGACGCCAGCCCCGGTCGCGGCGGAACCGTTGATGGCCGCGCCGTTGATGGCCGCGCCGTTCACGGTGGCGCCGTTACCGCCGGCCCCGTTCACGCCGTGCACGTTCGATCCGTTCACGTTCGACCCGTTCACAGCCGCGCCGTTGGTGCCGGAACCGTTGACGGCGGTGCCGATCGACGCGGTCGCGTCGGCGGGGACGTACTTCACCGTGGTCACCTCGGTCGTGGTCTCGGCCCGGGGGGCGGGCACGGCGGCCGCGGTGGTGATGCGGTAGCCGTCGGACAGCGCCGCGTCGTAGGCCGCCTTGCGGGACGCCGGGGTGTACTCGGGCGCCGACAGGGTGATCGTCGGGCCCTTGGCGGGGATCGCCTCGAGCGGCGCGGCCTGGTGCCGGTTGATGCCGGCGAGTTCGACGCCGAGCACGGCGAGCTGCACGGCCGCCTGCTTGAGGGCGACGTCGGAGTTGCCCAGCGGGCCCGCGTCGGTGGGGATCGCGACGACGTCGGCGTCGGGGAGGATCTGGCGGACGAGGCGGGTCAGCACCTGCTTCGGGCCGAACTCGACGAAGATGTCGCAGCCGGCGGCGTGCGCGGCGCGGACCGCGTCGACGAACTCGACCGGCTCGAGCAGCTGGCGGGCGAGCACGGCGGCGTTGGCGGCGCTGTCCGCGCCGTAGGCCGCGCCGCGGGTGTTGGAGTAGACCGGCGCGGTCGGCTCGCCGATGCCGACCGTGCTCAGTGCCTCGGCGAAGCGGTCGACCGCGTGGGCGACGTAGCGGGTGTGGAAGGCAGCGGACACTGGCAGCGGGCGGGCGTCGAGGCCCTCGTCGGCGCAGCGGCGGACGAAGGCGGCGACGGCCTCGGTCGGGCCGCCGATGACGACCTGCTCCGGGGCGTTGTGGTTGCAGATGACCAGATCGGGGTGGTCGGCGAGCATCGCGGCGACCCGCTCGCGCGGCGCGGGCACCGCGGCCATGGTGCCTCGGTCGGCGGAGTCGGCGGAGTCGGCGGAGTCGGCGGAGCCACCGGCAACGGCGGAGTCCGCGGCGGGGGGCGCCATGGCCAGGCC